>JAKJFA010000016.1:358-40158 GCA_022705135.1 Pseudomonadota bacterium | reverse complement strand
GGTGACATTTCGCCGGACATGATTTGCCGCATCAGGTGCAGCATCTCGTCGTGGAAGATTTCGCGGTGTTCAATCGTGCGCTGCAGCGCTTCCTGCGGCGTAATCATGCGGCCTCCCGATGGATCGGTTTTCCCTGTTGGAGAAAGTTGTTCAACAAATCGTGGCCCTGTTCGGTCAGGATGGATTCGGGATGAAACTGCACGCCCTCAACCGCCAGAGTCTTGTGGCGCAGCCCCATGATTTCGCCATCCTCCGTCCAGGCGGTGATTTCCAGGCAATCCGGACAGGATGCACGCTCGATGGCGAGCGAGTGGTAACGCGTGCAGGTCAGCGGATTCGGCAGGCCCTGAAAAACACCAACCTCCTTGTGATGCACCGGCGACACCTTGCCGTGCATCAGCTTTTGGGCATGGACAACCTTGCCGCCAAACGCTTCACCAATGGCCTGGTGACCGAGACAGACACCAAAAATGGGAATCTTGCCGGCGAATTCGCGGATCGCCGCCAGCGAAATTCCGGCCTGCGCCGGCGTTGCCGGGCCGGGCGAAATCACCAGGTAGTCCGGCTTGAGACGGGCGATCTCGTTGAGCGAAATCGCATCGTTGCGGAACACCCGGACCTCCTGACCCAATTCGCCGAAATACTGGACCAAGTTGTAGGTAAAACTGTCGTAGTTGTCGATCATCAGCAGCATTTTTGGGCTATCTCCTTGGATCCATTAGCCCCTGCAGCGGTCACCGATGATTTTGATGCGGTAGGTTATGCGGTTTCTCTACTACTGCCGCATATGCGGTGACGCCAAGGGGAAAACTTCTGCAGGTCGTTTATTATGCCCCATGTGCCGAATTATGGGGCTGCCCCCTAACACCAATGGTTTGGGTTTTTAACAGGCTGCTAATCAAAACTCAGCCGGCCAAAAATTTCAAAGTAATTGCTCGCTGTCCCTTCGACGAGGATTGTTCCATTCGGGCGCCTGACATCAGTAGACGTCGAATGCGTTACCGAAGCCCCCATCTGGAAAGCCTTATTGAAACGGTAAGAGGTTTCCAGACCGAGAGAATCGAGCCTCTGCTGCGCCACTGTTACCGTTCGCGCTTTAGAGAATTTCAGCGACCAAATCTCGGAAGGGCGCCAACTCAGCTCCAGATTGGCCGAATGATCCGCAAAGCTGGTCAGTTCGAACACACTACTGTTGGGCCGGCGCAAACGGCGCAACAGGAATCTGGCCACACTGAGAGGATCCTTCGAATAACGGTACTCATCATAACCAAGTGACACGCTGAATTCTGACAGGATTTCCTGCTCAATCGAATACGAATATTTTTCTGCCTCTGGCAAAATGCCGGACATCAGCGCTGCTACGACTGGATGAGGAGCATTCGAACTATAGACGGACTTTCCGTATGCCAGGCCAAACCGGGTTTGCCGCTCAGCTTGCCACAAGCTGGAAATAACGAACTCCGCGCCAACCTCGTTGGTTCTAATATCAAGATCTTCGCCACGCGTCCTCTTTTGCTTGTAATTCGCCAGCAACCACTCAGCAGGCTGCCACGAAAGTCCCCAATCCATTTCCTCGAGCAGGCGTCCTTCCGAACTGTGCGCCAAAAAATGCCGCGCATCGAAAACAAGTGGCCAGTGAAAAACATCGACCCAGGCCGAAACTTCATGCGAGCGGTATCCGTCAGGGCCACTGCCCAATCTCAACTCCGCATCCGCCCCCGCCCAAGCCGATTCAACAATCAGCAAAAATAGTGCGGGAACCCAACACCACTTGTTATTTCCAAACACCTCTCCCCCCTTCTGTTTCACGCGCAGATTCACCCCATCATTCGCTCATCAGCGACGCTGCTGCGTCCGGCGAATCACACGCCGGCGCACACCCTCACGACCTTCCGGCCCAGCTTCCCGCCTATCCTGCCTCATTTCATGCCTGTCCTGACCTGCCTCCGGCCTGTCCTGACCTGCTTCCGGCCTATCCTGTCCGGCTTCACGCCTGTCCCGACCCGCTTCATGCAATATCTGCTTCATGCGCTCGGCTCGTTTCTCAGGTAATTGCTCAATAACCCCCTTAAGCATATCGCGCCGTTCCGGCACCCGGTGTTCAAGCCGCAACCGGCGCTCTAAAAACAGCTTCGGAACCAGTGCCAGGCGCCGCGGTACGGCCCCTGCAGAATGAGAAAGGAAACCCGCCTCGCCCCCTTTCACGTGCAATTCCTCCTTTTCAGCGCGCATCACCGTCGCTCCCTCAGTCACGCGATGATAGGTACCCGCTTCGTAGCCCTCCACCGCATGCTCAAGGACCAGCGTTTCGTGATCAGTACCGCGAACGCCAATCGTCGCCGTTGGCGTCTTGAGTTGGTAAGCATCCTTTCTGACCTTGCCGATCCAACCGGTAATAGAGCGCAACGCTCCCTTGAGCAAGGTCATGTAGATTCTGTCATCGTCCGTCTGGCCCGCCTTGTAGGCATCAACCCGAAATAGGGTATTCGGGCGTAGCGCAAGCAAGCCGCCATCCATGGTCAACAGATGTACTTCGCCATCTTGGCGGGTACCGATACTTTCGCCTTCGTGGATTTCACGTCCTTTGGTCAACGGAAAAGATTCACCGGAAGAATCCAGCACATAGGCATCTCCCACCAAGGCATCGACCGTACCAAAGACCTCTGCGCCTACCGCGCTTCCCAAGCAACACAGCGCCAACAAACAAAAAAGCAGGTATTTCATAAAGACGAATCCCCTTGAGCAGACAGAATGAATAATAGCAGCTTGTTGAAACACTCCATGGGACTGTACGGCGCCTTCTTTCAGGGATGAGACAAAACAACCACATCCTGAAAGAACCACCGGGAAGACCCACCGTTTTCGGCAGCAGAGGACAACCCGGCAAAAGCCGCTTCAGTTATACTACCCTCCACAGTCCACCACCCTTTAAAGATCCGGTAGTAACCCCATGCACAGGGACCCCAGAAACTGGCAATTTTTTCTTCTGCGGATGGCTATCCCGGCCTCCATCGCCATTGTCTTTTTCGTCTGCCTGATCCAGTTCTTCATCATCCCCACCTTCGAGCGGGCGATGATGAACGAGCGCCGGGAGATGATCAAGCAGCTGACCGAAACGGCGTGGAGTGTCCTGGCGGATTTTCACAACGAGCAGGTAGCCGGGCGCATGACCAAGCTGGAAGCCCAGAAAATGGCGCGTACGGCAATCAACTCCCTGCGCTATGGCGAGGAGGGCAAGGATTACTTCTGGCTGCTCGATGAGCATCCGCGCATGATCGCCCACCCCTACCGTTCAGACCTCGAATTCAGGGATGTCACCGATTTCAAGGACCCGAACGGCAAACGCCTCTTTCTCGAATTCGCCAACCTGGTCAAGGAAAAAAAGAGCGGCTACGTCGATTACATGTGGCAGTGGAAAAACGACCCCAACAAGGTCGTCGCCAAATTGTCCTATGTCAAAGGCTTTGAGCCCTGGGGCTGGATCGTCGGCACCGGTATCTACATCGAGGACGTCCACCACGATATCCAGAAACTGACCGACAACATCCTGCTCGTTTCCATCGCCATCATCCTCATCATCGGTGGCATCATCGTTTTCGTCGTGCTGCAGGGGGTCGGGATCGAGAGGGCCAGGCAGATGGCCGAATCGAACCTGGTCGAATCAAAGGACAAGTACCAGGCCCTGGTCGAAGCCTCGACCGATGGTCTCATCATGTTGCTCAACAACCGCGACATGATCGCCAACAAAACACTCGTCTCCATGCTGGGGTATAGCGATGCCGAATTCAAGCTGCTCGGCCTGTTCGATATCCTGGCCACCGAGGACCAGGGCAGGGAAAACCAAGGATTGAAATATGTCCAGGCACTAATTTCAGGAGAGAAAGTACCAGCGCAATTCGAGGCCAGCTTGGTCAAGAAGGACGGCCAGACGCTGGAAGTGATGATGACCGCCTCGACCATCGACTTTTCCGGCCGGCCGGGCATCATCCTCATTGCCCGCGATGTCAGCAAATTCGGCCAGGTGGAACGCAGGCGCGTCGAGGAGGAGCGCGATGCCCTCATCGCCGAACTGCAAACTTCGCTCCACTTCCTCAACCACAGCATCAAAGAACTCATTCACGAAGCCGTCTCCTGCAGCATGCAGACTTCCATCCGCCGCGCCACCCTGCTCATGGACCAGAAGGAAGCCAGCGCTCTCCTGATCACCGCCGAGGATGGCCAGTACATCGGCATCGTCACCGACCACGACATCCGCAAAAGGGCCGTCTCCCGGCAGATCGACACCGACTCGCCCATCGTCAACATCATGACGGCACCCATCATCACCATCCCGGACCGGGCGCTCGTATTTGAAGCCGCTCTGGTCATGCAGGACGAGCGCATCGCCTACCTCGCCGTCGAGGACGCCGGCGGACGCATCTACGGCATGATCAACCGCGCCGACCTGGTCAAAATCCAGGGCTATTCGGCCGTTTCGCTCATCCAGTCCATCCAGCGTGCTGAAACGCCCGGCGAAATCGCCTTGCGGCGCGAAAAGCTGCCCATGCGGGTCAAAGCCGTCCTCGACAGTGGCAGCCGGCCGCAAAACGTCACCCGCATCATTTCCAACCTGTCCGACGTCATCATCCGCAAACTCATCAACCTCGCCATCAGCGAACTCGGCGATCCACCCGCCAATTTTGCTTTTGTTGTTCTGGGCAGCGTCGGGCGCGAGGAACAGACCCTGTGCACCGACCAGGACAACGCCATCATTTTCGACGACGGTGTACCCGAAGACCGACTGGAGGAGACCCGCAATTATTTCCTGGCCATGAGCCGCAAGGTCTGCGCCTGGCTGGATGAGATCGGCTACAGCTACTGCCAGGGCAACATCATGGCGCAGAACCCGGATTGGTGCCAGCCGCTGGACACCTGGAAATATTATTTCTCGCGCTGGATCCACACGGCCGAGCCGCAAGACATGCTGGAAGTCAATATTTTCTTCGACTTCCGCTGTGTTTTCGGCGACAAGACGTTGGTCGATCAGTTGCGCGATCACGTCGACATAGCCTGGCAAAAGCATCCTCTGTTCATTTACCTACTGGCCGAGAATGCCCTTCGCTACAAGCCGCCCCTCGGTGTTTTCGGCGGCATTGTCACCGCCGCTCCGGGCGAGCCGGAAGGCAGTTTCGACATCAAGGCCGCCATGATGCCCATCGTCAACATCGCACGCGCCCAGGCCTTGAAGCACCATATCAGCGAAACCAACACCATGAACCGCATGCGCCGGCTTTACGAACAGAAGGTGTTCTCAGAATACGAATTCAGTGAAATTCAACTGGTGTATGACTTCCTAATGCAGTTGCGCCTCAAGCACCAAGCCATGGAGGCCAAGAGCGGACAGACAATCGACAACTTCATTCACCTGAAGTCGATGACCCATATCGAGCAGATGACCCTAAAAAACGTCTTCAACAAGATCAACGACTTTTTGGCGAAATTGCGTCTCGATTTCACGGGAATGAGTTAAGAGTTAACAACAATAACCGGCGGTCGCCCCATCGTTCATGGACATCCAGGTTTTTTCCGATTTGCACTTCGAAGCGCAGGCCGAGTTCGACATTCCAAAAACCGAGGCCGAGGTCATCGTCCTGGCGGGGGACATCGGCGAAGGACTGGACGGAGTGCACTGGGCCATCCGCCAGGCGAACCAACTGGAAAAACCGGTGCTCTACGTCTTCGGCAACCACGAACACTACCAGCACAGTTTTCCGGGGCTCATCACCGAAGCCAAATTGCTGACCCAGGGCACCCGAGTCCATGTCCTCGAACGCAATCGTTACATTCATGGCCAGACCCGCTTTCTCGGCTGCACCTTGTGGACCGATTTCCAGCTCTTCGGCACTGATAATTTCAGCGCCTGCAAGCAGCTCGCCCGCGGCCTCATGCCGGACTACCAGTCCATCGTCAAACCCAATCAGGAACCGCTGCAACCCGAAGATACCCTCTGGCTCTTCGACCAATCGAGCAAATGGCTGCAACGCGAGCTTGACCAGCCCTGGCCGGGCAAGACTGTCGTCGTCACCCACCACGCCCCAACCAGCCTCTGCAACGACCCCAAGCACGCCGAGGATATGATGTCTTCAGCCTTCATCAGCAATCTCGATCATGTCATCAAGTACCATCAGATCGACGCCTGGATCCATGGCCACACCCATTACAACGTCGACTTTCACCTCCGCAAGACGCGCATCATCAGCCACCAGCGGGGGTATCCCGGCGAGACCGTGCCCGGCAATCCGTTTTCCAAAAACCTGGTGTTTGTCATCTAGCAGGCTGTTGAAGAACTCGCTGGGAGATTGCGTTTGATACGAAAAATGCACAGATGCGCGACGCGCGACGAAGGTCTCAACAGCCTGCTATCCAGGGGAACACGCTTAGAGATCGGCCGGGGCGGCCCGGAAAGGCGCCCAAACCATTCAGGTTTTTTCAACCAACCGGAGTAACACAACATGATTCAAGCACCTGAGATGCAGCAGACCAATCTGCCCTACACCGTCATCAACCGGCCTTACACCGCCAAGGATATCCCCTCGGCCAACTTCGGGCCCATCGGGCTTCTGGGCTTCGGCATGACGACCATCCTGCTCAACATCCACAACGCAGGGTTCTACCCGGTCAGCGCCATGATCATCGCCATGGGTATTTTTTACGGCGGCATTTCGCAAGTCATCGCCGGCATTCTCGGCTCGCGCAAGGGTAATACCTTCGCCGCCACCGCCTTCATTTCCTACGGTTTCTTCTGGCTGACTCTGTGCGGCATCTGGGTGTTCCCCAAACTGGGCTGGACCGAGGCCACTCCGGCCGGCTTCATGGGCTGGTACCTGTTCATCTGGGGCCTGTTCTCCTTCTTCATGTTCATCGGAACGCTAAAGGCCAACCGCGTCCTGCAGATCATCTTCTTCCTGCTCTTCATCCTGTTCTTCCTGCTGGCCGCGCACAACTGGACCGGCTCCGAACTGATCGGCAGACTGGCCGGCTGGGAAGGCATCCTCTGCGGCGCCAGCGCCTTCTATCTGGCGATCGCCGAAATCCTGAACGAACAATTCGGCCGCGAGCTTCTGCCTATCTAAGCACGCCGAAGCAATCCCAGGGGGCTGCGGCCCCCTTTTTTCTCTGGCTGACCAGCGAGGACTCCCCATCCTCTTGTTGTTGTTATAGTATGGAGGCATTGGTATCGGCTGGTTTTCTTTGTCTCCTGGGAGGATCTATGAAAGCAAAAACGACTGAACTTTTTGGCAACCCCACACCGATCGGCCTGATTGGCTTGGCCATCGGTTGCATGGTATTGGCGCCGATCGAATTCGGCTGGACCAGCGGCGCCGATCCCCAAGCCTGGCGCTGGATGCTGCTGACCGCTGGCGTCTTGCAGATTTACGCTGGCGTCGTCGACCTCATTAACAAGAACGTCCTGGGCGCCACGACCTTTACCGTCTATGGCGTGCTCTGGGTGTGCAATTCCTGGGTCACCTCTGCGGCAATGCCTGCCGACCCGGTCACCAAGGGCTTCATTTACCTCGTCTTCCTCGCCCTGTCGATGTTCCTGCTCATCGGCTTCCTGTATGTCAGCCGGAACCTCGCCCTCGTCCTGGTCGAATTCAACCTGATTTTCATCGCCAACCTGTTTGCCCTGTTCAACCACGACCTGCACAAGCCAATGGCAACCATCATCGGCATCCTGCTCGTCCTGGTCGCCATCCAGTGCATGTGGGCTGCGGCGGGTGCGGTCATCAATAGCATGGTCGGCAGAAACCTCTTCCCGCAGGGGCCTGCCCCCCTGAGCAAAACCACGGGACAGGAAAATATGTCGGACGACTTCGCCTCAGTCAAACGCCATCAGAACATCCGCGAGCAAATCGTGCATGTCCTCTACCAGTTCTGGGAAAAGCATGGGTTTGAATTTACTGAAACCACCCTGGTCATGGACACGCTGAAATGTGGCAAGGAAGAACTGGTCTCTGACTTCCAGTACCTTTATTACAAGGGATATGTAGCGAGAGATGAAGAGAGCTACCAGAAAAATCCCGATGCTCCCAAGCGTGTGCATCTGACGGCGCAGGGCCTGGACTACTACACCGAAGCCCAGATGAACAAATTCAAGTTCTAATTTCAGCGCGAACGGCGCGGCCCTCCGCAACGCGGGGGCCGCGTCCGTGCGGCCGCGCCTTCTTCCAACGCAACGAAAGATCCCACATGAGCGAACACATCCACTACGTCACCGACGACAGCTTCGAAGCGGAAGTCTTGGAATCCCCCCAAGCCGTCCTGGTCGATTACTGGGCCGAGTGGTGTGGTCCGTGCAAAATGATCGCCCCCATCCTTGATGAAATCGCCGTCGAATACGCCGGCAGACTCAAGGTAGCCAAACTCAACATTGACGACAACCAGAATACGCCGGCGAAATTCGGCATTCGCGGCATTCCCACCCTGATGATCTTCAAGAATGGCAACGTCGAAGCGACACGTGTCGGTGCCCTGTCCAAATCCCAACTTGCCGCATTTATTGACAGCAACCTTTAATCCCCCTATGCTGCGCACCTGAAGTACGAAAGCGCCCCTTCAGGCGCCTGTGTCCCTCCCCCCTCCAATCCATTGAAAGACCGCGCCCGGCCCATCGGCCACGACAAGGGCGCCGTGTGCTTATATGCATCTTTCCGAACTCAAAACACTCCACCTCAGCCGCCTGCTTGAAATGGCGGCCGAAGCCGGCATCGAGAATGCCAACCGTCTGCGCAAGCAGGATCTGCTCTTTGCACTGTTGAAGAGTGAAGCAAAAAAAGGAGAAGCCATTTTCGGCGATGGCACCCTGGAAATCCTGCCCGACGGCTTCGGCTTCCTGCGCTCGCCCGACAGTTCCTATTTGGCCGGCACCGACGACATCTACGTTTCGCCGTCGCAAATCCGGCGCTTCAATCTGCGCACCGGCGATTCGATCGAGGGCGAGATCCGCGTCCCGAAGGAAGGCGAACGCTATGTCGCCATGACCAAGCTCGAACGAATCAACGGCGAGCCGCCCGAGGCGACCAAGAACAAGATCATGTTCGAGAACCTGACGCCGCTGCATCCAACCCGGATGCTGCAACTGGAGCGCGACATCCGGGCCGAGGAGAACATCACCAGCCGCGTCATCGACATGATCGCCCCGATCGGCGCCGGTCAGCGCGGCCTCATCGTCTCACCGCCCAAATCAGGCAAGACCGTGATGCTGCAACACATCGCCCACGCCATCACCAGTAACCATCCGGAAGTCGTCCTCATCGTCCTGCTCATCGATGAACGCCCGGAAGAAGTCACGGAAATGACCCGCACCGTGCGCGGCGAAGTCGTCGCCTCCACTTTCGACGAACCCGCCACCCGCCATGTCACAGTCGCCGAAATGGTCATCGAGAAGGCCAGGCGTCTGGTCGAACACAAAAAAGACGTGGTCATCCTGCTCGATTCCATCACCCGTCTCGCCCGGGCCTACAACACCGTACAGCCCGCTTCCGGCAAGGTGCTGACCGGAGGCGTCGACGCCAACGCCTTGCAAAAACCCAAGCGCTTCTTTGGCGCCGCCCGCAATATCGAGGAAGGCGGTTCGCTGACCATCATCGCCACCGCACTGATCGAAACCGGATCGCGCATGGACGACGTGATTTACGAGGAATTCAAGGGCACCGGCAACATGGAAATCCACCTCGACCGCAAGATGTCGGAAAAGCGGATTTACCCGTCGATTAATGTCAATCGTTCCGGCACCCGCCGTGAAGAACTGCTATTGAAACCCGACGTCCTGCAGAAAATGTGGGTGCTGCGCAAATTGCTCTACCCGATGGATGATCTGGCTGCGGTCGAATTCCTGCTCGACAAGGTCAAATCCACCAAGAGCAATGCTGACTTTTTCGACGCCATGCGGCGCGGCTAAGCGATATCCGTCATGCCGCTCATAAATGACTAGAAGGCAACAGGTTATGACAGCCAAGAGAGTTTTCGTCGTTCTGGTTATCATTTCCATCGCTTTTGCATGCGGTTTTTTCACGGCACAGTTGTTTTTTAAGCAGCATCTTGCTGACTACCATAAACGAGCCTCCGCAATTGCACGGGCCAGAAACGTTGATCTTCTAACCAAGGAGATTGAACTCCTCGTTCTTTCATACAAACGCAGCTCTGGATTGGACGAGAGCGCTTTGAACACCTTCTGCACAGTAATTTCAAGCAAGATTCAGCAGGTTCAGGAAGATAGGGCCATTATTGAATCAGCGCTTGCCTCAAAGAACCAGGAACATGCCCCTGGCCTTGCAGAGGCACAACATATTTTCGTTAACTCTGCCTCCCAGCAATTGCAGGTAGCCAAAGACGCCGCCAAACAAATGGGATGCAAGTAGTAGTCGCCTTGCTCGTCGCCCTCGCGCTGTTCCGGACCAGGCTTTTCGCCACTCATTATTGAATAGTCAATTCAATCACAGCCACTTTTCTTCCGTTGCATCCCGCTGATTTTTCCGGGATAATTGCGCCCTCTCAGGCCGGCC
The DNA here is from genome assembly GCA_022705135.1 of Pseudomonadota bacterium. Lineage (GTDB taxonomy): Bacteria > Pseudomonadota > Gammaproteobacteria > Burkholderiales > Rhodocyclaceae > UBA1934. The sequence goes on along the minus strand of JAKJFA010000016.1, from coordinate 29,611 downwards.
AATACCGCCGGCCGCATGAACGAAAGGATCCTCCATGAAGTCCGCCATCCATCCCGATTACGCTGAAGTCCAGGTGACGTGCTCCTGCGGCAACACCTTTACTACCCGCTCGACCATGAAGAAGCCCTTGCACATCGAAGTCTGCTCGGCCTGCCACCCCTTCTACACCGGCAAGCAAAAGATTGTCGATACCGCCGGCCGGGTTGAGAAGTTCAACCAGAAATTCGGCGCCCTGCGCAAGTCGGGCTAGGCCTCGTACCGTCGCCACCGCAAGGAAAAGGCAGCCAGCGGGCTGCCTTTTTGGTTTATGACCGAACTCATCGCCCGGCTCCGCCGGGGAATGGCCCTCCCACCCTCCGGCAAGGCGCTGGCGGGGATGCTCGCCTTTTACGTCATCGCCGGCCTCGTCGGCCGCGACCCATGGAAGGGCGAAGACGCCATCCACATCGGCGTGGCCTGGAACATCCTGGCCCATCACGACTGGCTGACGCCCGAACTGGCCGGCCGCATCTTCAATCAGCCACCGCTCTATTACTGGAGCGCCGCCCTGACCGGCAAACTGTTCTCCTGGGTGCTGCCGCTGCACGACGCCATGCGGCTGGCCAGCGGCCTTTGGGTGAGCCTCGCCCTGGCGGCGCTGTACTATGGCAGCCGAGAACTGTACGGCAAGGAACGTGCCGCCGCCGCGCCCCTCCTGCTCGCCGGCTGCGTTGGCCTCATCCAGCACACCCACGACGCCCAGCCCATGCTGGTAGCGCTCGCCGCTTATTGCGGAACGCTGGCCGCCGTCACCGTCTTCGTCCGCAAGCCCCAACTGGCAGCCACGTTTTACGGTGTTTCGCTGGCTGTCTGCCTGCTCGGCGCCGGCATCGCGCCCACCGTGCCGCTGATGGCCGCCGGACCGTTGGCTATCCTCCTGACCCGGACTGAACGTTCGGCCTGGCGCACCTGTCTGCTCGGCTGGCTGATGTTCGCCCTGTTGGCCCTGCCCTGGCCCATTGCGCTTGCCACACTCGAACCCCAGCGCCTACACGACTGGCTGCAAGCGGAATGGGCGCAACTCTTCGCCCCCCCACCCATGTACCGGGCCCTTGCCAGCTATCTTGGCCGTTTGCCTGCCCTTGCCTTCCCGGCGTTGTTCATCGCCGGCTGGACCCTCTGGCTCGGCCGCAAGCGTCTGGACAGCCCGGAAATCACGTTGCCGCTGGCCGTGTTCGCGCTCACCCTCGCCATGTTGACGCTGACCTACCGGCCGCAGGAGATTCCCGCCCTGCTGCTCCTGCCACCCATCGCGCTCCTCGCCACCCCTGGCGCGCTTGGCCTGCGGCGCGGCGCCACCAACGCGCTCAACTGGTTCGCCATGATGACCTTCAGTTTCTTCGCCGTTCTCGCCTGGATCGGCTGGTCAGCGCTGGCGCTGGGATGGCCACAAAAACTGGCGCAGCGCACGGTCGTCCTGCGCCCCGGATTTAGCGGGGAAATCAATATCCTGGCCGTGGCCATCGGCATCGCCTGCACCCTCTGGTGGATCTGGATGATGCGAACGACGCCGCGCTCCCCCTACCGCAGCCTGGTACATTGGGCGATGGGAATCACCATCTTCTGGGTGCTGCTCACCCTGCTCTGGCTCCCCTGGTTTGACTATGGCCGCAGTTACCGGCCCGTAGCCGAAGCCATTGCCCGCCAACTCCCCCCCAGGCATGGCTGCGTCTCCGAAATCGGTCTTGGAGATACGCAACGCGCCTCGCTTGCCTATTTTTCCGGAGTTGAAGCCAAAGCCTACCGGCCCCAGGGCAAGTGTGACTGGCTCATCGTCCGCAGCGGACCACAAGCCAAGCCCCCGCGGGGCGAAGACTGGAAACAGGTCTGGCAAGGCTACCGCCCCGGCGAGCGCCGGGAGCGCTTCACCCTTTACCGCAGGTAAGCCCTCACGTTTTCAAGAAGTGCTCGCGGTAGTACTTCAACTCGTCAATCGATTCGTAGATGTCGGCCAGCGCGGTATGCCGGCTCTTCTTCTTGAATCCCCGGTAGACCTCCGGCGCCCAGCGCTTGCTCAATTCCTTGAGGGTGCTGACGTCAAGATTGCGGTAATGAAACCAGGACTCGAGCTCCGGCATATAGCGCACCATGAACCGGCGATCCTGGCCGATGCTGTTGCCGCACATCGGCGATACCCCGTGCGGCACATATTTCTTCAGGAATTCCAGCGCCTCGGCCTGGACTGCGCCTTCGTCCTGAACACTCGCCCTGACCCGCTCGATCAGGCCGGAGCGCCCATGTGTTTTCTGGTTCCAGTCATCCATGCCGACCAGCACGGCCTGGCTCTGATGCACCACCCAGGAGGGCGATTCGGCGACCAGTTCCAGTATACCGTTCGTCACCACGATGGCCAGTTCGAGAATACGATCCTTCTCGGGATCGAGGCCGGACATTTCCATGTCGAGCCAAACGAGGTTGTTCGCATCGCGGGCCATAGGCAATTCACCGTCGGTTCAGGTGACTCGATTCTACCCGCATTGCCGAGGAGGAATGAAGAAAAACGGCAGAACGATGACCTGCGTGCCACGAAGCACTCCAAGTTGCCGCGGGCCTACAGCGAACGGATGCGCAACGCGGCAGTTTCCGGGATAATCCAGCCTTCCCCTGCCATCCCGGCCTTGCCATGCCCCACCCGTTCACCCTGCTTTTTCTTTGCCTGCTGGCATTCTCCCTCTTCATGCAGCTCTGGCTGGCACGCCGCCAGATCACCCACATCATGGCGCATCGCCATCAGGTTCCCGCTCAATTCTCCGAGCGTATCCCGCTCTCCGCCCACCAGAAGGCCGCTGACTACACCTGCGCCAAAACCCGGCTGGACAGAATCTCCACTCTGGCCGGAACCGGTTTGCTCCTGATCCTCACCCTTGGCGGCGGCATCCAAGCCCTGCATACCTTCTGGAGCGCCCACCTGCAAGGCCTGCCCTATGGCATCGCTCTCATTTTCAGTGTGTTTGCTCTTTCCGCCCTGGTCGATCTGCCTTTTTCCCTCTACCGTCAGTTTGTCATCGAAGAACAATTCGGCTTCAACCGCATGACGCCCGCGCTCTTCCTGGCCGATCTGGGCAAACACATTGCGCTCGCCGCCGTCATCGGAATCCCGGTGCTTGCCGCCATCCTCTGGCTGATGAGTGCCATGGGCACCTTCTGGTGGTTCTATGTCTGGGCCTTCTGGTCGGTGTTCAACCTGCTTGTCCTCTTCATTTATCCCACCTGGATCGCGCCCCTGTTCAACAAATTCACGCCCTTGGCCGATGGCGAACTCAGGCACCGCATCGAGAGCCTGCTCCAACGCTGCGATTTCTCGGCCAGCGGCCTGTTTGTCATGGACGGCTCCAAACGCTCGAGCCACGGCAACGCTTATTTCGCCGGATTTGGTGCCAACAAGCGCATCGTTTTTTTCGACACCCTGCTGGAGCGCCTGCAGCCCGCTGAAATCGAGGCCGTCCTGGCACACGAACTCGGCCATTTCAAGCGCCGCCATATCGCCAAACGGATCGCCCTGCTGTTTGTGTTGTCCCTGGCCTTTCTCTGGCTTCTCGGACAACTGATCGATGCCCCCTGGTTCTACGCCGGGCTGGGCGTTTCAGCCCAAAATACAGCACTGGCCCTCATCCTCTTCTTCCTCGTCGTGCCCATCTTCACGTTTATTTTCTCGCCGCTGGCAAGCCTGTTGTCGCGCCGCCACGAATTTGAAGCCGACGCCTACGCCGCCCGCCATGCCAGCGCCGAAGACCTCATCCGCGCCCTGGTCAAGCTGTATGAGGACAATGCCGCCACCCTGACCCCGGATTCGTGGCATTCGCTGTTCTACGACTCGCACCCGCCGGCGGCGCTGCGCATCGCCCACCTCGAAAACGAAACGCCCCGGCATGCCTGAACGCGGACGCATCATTGCCGCGCACGGCCGGCACTATCTGGTCGAACTGGCCGACGGCAGCCGTCTACGCTGCTTTCCGCGCGGCAAGAAGAGTGAATTTGCCTGTGGCGACCAGGTCCAGTTCCGCCGAACCGGGGGCGATCAGGGAGTAGTCGAAAACCTCGAACCGCGCCGCAGCCTCCTCTACCGCTCCAATGAATTCCGGCAGAAGCTCATTGCGGCCAATGTCGATCAGCTCGTTGTCGTCGTCGCCACCGAACCTGCCTTTTCTGTCGATCTTATCCACCGTGCCCTGCTGGCAGCGGAACACCAGGAAATCGCCAGTCTCATCGTTCTCAACAAATGCGATCTGACCGACCGGCTGCCTGTGGCGCGAAAGCAACTTGAGCCTTTTTGCCGCATCGGTTACCGCGCCCTGGAACTGTCGGCGCTTCATCAGGCGGAACAGCTCCGCCCCTTTCTCGCTGGCCACACCAGCGTCCTGGTCGGGCAATCGGGAATGGGCAAATCGACCCTCATCAACGCCCTTCTGCCAGAGGCCGGCGCGGTCACACGCGAGATTTCGACGGCACTTGCCAGCGGCAAGCACACGACGACCCACGCCTGCCTCTACCACCTCGATGCCGAAAGCCATCTCATCGATTCCCCCGGCCTGCAGGAATTCGGCCTGGCCCAGATTGACCGCGGCACGCTTGAGCATTGCTTTATCGAGTTTCGCCCCTACTTGGGGCAGTGCCGCTTCCGCGATTGTCGTCATGAGCACGAGCCGGGATGTGCACTACAGGCCGCCTGTCAGGCCGGCGCCATCGACCCCGACCGGCTGGCCTGTCTCATCCGGCTTACCGGGCCAATTTAGAAAGAGACACGACAGGACAACCAGGAGGCCACGTCAAACCTCGGGGGTTCTCCGCCCAATCCCGGCGCTTTCCATCCAGCGCTTGATCCGGTTGGCATCACCCACCCGGGTCATTTTCCCATTCGAATCGAGCAGAACGATGACGACAGGACGGGATGTCACCCAGGCTTTCATCACCAGGCAACGGCCAGCCTCGGAAATGAAGCCGGTTTTCGACACTTCGATGCGCCAATCCTCATTCTTGACCAGGGCGTTGGTGTTGCTGAATTTCTGGATGTGTCCGTTGATATCGAGCAGCAGTTCAGCGGTGGTCGAAGCCGCACTGATTTCAGGATAGTTGGCGGCGGCAGCAACCATAACGGCGAGATCGCGTGCGGTCGACAGATTGTTGCTGGAAAGTCCGGTCGGCTCTTCAAAAGAGGTGTGGTTCATGCCCAAGATGCGCGCTTTGAGGTTCATCGCCGCGACAAAAGCCGGCAAGCCCCCCGGATAATGGCGCCCGAGCGCGTTGGCAGCGCGGTTTTCCGACGACATGAGCGCCAGCAGCATGGCTGTCATCCGTGTCATGCTCGTACCCACAGGCAGGCGCGAACGCGTCCCCTTGAGCGTATCGACGTCCTCCTCGCCAATCGTAATGACTTCCTGCATGTCCTGCCGGGCGTCAAGAACGATCATTGCCGTCATCAATTTTGTGATGGAGGCAATCGGCAACACAACGCTCGAATTCTTATCGACCAATTCCTTGCCGCTTTGCTGATCGATCACATAGGCCGAGGATGAATGGAGCGCCAGCTTGCCGTCTTCAAGCTGCTGATCGAGCCGATCCTGCCGCAACTCGGCCTTGTGAACCTTTTTGCCCGCAACGGACTTTGAAGCCTTTTTGGTCGACGCCGATTTGGCACGCTTGGTGGTCTTGGCGTTCCTGGCCGATTTTTTGGCTTGCGGCTGCGACTTGTGCACGGACTTCTTGCTGGCAGCCGCCAAACGGCCAGTCTCTTTCTGCCCGGCGCCCGCCTGGGCGCTCATGCCCAAGCCCAGCAGCCCCGCCAAAAGGAACACCACATGCCAACCGATCTTCATGCCTTGCCTCCCGCCGAAAAAGCGCAAGCATGGAGCGAGTCTAGCAAACCGTTCATAAAAATCAAGAAAAATATAAGGATAGAAGATATTTCTAGAAACCACATTAGATAAATTTTCCAACTTAAGAACACCCCGCTTGAAACACAGGGAAAGCAGGCGCCGGACTGCCTACGATCCAGCAGCACTGCGTGGCCACAAGGGGCGCGAGGCGATTCCGCCTTGGCCGTCGGCGAATTCCTGCAGGCTCTTCTGATAGGCCGCCCAATCGCTGACCGGCCGGGTGGCCACACCGGATTCCATCGCCGCCCTCGCCACCGCCGGTGCGACCTGGGTAATGAGGCGGGGGTCAAAGGGTTTAGGAATGAAATTGCCCGGCCCGAATCCCTCACTTTTTCCGTAGGCCGCAATGACCGCCGCACAGGGTTCGGCGCGGGCCAGTTCGGCAATGGCGCGTACCGCCGCCAATTTCATCGGCTCGTTGATCGTAGTCGCCCCGACATCGAGCGCGCCCCGGAAAATAAAGGGAAAACAAAGGACATTGTTGACCTGGTTCGGGTAATCGGAACGCCCGGTACAGACAATGGCATCATCGCGCACCCCGTGAACCTCTTCCGGCAAAATCTCGGGTACCGGATTGGCCAGCGCCAGAATAAGGGGGTTAGCCGCCATGTTCGCCACCATTTCCGGCTTCAGCACCCCGGCAGCGGAAAGGCCCAGGAACACATCGGCATCGGCGATGATGTCCGCCAGACTCCGGGCATCGGTACTCTGCGCATAGCGCGCCTTGTCACTATCCATGCCGCCTTCGCGGCCCTGGTAGATCACGCCCTTCTGGTCAGTGACCCAGACATGCTCGCGCTTGACCCCGAGCATGAGAAGCAGATCGAGACAGGCAATCGCGGCGGCACCGGCACCGGAAGTCACCACTTTGACCTGATCCAGTTCCTTGCCAATCAGATGCAGCCCGTTCAGCACCGCCGCGCCGACGACAATCGCGGTGCCGTGCTGGTCGTCGTGGAAAACCGGAATCTTCATCCGCTCGCGCAGCTTTTTCTCGATGTAGAAGCACTCCGGCGCCTTGATGTCCTCCAGATTGATGCCGCCAAACGTCGGCTCAAGCGCCGCAACGATGTCGATCAGCCTGTCCGGATCACGTTCGTCGATCTCCAGGTCAAACACGTCGACGCCGGCGAATTTCTTGAACAAAACCCCTTTGCCTTCCATCACCGGCTTGGACGCCAGCGCACCGATGGCGCCGAGGCCGAGCACCGCCGTGCCGTTACTCACCACCGCCACCAGATTGCCACGCGAGGTCAGGCGCGCCGCCTCGGCCGGGTCAGCGACAATGGCATCGCAGGCGGCCGCGACACCGGGCGAATACGCCAGTGAAAGGTCATACTGCGTCGCCAGGGTCTTGGTGGGGAGCACCGCAACCTTGCCCGGAGTTGGCCAGCAATGATAATCCAGCGCAGCAGCGCGCAACTTTTCGTCCATGTCGCGAAAATTCCTATCGTTGATGTTGCAGAAAAGGTGGGGGATCGCCCCCGCCCCGGATCAGTCCACCTTGTGCGGAATCAGCATGGACGCTGGCATGAATTCGGGTGAACAATCGTCCCAACGCACGGTATCAAAGCGCAACGTATTGCCGAAGAACGACACCGCGGGCACCCTGGAATCACGCGGTGATCCCCCGACAATGGGCACCTCGTCGCCGCAGCAAAGTACCGCCGGATCAATGCTCTGTTTCAGACGCTCCGGATGCGTCGTCAACATGCTGAGCAGGCCATAAACCCCAAGACCCCCCTCTTCAGGCCGCAACATCAGTTCCTTGGCGCGTAACGAACTCTTGCCGGCATAAAGGGCGCCGAGTTGCGCCCAAACCAAGGTCAGATTGCCGGAACCCTGGCGCTGCCATTCGTGCCTTAAGCGGTGCACCTTCGAGGCGGTCTCCTGCAGGCCGCGCAAGCCATAGGGCAGGGTCGAGATACCCCAGAAGTTGTTGAGCATCTTTTCAACGGCAGGAAGATAACCCGAAACCCCAATCATGTTGTACGGCGGCAACAAAAAAATCCCCTCAAGGTGATTGGGATCCATCTGTTGGAGCAAGACCTTCTGCTCTTCGGTCAGGACAAATTCCCCGACGCCCCATTTTTCGCGATCACGGTTCAGCAAATCCAGCTGCTCCTCGACCGAACGCGCCTGGACGTAGCCAGAGGCGTAGCCACGCACCTCGATGCCGCGCACCTCCTGGTCGACATAACGCGAAGGGTCGCCGATGTGATGCACTGCATCGTAGACCGAATCCTCAAGCAAGTCGGCAAGCTGTCCGTGCTGTGCGGCAATCAGGCGGGCTGCTTGGGCGTAGTTCAAATCGCCGATAACGTGAGAAAGCGCATCAAGCACTTCCTCTGCAAAATACTGCCTGACCTGCTCGCGCTGCGCCGCAGACGCGGGTTGCTGCTCTCTCATTACTCTGGCCATCATGATCCCCATTTCAAAATAAACCGGTGCTGCAGGCTGCTGCGCCGAAGTGGCGCGCAGGCCCAAAATAGGTTTCGCCTGACGTCAACCCAGACCGTGGAAGACCGCAAATTGGTCAATCCCCGCCCGCTCCGACACCAAACGGTTTTCCGGCGCGGACGGATCAGCGTAGCCAAGCGCCATACCGGAAACCAGGCGCTGGTTTTCCGGCCAGCCGATTATGCGCGCGACGACCGACTCATAGTCAACCCAATAGGCCTGGGAACAGGTATCCAGGCCGCGCGCCCGCGCCGCCAGCATGATGGTTTGCATGAACATGCCGACATCCGCCCAACTGCCGCGCCCAAAACTCCGGTCGATGGTAAACAACAACCCGACCGGCGCCCCAAAAAAAAGAAAATTGCGCCGCCGCTGCGCCAGCATTGCCGCCGTGTCTCCCTTGGCAATCCCCATCAGGCCATAGAGCGCCTTACCCAACTGCCGCCGGTACGATTGCTGAGGCTCGCCGTACTGGCGAAGATAAACCTCGTCGTAACCTGGCTCGCAATGCTCGGGGTCCGCATCAAACACCGCGCAAACCGCCGCAATCAGGCGCTGCAGCGCATCCCCCGCAACCACATGCACATTCCAGGGCTGGGTATTCGTTCCCGAGGGCGAGCGCGCCGCGATGGAGAGGATGTCCTCAATCAGCGCGCGCGGCACCGGCTTGTCGAGATAGGCCCGCACCGAGTGGCGGGATCGAATGACCTCATCTACGGCCTCGCGCAACAAACCCTCTTTGATTTCCTGCATCACAACCCCAAGAATTCGAGTGGCCAATATTATACAGGGCGTAGCCCAACTTCGTCCGGCGAAAGCGAACCCCGTCGCGGCAGACCCCACGTCAAAATCAAGCCGAATAGACCACCTGCCCGCCGACCAGCGTCGTCACCACCTTGCCCTTCAGGATCTGCCCGATGAACGGCGTGTTTTTGCCACGGCTTTTCAGGCTTTCCGCCGTCACCGTCCATTCGGCGTCGGGATCGAAAATGCAGACATCGGCCGGCGCGCTGACACTCAAGTGCCCGGCCGGACTGCCGCACACTGCCGCCGGATCGCAGGTCACCCGAGCCAGCGCCTTGTCCAGCGGCAGATGTTCCTCCTGCGCCCATTGCAGCGTCAGCGCCAGGAGCAGTTCCAGCCCGGTTGCTCCCGGCTTGGCTTCGCCGAACGGCAGCGCCTTGTCGTCGGCATCAGTCGGAGTATGGTCGGAACAGATCGCCGCCACGCCCTGGGCGGCGGCGGCACGCAAGGCAGCGCGATCCGCCTCGGCGCGCAGAGGCGGATCGAAGCGGGCATGACTGTCGAAAAATCCGATGGCGCTTTCGGTCAGGTGCAGATGATGCACGCCGATGTCGCAGGTCACCGGCAGACCGCTTTGCTGCGCCTCCTCGACCATGCGCACGCCCGCCGCCGAGGAGAGACTGCGCAGATGCAGGCGGACGCCGTTTTCTCGCGCCAGTTGCAAGAACGTGCCGACGGCAATGGTTTCAGCCGCCGCCGGAATCGGCGTCAGTCCCAGCTTGCTTGCCACCCGGCCATCATGCGCCACCCCATTGCGCGACAGCCAGTAATCCTGTGGCTGCAGCCAGACCGCGTAGCCAAAGGTTGCGGCGTATTCAAGGGCGCGCAACAGGACATAGGTATCGGTGATTGGCTGCTTGCCTTGCGAGAAGGCAATACAACCAGCGCGCCTCAAACCGACCAACTCAGCCAGTTTTTCGCCACCCAGGTTCTGGGTCAGCGCCCCCAGCGGCAGGACGCGCGCCAGGCCGCATTCGGCGGCGCGACGCACCAGGCGCTCGACTAATTCCGGCTCATCGAGGGGCGGATTGATACCGGGTGGGCACACCAGGGTGGTTACACCGCCCCGCGCCGCTGCGGCCAGTTCAGAGTCGATTCCTTTCAGTCGGGCCGACAGATCGACCAGCCCGGGGCAGACGATGCAGCCGCCGGCATCCAGCGTCTTTTCGGCAACGAAGCCCGCCGGCGCCTGGCCGATACCGGCGACACAAGCCTCGGCAAGAAACAGATCGGCCCGTTGATCGAGGCCGTTTTTCGGGTCAATGAGACGGCCATTGGCAATGTGGAGATTCATGTTAGTTTCCTGCAACGATGCTCATCACCGCCATGCGCACGGCGATGCCGAAGGTGACCTGGTTGAGAATCACGGATTGGGGGCCATCCGCCACCGTGGAATCGATCTCGACCCCCCGGTTCATCGGCCCCGGATGCATCACGATGGCGTCCGGCTTGGCCAGCGCCAGTTTTTCCCGGGTCAGCCCGTAGCATTTGAAAAACTCGCCGGCTGAAGGCAGCATGGCGCCGTTCATGCGTTCGTTCTGCAAGCGCAACATGATGACGACGTCGCAATCCTTGAGGCCCTCGGCCATGTCGTGAAAAACGCGCACGCCCATTTCCTTGGCGTAGCTTGGCAGCAGCGTCTTGGGCGCGATGACGCGCAGTTCCGGCACACCCAGCGTCTTCAGCGCGTCGATGTTGGAGCGCGCCACGCGCGAATGCAGGATATCGCCGACAATGGCCACCGTCAGGTTGCCAAACTCCTTTTTGTAGTGGCGGATGGTGTACATGTCGAGCAGGCCCTGCGTCGGATGCGCGTGCCGCCCATCGCCGGCATTGACGACATGCACGTTGTGGCGTCCGAAGTGGCGCAAAAGGTCGGCAATCAAGTAGGGCGCGCCGCTCGAAGCATGGCGCACGACAAACATGTCGGCGTGCATGGCGCACAGGTTGTCGATGGTATCGAGCAAGCTCTCGCCTTTGGCCGTGGCCGAGCGGGCGATGTCGAGATTGAGCACATCGGCCGACAGACGCTTGGCGGCAATCTCGAACGTGGTGCGGGTGCGGGTCGAATTTTCGAAGAAGAGGTTAAAGACGCTTTTGCCGCGCAGCAGCGGCACTTTCTTGACCTCGCGGTCCGAAACCTCGATAAAGGAAGCCGCCGTATCGAGAATATGGTGAAGCACCTCGCGCGGCAAGCCATCGATGGAAAGCAGATGGGTCAGTTCGCCTTGGGCATTGAGTTGCGGATTAGACATGTTCAAGGCTCCAGACCAGGCGGTTTTCGGTATCGCGGGCCAGCACCAGGTTTTCCGCGCCTGCCAGCGGCTCTGTTTTCCACACGCAGTATTGCGCCGCAATCGGCAATTCGCGCCCGCCGCGATCAGCCAGCACCGCCAATTCGATCTTGGCCGGACGACCGTAATCGAACAGCTCGTTGATGGCGGCGCGGGTCGTGCGGCCAGTGTAGAGCACGTCATCGACCAGGATCAGATGCCGCCCCTCGACCTCAAAGGGAATCACCGTCGGCCTGACCTGGGGGTGTAGCCCCTTGGCGGCATAGTCGTCGCGGAAAAAGGAGACATCGATGTGACCGATCTCCTCGCCAAGGCCAAGCAATTCCTTGAGCCGTTCGGCGATCCAGACGCCGCCGCTATGGATGCCGACGAGTGCCAGCCGTTCGGCCAACAGGGGCCGGATCAGTTCCGCCAATTGCCGGCACTGGGCCTCGGCGTCAGGAAGGGGTGTGGGGAGTGGGGACATGGGTATCGAACCAGGTTTGCAGGATGAGTTGGGCAGCCACGGCGTCGAGCAGCGGCTTCATGGTTTTGGCATTGCGTCCGGTTTCGCGCAGTCGCGCCTCGGCGTCGAACGAAGTCAGGCGCTCGTCGGCCAGTTCCACCGGCAGGGAAAACTGGCTGGACAGCCAGGCGGCAAATGTGCGGCACAGATCGGTCATCGCATGCGGTTTGCCATCGGCGTGGGTCGGCAAGCCGACGACCAACTGCTGTGGCTGCCATTCCCGGATCAGTTCGCCGATGGCGCGCCGTCGTTCTTCCTTGCTTTGCGCCCGGATGACGGCCAGCGGATGCGCCTGGGTCAGCGTTGTTTCGCCAATGGCGACGCCAATGCGTTTTTCGCCAAAGTCAAAGGCCAGCACCGTCCCCTCAGGCATGTCCTGCCACCTCGGAAAGTTGTGCATAGGTGATGCCGAGCGGCTGCATGGCAGCCGGCAGGCGCGCTTCAGCCGGCAAATCGAACAGAATGGCGTGGCTGGCCGGAACCGAAAGCCACGCATTCTGGCCGATTTCAGCTTCCAGTTGGCCAGCGCCCCAACCGGAATAGCCGAGCGTAATCAAAGCATCGCGTGGCACGCCGAGACTGCCCATCGACGTCAGCACATCGCGCGAACTGGTCAAGCCGATTTCACCGCCCAGCACCGGCAGCGTGGACTGCCATTCGCCGACCGGGCGATGCAGTACGAAGCCCCGATCGAGTTGTACCGGCCCGCCGAAATAGATCGGCTGCTCGGCCAGATCAGCCTGTTCCAGCGGCAGGTCGACCCGGTTGAAAAAGGTGCCCAAATTCATGTCGATGGGACGGTTGACGATCACCCCCATGGCGCCCTCTGAGGTATGCTGGCAGATATACACCAGTGCCCCGCCAAAATAGGGGTCGCTCATGGTCGGCATGGCAATGAGAAAATTGTCGGTCAGGTTTATGCTCTCCATAGCCGGAGATTTTACCGTCCATACCGTCCAAACCAAACATGAATCTTCCCATACCGCTCTCATCCGCCCTGGTTTGGTTCCGCCGCGATCTGCGCGACTATGACCACGCAGCTCTGGCCGCAGCGCTACACAGCAGCCGCGCAGTGTACTGCGCCTTTGTGTTTGACCGGGACATTCTCGACCAACTGCCCGGCCGCCACGATCGCCGCCTGCAATTCATTCATGCTTCCCTGCGCGAACTGGATGCCGCTTTGCGCGCCCGTGGCGGTGGCCTGATCTTGCGGGTGGGCAAGGCAAGTACGGAGATTCCCGAGCTAGCAAAACGCCTTGGGGTTCAAGCCGTCTTTGCCAACCGCGACTACGAACCGGCAGCCAAAGCGCGAGACCAACAGGTCGCGGTGGCCCTGGCTCGATCCCGCATCGGTTTTGTTTCCCCCAAGGATCAGGCCATTTTTGACGGCGGCGACATCCTGACCGCGTCCGGCAAGGCATTTTCGGTATTCACCCCCTACGCCCGCGCCTGGTTGCTCCGGGCACATTGCGAAGGGGTCTCGCCCTTTCCGGCCAGCGGTCCGCTAGCGCCGCTCCCTTTCGCTTCGAGGCTTCCGGCACTGTCCGAACTTGGTTTTGCAGAAACCGATTTGAGCGCTACCGGACTGCTGCCCGGCATGTCTGGCGCGCAAGCCACCTGGTCGGCGTTCCAGGAACGGCTTGTTCGTTACCCCCTGGATCGCGATTACCCCGCCATTGCCGGCACTTCCGGGCTTTCGCCGCATTTGCGCTTCGGCACCCTGTCCATCCGGCAATTGGTCGCTCATGCCCTGCAGCAGACCGGCGCCGGTGCCGAAACCTGGCTCAAGGAATTGATCTGGCGCGACTTCTACTTCCAGATCCTGGACCACCATCCCGATGTCGTCGGCCATGCCTTCAAAGCGTCATTCGACCGGATCGTCTGGAACGATTGGGACGAGGGTCTGCAGGCCTGGAAGGAAGGCATGACCGGCTACCCGCTCGTCGATGCCGCCATGCGCCATTTCGCCCGTACCGGCAACATGCACAACCGCTTGCGTATGGTCACCGCTTCCTTTCTATGCAAGGACCTGGGCATCGACTGGCGGCTGGGCGAACGCCATTTCGCCGACTATCTGAATGATTTCGACCTCGCCGCCAACAACGGCGGCTGGCAATGGATTGCCTCAACGGGCTGCGATGCGCAGCCCTGGTTCCGTATTTTCAACCCGGTCACACAATCCGGAAAATTCGATCCCGGAGGCGTCTTCATCCGCCGCCACCTTCCCGAATTGGGGCAAGTCCCCAGCCGTTACCTGCACGCCCCCTGGCGCATGCCCCTGCCTGCGCAGAAAGCCTGCGGCACCCTCATCGGCAGGGACTATCCAGCCCCCATTGTCGATCACGAAATCGCCCGACAGCAGACTCTGGCACGCTATCGCCCGGCAAAAGAAAACGCCCCTCGTGCTTGAGGGGCGTTGACGCGATAAGAACCATCAGGACGCGCGCTTCTGCTTGACAAAGCCGGCGATCAGTTCAAGCAGCTTCTCTTCCTCGTAGGGTTTGCCCAAATATTCGTTGGCGCCGATTTCAAGGGCGTAGTTGCGGTGTTTTTCGGCCGTGCGCGAGGTAATCATAATCACCGGCAAATCGGCCAGGCGCGGATCGGCCCGCACGTTGCGCACCAGATCAAAGCCATCCATGCGCGGCATTTCGATGTCGGACAACATGACGTCCGGAATGGTCTCGACCAGATGTTCGAGCGCGTCGACCCCATCCTTTGCAGTAATGACTTGATAGCCTTCGCGCGCCAACAGGCGGCCGGTAATCTTGCGTACCGTCAGCGAGTCGTCGACGACCAGCACGGTCGGCATGGTCTCGGCTTCCTGTACCGGGGCCTCGGTTTCGGGCTTGAATCCTGCCGCCAGCAACGTGCTATCCACCGGCTGGCGACCCGCCAGAGCCACAGGATTGAGAATCAACACCACCCGCCCGTCGCCCAGCACCGTGGCGCCAGCCAGGCCGGCCACGCGCGCCAGCTGCGGGCCGATGTTCTTGATGACCTCTTCCTGGTTGCCGTGCAGCTCGTCCACCAGAACCGAAACCCGCTTGGCACCGGAACGCAACAACAAAATCCAGTAGCGGCGCCGGCTTTCCGGCAGCGACTCGGTATCGCCCAACAGGTGCGGCAAGAAACTGAAGGGATAGCGGTTATCCTTCCATTCCGCCAGGCCGGCGTTGCGAATCGCAATCAGCCGATCCTCCTTGACTTCCAGAACCTGCTCGATCATGGTCGAAGGAACGGCGTACAGCACTCCGCCAGCGCGCACCATCAGGGTTTGCATCACAGTCAGGGTGAGCGGCAGATAAAGCCGGAAGGTCGTGCCCTGGCCCGGTGTCGACACAATTTCGACGCGCCCTCCCAGGTTGCTGACTTCCGCTTTCACCACGTCCATGCCGACGCCGCGCCCGGCGATCTGGGTCACCGCACTGGCCGTCGAAAAACCGGGCTGGAAAATGAACTCGAACAGTTCGGCGTCTTCAATCTGGGCACCAAGCGGCAACAGACCCAGACTTTCCGCCCGTGCCCTGATCTTGACCGGATTCAGACCGGCGCCGTCATCAGCAACCGCCAGGACGATTTCATTGCCTTCCTGCGACAAGGTCACCAAGATATCGCCCACTTCCGACTTGCCGGCGGCCAGACGTTCGCTTTTGTCCTCGATGCCATGGCTCAGCGAGTTACGCAGCATGTGCTCCACCGGCGCCATGATCTTGTCAAGCACCGAACGGTCCAATTCGATATGCCCGCCCCGAATATCGAGATTGGCCCGCTTCCCGAGCTCTTTGGCGGTTTGCCGGACAATCCGATACAGCCGCTCGGCCTGCGTCGAGAAGGGCATCATGCGGATGGACATCAGGTCCTGCTGCAGCGACCGCGTCATGCGGGCCTGCGATAGGATCGCCGCATTGGTATCGTCCAGATTTTTCAGCAAGCTCTGCTGCACCGTCCCCACGTCGTTGACCGACTCGGCCATGAAACGCGTCAATTCCTGGAAGCGGGTGAAGCGGTCGAGCTCCAGCGGATCGAATTCGTCCTTGCCCTCCTGGGCATGCTGGGTGCGGGCCTGCATTTGCGATTCCGACTGGATTTCAATTTCCCGCAACTGCCGGCGCAGGCGGATGATGTTTTCCGTCAGATCCAGCAACGAGGCCTTGAGGCTGAGCATTTCGCCCTCAATCCGCGCCCGGGCGATCGACAATTCACCCGCCTCATTGACCAGCCGGTCCACCAGATCAGCCCGCACGCGGAGCTGCGATCGCCGGTCGACCGTCTCATGCTCGGCAGGAGCCTGCGGCGCCGCCTTGGCCGGGACGGCTTCTGCCTGGACTGCAACAACAGCCTCGGCAACCTTCTCCTCCTTGGGCGTCGCCTCGACGGCGATTTCGACCTTCTCCAGCGAAGACAGGGATTCCCCGGCCGACAAACGCTCGATGACCCAGGTCAGCGTGTCACAGCCGCTCTCGATCTGTTCAAGCAAGGGCAAGGACAGTTGACCGCTGCGCAGCGCGTCTTCCAGGCCTGTTTCGAGCGAGTGGGTCATTTCGCCCAGATTCATGGCACCCGCCATGCGCGCCCCGCCTTTGAAGGTATGGAGCAGGCGAGCCAGGGCACGCGGCGCTTCAGCGCCAGCGATGTCGGCGCGCCAAGCGTTCAGCTGTTCGGCAAACCCCTGTACCAGGTCCTGAGCCTCTTCGAGAAAAATCGGCAGCAGCTGCTCGTCCAGCTCGTCCTTAAGCAGCGGCGTATCCTGCAGGCGAACGGCAACGCCCGCCACGGCGCCAATCTGGGCATCTTGCGCGCTGGCGACCTGCACTTCATCCGGAACGGACGCTGCTCCGGCCTCTTCATCGGCTGCCGGCGGCACTTCCGGTGAAGCGATGGGAAAAATGGAATCCAGCGCATCAAGCAGCACCGGCTGCGATTCCGGCGGAATCTGGCTGGACAGTCCGGCAAACATGTCCTCAAGGGCGAGGACACTTTGCCTGACAGTCTCAATCCCTTCCAGGCTGTCGGGTTGAACACTGGCATCGCGCCGCATCAGCGCATGTTCCAGACCAATCGCCACCTTGTTGATCGGCATCAAGCCAACCGTGGCGGAGATTCCACCCAAGGTATGCGCAGCCCGCGTCATGGCGAAGGTCGTCGGTGCCTTCGGATTCGATTCCATTTCAGCAAAAGACTGCTGCAGGGTGTCGAGATGCTGCCGCGCCTCTTCCAGGAAAATGTCATACAAGGTCTGCGCGGCCTGACCGGGCTCACCGCCCTCAGCAAGGTGCAGACCCAAATCCTCCGGACCGGCTTTCGCTTCCGCCGGCTCGGAAGGAAGGGGAGTCGCTTCCTCTGCAAGCGCTTCGCCCTGCTCAAGTTCAACCAACAATTCCTGCGGCGGAGCAATTGGCTCCGCTTCTTCCGCCGGCGGTGCTGCCTGGGTTCCGAAAACCATCGCATCGACGGCCTCGGGCTCGCCCTCGGTCAGGGTAATTTCCTCCAGAGACCCGGAGGCAATGCCAAAATCGTCAGAGCCGTCGCTCTTGGACGGCTCCTCGGGTGCGGGAACCGCAGCGCCAAGTTCCTGCACTTCCAAGACCAGACTTTCCAGCGGTTCTTCGAGCTCGACCGCCGTCAACGCTTCCCCTTCCGCCGCCGCAGACTGCACATCCACCGATTCACTGACTGGTGAGGTCCCTTCGCCGAAGGGTGCGCCCTCTTCAGTTGAAACGAGCGGTGCCTCACCAACGGAAAAATCAAAGCGGAGATCCGAATCCGCCTGCTCTGGCTCAAAAGGGCGCGGCACCTCCGCTTTTGCCTCCGCCGCGCCTTCCTCGCCCAGGATTATCTTAACTTCTTCCGAGGCTGCGGCGGACGACTCTGCTTCCGGCGCCGGTTCAACAAAGTCGCCAAAGGAGAATTCGATTTCCTGGGCCGATTCTTCGGCAGCGGCTTCCTCTTGGCGCTCGGATGCCAACTCGGCTCCGGGTTGCTCCAGCGGACCAGGCGTCTCGGTTTCAGCCTCCTCGACCACCCCGATCGATGCGACATCGGAAGGTGCGGGTTCAGGTGTCTCGAGAATCTGGACGGCCGAAGGCTCGACAGGTGCCGCAGCCCCATCGGCGGTGACCGCCGCTGGCGCTGCCTCCGGCCCCGATTCCCGAATCGCTTCCTGGACCGGCTCCGTTGTCGGCTTCGGGGCAGGCGGCTCGCCACCACGCAAACGCACGGCCAGCGCCACCAAAGCGGAGGCATCGGGAACCTGGCCTGACTTTTTGTTGAGTTCGTCCACCCAGACCGTAAACACATCGCGTTCCAGCCCAATCATATCGAGCAGGTCCGGGGTCACTTCCATTTCCTGGCGCAGCCACATGTTGAGGGTTTGCTCAACCTCCCATGCGACCTCGCCAAGCTCCTTGAGCCCGACCATGCGGCCACTGCCCTTGAGGGTATGACTGGCCCGCCGGATATTGGTCAAGGTATCGACATCATGCGGCTGTGCGCGCAGATTTTCGAGTTCGGAAGCGATGGTCGCAAGAACTTCCTGCGCCTCTTCCAGGAAAATTTCCAGAAGCTCGGCATCGATTTCTTCATGCGAGGCCTGCGCCAATTTGATCGTTTCGGCCGTAGGCGCCGGCGCCTCGACGACCGGCGACTTCAGCGTTGTCGTCAGCGCCGTGTCGATTTCCTGCGTCACCCCCGCGCCAGATTCGAGCACGGCCAAGGCCGTCTTGGCGATTTCCGCCAGCTCGTGGTCCGCCAGCAAATCACCATCGACCTGCAATTCCTGCAGATTACGCTTGAGTTGGCTCCTGATCGCCTCATCTTCGGGCGATTGCTTGAGCGCAGCCAGCAGGGCCTGGGTCTGTTCCTTCTTCCGCTCAATTTCAGCCTCAACGGTGGCTGTTTCTTCCAATTGGGCTTCCAGCGACTCCTCGGCAGGCGCCTCCTCGGAAGGCTCTTCGCCACGCAACTTGCGCAAGAATTGCTCGTAGTCGATCGCGCCCGTCTGTAGACTGTCGATGAAAAAGCCAAGGGAGGACAAGTCCTGTGCCACCACTTCGAAATCCGCCTCGGACGGACGGTAGCCGGGCTCGCCAAACCGCTTGATCTGCGCCGCGCAACTCTGCAGGGACTGGCGCGCCTTGTCGTGGCCCAAAATGGACAGCGCGCCCGAGACCTGCTTGATCGGCGCGTCCAGGACCGCAGTGTCGATGCCCTGTTCGGGATCGCGGAAGAAGCTGTCCAAGGCCCGCTCGATCAGCGCCAGATTGTTCTGGATTTCGCGCGCCACCTGGGAAATCAGGAGTTTTTCCTGCGCCCGCCGGCTCATCTCATCGAGGAGCGGAATCTCTTCCTCGCTGCTGACCTGTTCTCCCGAAATGCAGGCGTGCAAACGGGCCACCATGAGATCGACCTGGGCAGCGAAGTCGAGGCCCAAGTGCTTAAAGTTCTCCTGGGCATTCTGCAACAGGAGAATAGCCGTAGCGACTTCCATCGCCACCGATTCGGACTGGCGGGAAGGCTGTTCGGCCAACCACGCCGCTACTGCGGCCAAGCCCTGACCAAGCCGCTTGAGGTCGGTATTTCCAACCGTGACGGTGACCTGCGCGCAGTTCTTGGCCTGCTCGGCAAAACCGGAAAGGGCAGCAGCGCTGCCAGCGCAGAACTTGTTCCAAAATTCCTCGGTGGCGACAATGACTTCGCGCAAGCGGCGCAGCGCCAATTCCTGCGGCGCCGTCGTCTGCATGAGTTCCCCCCTGGGAACCAGGCTCTCCAGCTGAAAACTCGATCGCAGGGCCGAGGCCAGCCCCTTGCCGCTCTCGGGGGCAGACAGGCCGACATAGTACAAGGCATCCCGCAACAGGCGCTCGGCGACGTTGCGCGAGCCTTCCAGCAAACGGCGAATCTGTAGGTCAATCCGGGCACAAAGATGTTTGGTATCCTGCACCGCAGCTACATGCGGATCGGAAAGCGCGTCGACAAAACCCTGCGAAACCCACCAGAAGGAGCGTGCCGCTGGTGTCTCCTGGGTTATTTCAATCGCAGCAAGCGCTTCCAGCATCTGCGCTTGGCTTTGCGCCGACAACACGCCCTGAGGATGGCGCAACCAGGACAACAATCCCTTCTGGAACCGCATGCGCTCGCGTTTCAGGCAGGCACGGAATTCCTCGGGAGAGATCCGCGCCACCGGTTCAGCTCGCTTCGGCGGACGGATGGATAGGTCCGGAAAGAACAGGTCGGAAGGCCGGATACGCGCCGCGCCGCGCGCCTCATTGATGGCGCGATACGCCGGCAACAGCCGCAACGGCTGATTGGGCTCGCCTGCCATCAGATCGTCCAGATACTGCCGGATGGCCGAAACCGCCCGCTCGACCACGCCGAGCATTTCATCCGTCGCTTTGCCGCCATCGGCTTCGAGCCCCGACAACAGTTCCTCGAGCGCCTCAGTAACCTGGGTCACCCCATCCAAACCGACAATGGCAAGCGCCCCGCGCACCTGGTGAATGTGGGTGCGACAGAACTTCAGCTTGGTCGCATCCTTCTCTTCCCGGAACTGGCCAAGCGCCTCACCGGCACGATCCAGCGCGGCATCGATCTCTCCCTTGACCCAAGTCAGGGGCCCCAGATCAAATTCAGTCGCAGCATTCATAGAAATAGGCTCTGTCCGTAGGCTTATCCGACCTTGAAGCCGGCAACCGAACCCTTGAGTTCAGCGGCCAGACTGTTCAGTTCTTCCACAGCCTCGGCAGTGCGCTGCGTCCCCGTCGAAGTCTGTTCGGTAATGTGCAGGATATCCTGCATGATGTTGGCCACATTGGAGGCCGAATCCGCCTGTTCCTGCGTCGACCTGGAAATGTCCTGAATCAGTTGTGCCAGATTGCGGGAGACCTCGCCGATTTCCGAAAGCGCCTGACCTGCCGCATCGGAGAGCTTCGCCCCCTCGACCACGCCGCGGGTCGACTCTTCCATGGCCGACACCGCATCCTGGGTATCCGTCTGAATGGTCTTGACGATCGCCGCGATCTGCTTCGTCGCCTCGGCTGAGCGCTCGGCCAGGCGCTGCACTTCCTCGGCAACCACCGTAAAACCACGCCCGGCTTCACCGGCGGAAGCCGCCTGAATCGCCGCATTCAAGGCCAGCACGTTAGTCTGCTCGGTAATGTCCGAGATCAGCTCAACGATTTCACCGATCTCCTGCGAGCTTTCGCCCAGACGCTTGATCCGCTTGGAGGTTTCCTGGATCTGGCCGCGGATTTCATTCATGCCCTTGATGGAATCCTGCACGGCCACCATGCCGTTCTCGGCCGCCGTCAGGGATTGGCGCGCCACCTGCGCCGACTCGTTGGCATCCCCGGAAACCTTGGTCATCGACCCCGACATGTCAAGCGCCAGACGACCGACCACCTCAATTTCGCTCGATTGCTTTTCGGCGGCATCAATCAGTTCGGCCGAGGTCTTGCGGGCGATCTCGGTCGCCGCCGTCACGCGCGTCGCCGCGTCGTTAATGCGCCCCACCAGGACACGCAGCTCTTCAATCGTGTAATTGATGGAGTCGGCAATCGCACCGGTGATGTTTTCGCTCACCGTTGCAGTGACGGTCAGGTCGCCATCCGCCAGGTCTCCCAGCTCGTTCATCAGGCGCAGAATGGCGTCCTGATTTTCCCGATTGGTGGTTTCCGACACCAGGCGTTGTTTTTCAGCCTCCTCGGCACGGCGGCGGGAATCATCAAGATAAAGTTTGATCATCAGCAACAAGAGGGCAAGTGCCAGCACGCCGATCACGATCAGGCTGATCGTGATGATGCGCTGCTTTCCCGCCACATCAAGCGCTTTGGACAAGTTATCGCAAGCTGAAAGCAAGGCATCGCTTTCCTTCAATATCGCGACCGCCTGGTCCTGCGCCTGAACCTGCTGGGTCGCATTCTTGAGCAAGCTGGCAACGGCAGTGGCATACTCATTGAAGACCTTGTCCAGTCGCGCCAGCCTGTCCTTGGTCTGAGCGTCCTGCGTCGTTTTCATAAAACCGTCCAACAAGCCGCGAAACTCCCGGACATCGCGGCCCAGCCAGTATTCATACACTTCCTGTTCGTAGGAAATGAGCAAATCGCGGAACTGCTTGGCGTCCTTGCTCAGGAGTACCGGTGTATCGGAGCCGGCCTGCTCGAGCTCGGCACCCGCCTGCATGGCAAAGACCTTTCTGATCATGCGCAGGGCAATCGTCACCATCTTGTTGGCATTCGCCGCCTCGGCCGTATCGCCGCTGGCCAGTTTGGTCGCCGCCAATTGCTCGGAAAATTCCTGGATCTGGGCGGCCTTCTCCTGAATCACCGCCGAACTCTTGCCCAGAGTGACGAGCAGATCGCGCTGACCGGAAATGGCCGTCGCGTTGGCATCCGTCTTCCGCCACAGTTTGACAACTTCACCCAGGTATGGCCATACCACGCGCGGAACCGGCGGCACATTGACCCCGGCAACCACACCCCCGGTCCTTAGGCGCTCCTGCACAGACGAAAATTCGAAACGCGCCTTCTCAAACTGCGCCAGCGCCGTCGCATCGCCACGCACCGCAGCCGGCGTCACCCGCGCCAAACGTTGCGAGAGCGTCTGCATTTCGCCGGCACCCGCCAGATAAGCCGCGTTGCGCTTGGTCCTGACGTTGTCCCAGACTTGGAGCCAGACCGCAATCAGTACCAGGACGACCACCACGAGACCCAGGTACTTGATCTGGGTTTCGATCGGCTTTTCAGTCATAAAGCGTGGCAGCCAGATACGGGAAGAGGTGCTCGGCTTGTGCCCGTGCCGCAACTGCGCCGGAGACATCATGCGTTCCTCCACCAGCGGCGAGGGCATGACCGAGGAAACCGTCAGTGCCCCCTCGTCCTTCGCTGACTTCTCTTTGCTGCCGAATTTCGGAAGTTTCAAACTGAACGCCATGCTACCCTCCACTGAGAATCGTCGCTGCGGGATTTCAAGCCCCGATGTTCATAAACCGCTCGTCATTCAAAAGCGCACTGACCGACAACTTATTCCAGATTTCACCTGCCTGATCCCGGTAGGGCTGCTCGATCCAGGCAGGCGCATCCTCAGGCCGGCTAACCGGCTCAAAATCCTTGATATTCTTCAGCCCCTGCATGCGGGTCACCAGTAAAGCGGCATTGGAACCCATTTTGGCCCCGATCAGCAGCAGGCGCGTAAAAGCGTTTTGCACCGTCGGTTCGCCCGTGCGGAAATACGAGAAATCAGTCACCGCATAGAGGTTGCCGCGGATGTTGGCAATGCCGGAAAAAGCAGCATTGGTCAGGGGAACCGGGGTCAACGGCGGCAACTGGATGATCTCACCCGCTTCGGACAACTCGAGCAGCCAGTTTTCTTTCCCTGCGCGCACCCCCAGCAGCGATGAGGAAACCTGGCCCCGCGCCGCACTCTTCAGCCGTTCCGACAGGTACTGCTGAAAATCCCTAAGACTGGTTTTTTTTCTGGCCATGACCCGTCAATCAGGGAAGAGAAGCAATCTTCTGCAGCAGTTCCTTGGCATCAATCGGCTTCACCATGTATTCCAGCGCGCCCTGGCGCAGCCCCCAAATCTTGTCGGTTTCCTGGCCCTTGGTCGTGCAGATGATCACGGGGATATTCTTGGTCTCCTCATCGCGCGTCAGCGAACGCGTCGCCTGGTAGCCATTCAGCCCCGGCATGACGACATCCATCAAAATCAGATCCGGTTTATCCGCCTTGGCTTTGGCAATCCCTTCCTCACCGCTTTCCGCCACGGCGACCAGGTATCCCTTTTTGTTCAGGATATCGACGAGAAAAAAGCGCTCGGTTGGCGAATCGTCAATGACGAGAATTTTCTTGACTGGCATAACGTGATCCTCTGTTGGCTATTGTTGAGTGGGCCTGTCACCCCCCGCTGCGAAATTCGCAACGGTTTGCAACAGGCTATCCTTGGTAAATGGTTTGGTCAAATAACGGTCGGACCCCACCATGCGTCCCCGGGCGCGGTCGAACAAACCATCCTTGGAAGACAGCATGATGACCGGAGTGGTCTTGAACCGGGCATTCTTCTTGATCAGAGCACAGGTCTGATAGCCGTCCAGGCGGGGCATCATAATGTCGCAGAAGATCACATCGGGCTGATGATCCGCCACCTTGGCCAAGGCATCGAACCCATCTTCCGCCAGCACCACCTGGCAACCCGCCTGCACCAAAAAAATCTCTGCGCTGCGCCGGATCGTGTTGCTGTCATCAATGACCATGACCTTGACACCACGTAGATTAGCTACATCCGCCAATTGACCCCCCTTGCGCCCGAAACGGCCCACAACTCCATGTCGGTCAATGATAGTACAAAGAGTTGGCCGAGTGTAAGCATTTCTCAGCCCATTTTGTCAGGTATCGCTGCAGATATGTCGTCGCAGCCTCACGCCATGCAAAAGGTGATAATAGGAGGGAAACGCCCTCTTACCGAGAAACGGCCACCGCAACCGCTTGCACAAATGGCTCACAATGGCGTTGACATACCTGCGTGCCGTCCGCACAATGCACCGCTGTAGGATTCCCACAACCGATCAGGAGGATACCCATGAACACCGATACTCAACGCCGGTCTTTCGCCTTCGTCATCGCACTTGCTGCCGCCTTCTCCCTTACCGCCTGCGACTCCGAACCCATGCCCCCCGTGCCGGCTGCTGCACCGGCTGCTGCACCGGCTGCTGCACCGGCTGCTGCACCGGCTGCTGCACCCACCGCCGCGCCTGCCGCCGCACCTGCCGCCGCACCAGCGGAACGCGCCTCGAAGGAAGAAGCCAAGGCCATGGTGGAGGCTGCCGTCGCACTCATCAAGGCAGTCGGTCCGGAACAGGCCGCCAAGGAATTTATGAGCGGCGACGCCAAATGGAAAAACAAGGATCTCTACATTTCCATGTATGACGTCAAGGGTAATCGCGTCGTCATCTATGCGCACGGCGCCAATGCCAAACTGATCGGCAAGGATCTGACGGACCTCAAGGACGCCAATGACAAGCCTTTCCTGCAAGAGGGCCTGAAGCTGATGGCAACTGGCGGCTGGATTGATTACATGTGGCCTGATCCGGCAACCAAGAAAGTCAACGCCAAGACCTCTTACATTCTGCAAGTACCGGGAATGGACTACGCCATTCTGGTTGGTGTCTATAAGTAAGTCTGGCAAACTGAGGACTTCCTCCGGGCGAAACTGGTGTTGAAACGCCGGTTTCGCCCGGAATTTTTTGCTTATCCGAAACAGCGCCCATGCGTCAGACTCCGCCTGCCGTTCTCGTTTTTGCCGCCAGCGACCCGACCGGCGGCGCCGGCATCCAGGCCGACCTGCTGACCCTGGCCAGCCTGGGTTGCCAGCCGCTGACAGCATTGACCGCTCTGACCGTACAGGATACCTGCGGCATCCAGCGCGTGCAGGCCATCGAGACCGACCTGCTTGAACAACAGGCCCGCAGCCTGCTGGCGGATATCCCCATCGCCGCCTTCAAGCTGGGCGCGCTCGGTTCCGTGGACAATATCCTCTGCATCGCCAGGATCGTCTCCGACTACCCCGGCCTCCCGCTGATCCTCGATCCGGTGCTCGCTTCCGGGCGCGGCGACGCGCTGGCGGACGAGGAAATGATCAAGGTTCTCCGTGAAGCGCTCATCCCCAGAGCCACCGTCCTCACACCCAACCTTCCCGAAGCCCGGCGTCTGGCCGGACCGGGGGAAGAAGGCAAAATGGAAATCGCCTTCTGCGCCCGCCACCTGCTCGATCTGGGCGCACGCTACGTTCTCGTCACCGGCACCCACGACGACACCCCGAAGGTCGCCAACACCCTATATGGTGCCTCAGGCATCCTCCGCCGCGACCATTGGCAGCGACTGCCCGGCAGCTACCACGGCTCCGGCTGCACCCTGGCTTCCGCCCTTGCCGCCTACCTGGCCAGAGGCACCCCCGTCGAGGAAGCCGTATTTCGCGCCCAGGAATATACCTGGAATGCGTTGTCACACGCCTTCCGTCCCGGCAAGGGGCAATTCATTCCCGATCGCCTTTTTCGCAACCACCCCAGAGCGGAATAAGCCGGTATGGCCACTTCAAATCAACTCCTGTTTGAGCGCGCCCAGCGCCATATCCCCGGTGGCGTCAATTCGCCGGTACGCGCCTTCGGCCCGGTCGGCGGCACGCCGCGCTTTCTGGTGCGCGGTCAGGGAGCGCGCGTTCAGGATGCCGAAGGCCAATGGCTGATCGACTATGTCGGTTCCTGGGGGCCGCTCATCCTCGGCCACGCCCACCCCGAGGTTGTCCGGGCCGTGCAGGAAACCGCCAGCGCCGGGCTCTCCTTCGGCGCCCCAACCGAGGGCGAAATCGAAATGGCGGAGTTGCTCTGCCGCCTGGTGCCCTCGCTGGACATGGTGCGTCTGGTTTCTTCCGGAACCGAAGCCACCATGAGCGCCATCCGTCTGGCGCGCGGCTGCACCGGCCGTGATCTGCTCATCAAGTTCGAAGGCTGCTACCACGGCCATTCCGACAGTTTGCTGGTCAAGGCCGGCTCGGGCGCGCTTACTTTCGGCAACCCGTCGTCCAGCGGCATCCCTGCCGACTTTGCCCGAAATACCCTGGTCCTCGACTACAACGACCCGCAGCAGTTGACGGATGCCTTCGCCCGGCATGGCAACCAGATTGCCGCCGTCATCGTCGAACCGGTCGCCGGCAACATGAACCTGATTGTTCCCGATCCGGACTTTCTCAAAACCCTGCGCGCGTTGACCGAACACCACGGTGCCCTGCTCATTTTTGACGAGGTGATGACCGGTTTTCGCGTGGCGCTTTCCGGCGCGCAAGGGCTGTACGGCATCACGCCGGACCTGTCCACCTTCGGCAAGATCATCGGCGGTGGCCTGCCGGTGGCGGCCTTCGGCGGCCGGCGCGACCTGATGGCGCGCATCGCCCCGCTCGGGCCGGTCTACCAGGCCGGAACCCTCTCGGGCAACCCGGTGGCCGTAGCCGCCGGCCTGGCCACGCTGAAACTGGTACAAGCGCCCGGTTTCTATGAACGGCTATCAGGGCACGCCCATGCCCTGTGCGAAGGACTGACGACCATCGCCAAAGAACACGGCATCGCATTCAGCGCGCAAAACATCGGCGGCATGTTCGGCCTTTACTTTGCCGAGCGCTGCCCCACCAGCTACCGGCAAGCGCTGGCCTGTGACCGGGAAGCCTTCAAGCGCTTCTTCCATGCCATGCTGGCAGCGGGTCACTATTTTGCACCCTCGCCGTTTGAAGCCGGTTTTGTTTCAGCCGCGCACAGCGCGGCCGATATCGCCGCGACCCTGGCGGCAGCGCGTCAAACCGCGACCGGCGCCGGGATGTGGGGATACGGGTCGTAGCCCTCAAGCGCGATATCCTCGAACCTGAAGGCAAACAGATCGCTGACCTGCGGATTCAGCCACAAATTGGGACGAGGGCGCGGGATGCGCGACAGCTGCAGACGTGCCTGCTCGAAATGGTTGGAGTAAAGGTGGGCGTCCCCCAGGGTATGAACGAATTCGCCGGGACGATAGCCACACACCTGCGCCAGCATGGCGGTCAACAGGGCATAGGAGGCAATATTGAACGGCACCCCGAGGAAAATATCGGCGCTGCGCTGATACAGCTGACAGGAAAGCCGGTCGCCGGCGACATAGAGCTGGAAGAGGCAGTGGCACGGCGGTAGCGCCATGCGCTCGATATCGGCCGGATTCCAGGCGGTGACGATGTGTCGGCGCGAATCCGGATTGGTCTTCAGTGCCTCGATCAGTTGCGTGATCTGGTCGATCTCGCCACCATCGCGCGTCGGCCAGTGCCGCCACTGATGGCCATACACCGGACCAAGCTCACCCTGAGGATCAGCCCACTCGTCCCAGATCGAAACCCCGCGCTCCTTCAGATAGGCGATATTGGTATCACCGCGCAAAAACCAGAGCAGTTCGTGAATGATCGACTTCAGATGCAGCTTCTTGGTGGTTAGTACCGGGAAGCCGTCCGAAAGATCGAAGCGCATCTGCCAGCCGAATACCGAACGAGTGCCCGTGCCGGTGCGGTCGGATTTGTCGTGGCCCTGTTCGAGCACATGACGCAGAAGATCGAGATAGGGTTGCATATAATGGTCGGCCAAAAAGGAATTTGAATTCTATATGCTCGCCCGACTCAACGCACACTCCTGTCTGCCCAGCGCCGAAGCGCGGGCGGAAATGACCCACCTGCTCGTCATCCTGCCTGCCGGAATGGAGCTACCGGAAGACTGTCCGGACCGGCAAACGCTGACCGCCATCCTGGCGCGCCGTGGCAAAAATCTGGACGACCTGGCCAGAACCCCGCTGGCGGCGCCTTTGGAAAGTTGCTTCGTTGTCTGGTGCAGGCTCGACACAAAAAAAACGCCCTTCGAACAGTTTACGCTGCTGCGTAAGGCCACCCAACTGCTGCTTGGCGAGGGACCGGCCCGGATCGACATCATCGCCGACGGCTCGCCGGAGTTCCGCAGCCATGCTCTCGAAGCGGCCGCCTACGTCGCCTTGGCCAATGGCGCGCCCCTGCCCACCCTCAAGCGCAAGGGTGTCCCCAAACCGCTGCAAACCCTGACGCTCTGGGGTGGCGAACCCGGAACAAAACCGGCGGCTTTGGCCGAAGCCAACCTGCTGGCGCGGACGCTCACCGCACTCCCCTCCAATCTTCTGACGCCGGGCGCCTACCGCAAACGCCTGCATCAGCTTGCCACCGAGCTTGGCTGGGACATCGACGAATACGACAGTCCCCGCCTCAAGCAACTCGGCGCTGGCGCCTTTCTCGCCGTCGCCAGCGGCAGCGCTCACGACGATGCCGCCATCGTCCGTCTTTCCTACCGGCCGGAAGGCTTTTGCGATTTGGTCGCCATGGTGGGTAAAGGCATCTGTTTCGACACGGGCGGGCACAACCTGAAGCCAGCTAAGGGTATGGCCGGAATGCACGAAGACATGAGCGGATCGGCCGTGGCGCTCGGCATCCTGTTGGCGGCCACCCGGCTGCGCCTGCCCATCCGCATCGACGCCTGGCTTGCCCTGGCCCGCAACGAACTTTCCCCGAGCGCTTACCGGCAGGGCGACGTCATTACCGCGCTGGACGGCAGCAGTATCGAAATTGTGCATACCGATGCCGAGGGGCGCTTAGTCTTGGCCGACACCCTGACACTGGCCGTGCGCGAACAACCGCAACTCCTGATTGGTTTCGCCACCCTCACCGGCAGCATGATCACGGCGCTGGGAACACGCTATG
>JAKJFA010000016.1:0-348 GCA_022705135.1 Pseudomonadota bacterium | reverse complement strand
AGGCACTCGCCAAACTTGCCCTGGAAGCGGGCGTAGCGAGCGGCGAACGCCTCTGCCTCTTCCCGATGGACGAAGATTACGATGAGGAACTCGAAAGCAGCATCGCCGACCTCAAGCAGTGCACCCTCGAATCCGATGCCGACCACATCCTCGCCGCACGCTTTCTGAGCCACTTTGTCGACGGCACTCCCTGGCTACATCTCGATCTCTCAGCGGCCAGCCACAAGGGGGGGCTGGGGGCGCTCGCCAGCACGCAAACGGGATTCGGTGTCGCCTGGGGACTGGAATTTTTGCAACGCTGGGCAGACGAACGGCATCAATCCACCCCCTAAGGAAAAATGCTGATAT
>JAKJFA010000015.1:1770-40218 GCA_022705135.1 Pseudomonadota bacterium | reverse complement strand
CCGCCGAGACCTACTGTTTTTCGCGCCATGACGGCAACCCGGCCGACATTACACCGCTGACCCGGCTCGAGGACGATCTGTTCCTGCTCGAACTCTCGAATGGCCCGACCCTGGCGTTCAAGGACATGGCCATGCAACTGCTGGGCAATCTGTTTGAGTACGTGTTGGAGCAACGTGGTGCGTCGATCAATATTCTCGGCGCCACGTCGGGGGATACCGGCTCGGCGGCGGAATACGCCATGCGCGGCAAGCATAATGTGCGGGTGTTCATGTTGTCGCCGCACGGCTTGATGTCGGAATTCCAGCGGGCGCAGATGTATTCGCTGCCGGATGCGAACATCTTCAATATCGCCGTGACCGGCATGTTCGACGATGCGCAGGACGTGGTCAAAGCGGTGTTCAACGATGCCGCTTACAAGGCCAAATACAAGATTGGCGCGGTCAATTCGATCAACTGGGGGCGGGTGGCGGCGCAAGTCATTTACTATTTCAAGGGTTATTTCGAAGCGACGCAGAGCAACGACGAGCAGGTGTCTTTTGCCGTGCCGTCCGGCAATTTCGGCAATATTTGCGCCGGCCACATCGCCCGCATGATGGGCTTACCTATTTCTCGGTTGGTTCTGGCGACCAACGAAAACGACGTGCTCGACGAGTTTTTCCGCACTGGCCTTTATCGCCCACGCGGCGCGGCGGAAACCGCTGTGACTTCCAGCCCGTCGATGGATATTTCCAAAGCCTCCAATTTCGAACGCTTCATTTTCGATCTGGTCGGGCGCGATGCGGCCGTGGTACGCGAATTGTGGAGCAGGGTTGAGGCTGGCGGCAGTTTTGACCTTTCTGCGTCGCCGTACTGGGCCGATGCCCCTAAATTCGGTTTTGTGACCGGCAAGAGCACCCATGCTGATCGGCTGGCGACGATCAAGTCGGTCTTCGACAAGTATGGCCTGATGATCGACCCGCATACGGCGGACGGCCTGAAAGTGGCGCTGCAATACCGTCAGGCCGGCGTACCGATGCTGGTGCTGGAGACTGCCCAGCCGGTCAAGTTTGAGGCGACGCTGCGCGAGGCTTTGGGGCGGGGCGCCGAACGCCCGCCCGAACTGCAGGGAATAGAGGACTTGCCGCAGCGGGTGCGGGTGATGCCGCCCGACGCGGAGGCGATCAAGGCGTACATCGCTCAATCGGTTTGAGCGGCAGTATCAAGGAGCCGTGCTCGCCGGTTTTGTCTTGCCGGTACAACAGGGGTGCACCGTTTTTGATTGCTTTGTGCGGTCGGGTTGTGGACGGATTCCGCCAGCGCCTATACTTTTTTCACCGCTGGCCATAGGTTCGACGAGGGGGCGGTTTCAGGGATGAGGTTGGGATGAATCGGCTGAATGCGAGTCACGTCAGGCAGGGCAGGCCCCTGCCCTGGGATGTGTTCGACGCGCAAAACAATCTGCTTTTGAGCCGGGGCTATGTGATTGAGAGCCAGCATCAGCTCGACGGTTTGCTCGAGCGCGGTATGTATGTTTCAGAGGAAGATTTCGCTGCCGTCCTGGCGACGCCGCAGGCCCCTCAAGAATCTGAACGTTTCAACCCCTTCTGGCTCTGGGACGACATCTCCTCCAAGGTCAGCCACTTCCTCAAGTACGCCGCGACCGAGCCGATGCTTGAGGATAAGTTTTCCGGAATCTCCCTTCTGGTGACCACCTTGGTCGATAACGATGCCGATGCGGCACTGGCCTCGATCCTGTTGAAGGATTCCAGCCGCTATGCCTTTGCCCATTCCGTCCATGTCGCGGTTCTTGCCGCCATTCTCTCCAGGCGGTTTGGATGGCCCGAGGCGACACGACGCGATGTGGTGCGGGCAGCGCTGACGATGAATATCGCAATGCTCGACCTGCAAACGGAGTTGCTGTTGCAGAAGGAACCTCTGACTGAGGACCAGAGGCGCGAGGTGGATACTCATGCCGAGCGCGGCTCCCTTTTCCTTCGCGCACAGGGAATCTCCAGTCCCAACTGGCTGGAAGCCGTGCGCCTGCACCACCAGCGCATCGCGATGGCGGCGGAAGGTCACCGGGCGTCGGGCCGAGTCCTGTCGCAGTTGTTGCGCGTGCTGGATGTGTTTTGCGCCAAGATCAGCCCCCGCAGCTATCGCCGCGCCATCCAACCGCCAGTGGCGGCGCGGGAAATCTATATGCAGGAGCGTGAGGGTTGCGCCGAACTGGTTGATGCCCTGATCAAGGAGATCGGACTCTACATGCCCGGAACCTTTGTCAAGCTGGAAAACGGCGAGACCGCGCTGGTAGTCAAGCGCGGTGTAACGGTCAGTACACCCAAGGTCATTGCGCTATCGCGTGGCGACGGCATGCCGTACATCGACGGTTTGAGGCGCGACACGGCACGCCCGGAATATGCCGTCAAGACTGCGGTGCCGCCCGAGAAAATTTTGCACCGGCTCAATCTTTCCAAGATTTGGGGATACTGACAGTTCGTCGCTTTGCAGGAATTGGAAAAAACAATCCAGAATTCATTGGTTGGTTAAGGGATTTCAGCCTGCTATCTTGCACAACAGGCACCATCAACCGTTTTCACCTCACCATCATTAACCGAGCGAGGCATTATGAAACCAGAAACCATTGCCGTGCATGGCGGCTATTCTCCCGACCCCACCACCAAGGCGGTGGCGGTCCCGATCTACCAGACGACTTCTTACGCCTTCGACAACACCCAGCACGGCGCTGATCTGTTTGATCTCAAGGTGGCGGGTAATATCTACACCCGCATCATGAATCCGACCCAGGACGTTCTGGAAAAGCGTGTTGCCGCGCTGGAAGGCGGTGTGGGCGCACTGGCGGTGGCTTCCGGCTCGGCGGCCATTACCTATGCCATCCAGAATATCGCCGAAGCGGGCGACAACATCGTTTCTTCTGCCACCCTCTACGGCGGGACACAAAACCTGTTTGCGCATACTCTGCCTCAATTCGGCATCGAAGTGCGTTTTGCCAATCATCGTGATCCGTCTTCGTTCGAGAAACTGATCGACGGCAAAACCAGGGCGGTCTATGCCGAATCGATCGGCAATCCGCTCGGCAATATTACGGATATCGAGAAACTGGCCGAAATCGCCCATCGCCACGGTGTGCCGCTCATTGTCGACAATACCGTGCCTTCGCCCTACCTGCTGCGCCCCTTTGAATTCGGTGCCGACATCGTGGTGCATTCCTTGACCAAGTACTTGGCCGGCCATGGCACGACGCTGGGCGGTGCCATCGTCGATAGCGGCAAATTTCCCTGGGCCGAACACAAGGAGAAATTCAGGCGCCTGAACACGCCGGACGTTTCCTATAACGGTGTCGTCTACACCGAAGCGCTTGGCGCCGCTGCCTATATCGGCCGGGCTCGCGTCGTGCCGCTCAGGAATATGGGCGCCGCCATTTCGCCCTTCAACGCTTTCCTGATCCTGCAAGGGATTGAGACCCTAGCGCTCAGGATGGACCGCATTTGCGACAATACCCTGGCTGTGGCCAAGTTCCTGCTGGAGCAACCCAAGGTCAAATGGGTCAATTACGCCGGGCTGCCCGATCACATCGATCATGCTTTGGCACAAAAGTATCTGGGTGGCCGTCCGTCCGGCATTCTGACCTTCGGTGTCGAGGGCGGGCGTGCCGGCGGCGCACGCTTTCAGGATGCCTTGAAGCTGATTACTCGTCTGGTCAATATTGGTGATGCCAAGTCGCTGGCCTGCCATCCGGCCTCGACCACGCACCGCCAGCTTTCGCCGGAGGAATTGCACAAGGCAGGCGTGACCGAAGATACCGTGCGCCTGTCCATCGGCATTGAGCACATCGATGATATCTTGGAAGACCTGGGGCAGGCCTTGGCTGCCGTTTGACAACGGGGTGAGGATAGAGGGCGATGAACTTTCAGCAATTGCGCATCATCCGCGAAGCGGCCCGGCAGAATTTTAACCTGACCGAAGTGGCCAACGCCCTCTATACCGCGCAGTCTGGGGTTTCCAAGCACATCAAGGATCTTGAGGACGAACTTGGCATCGAGATTTTCGTCAGGAAGGGCAAGCGGCTTCTGGGTATGACCGAGCCGGGGCGGGAACTGCTGCAACTGGTCGAGCGCATGCTGCAGGACGCCAGCAACATCAAGAGTTTGTCGGCGCAGTTCAGTAACCGGGACCAGGGCAGGTTCGTCGTCGCGACGGCGCATACCGTGGCGCGCCGCCTTTTGCCCGAGGTGGTGACGCGATTCAAGCAGTTGTTCCCCAAGGTGCATCTGGTGCTCTATCAGAACAGCTACCAGGAAATCAAGAACATGCTGCAGGAAGGCGTTGCCGACCTCGGGATCGCCGGTGATCTGACGGATGGCGCGCCGGAACTGGTGGGCTTCCCCTACTGGACATGGCAAGCCGCGGTCATTGTCCCGGCCGGGCACCCCCTGGAACAATGCCATCCCCTGACCCTCGAAGCCATTGTCCAATACCCCATCGTGACCTACTGCGAAGTTTTTTCCGGGCCTGGAAATATTGAGCGGGTGTTTGCCGATGCCGGGCTGGAACCCAATATTGTCATGTCCGCGCTGGATTCGGATGTGATCAAGCCTTATGTCGAGGGGGGTTTGGGGATCGGCATTATCCCTTCCCTGGCCTATTGCCCGGACAAGGACAGCGCGCTTCGCCTGCTCCCCTGTGAAGAACTGTTTGGCAGCAATACGATCCAGATTGCCCTTCGCCGGGGGCACTATCTGCGCAGCTACGCCTACCGATTCATTGAGTTGTGTGCGCCTGCTCTGAACGAAAGTGTGGTGCGGCAGGCGGTGCAGTCCTCATTCGTGTAAGGGCCGAATAATTGCTGACAAATTTAGTCGGGTATTTTAAAATGCGCTCCTGATCTGACTCGGGAGTGCCTTTCATGTTCCAGCGTTTGCGCGAAGACATCCGTTCTGTATTTGACCGCGATCCAGCGGCGCGCACCTTCTGGGAAGTGCTGACCTGCTATCCCGGCATTCATGCGCTGATTCTGCATCGTGTGGCGCATTGGCTGTGGGGCCACCGCCTGCGTTGGCTGGCGCGCTTCCTGTCGCAATTTTCCCGCTTCCTGACCGGTATTGAGATTCACCCCGGCGCGACGATTGGCCGCCGTTTCTTCATCGATCATGGCATGGGCGTGGTCATCGGCGAAACGGCCGAGATTGGCGATGATGTCACCCTCTATCATGGCGTCACCCTGGGCGGGACGTCGTGGAACAAGGGCAAGCGCCATCCGACCCTGCAAAATGGTGTGGTGGTGGGGGCGGGTGCGCAGGTGCTGGGGCCGATCGTCATCGGTGAAAATGCCAAGATCGGTTCCAATGCGGTGGTGACCAAGCCGGTGCCGGCTGGTGATACGGCGGTCGGCAATCCGGCGCGCATCATCGATAAATCGGAAGAGGGCAAAGAGCGCGAGAAGCAGGCGGAGAAAATGGGCTTTTCCGCCTATGCCGTGGCGCGCGACCAGAACGATCCGGTATCCGAGGCGATTCATGGCCTGATTGACCACGCCGCCGAAACCGATCGCCGGCTCAATCTCCTGATCAAGCAACTCAAGGCCGCCGGCATCAAATGCGCGGCGGCGCCGAAACGGGGCAGCCATTTCGATCCCGAACACCTGGGCAAGATCGTGGACTGATCCGGTCGGCGAATTTGCCGAAAGCGGCAGCCGATGAACTGGGAGGCATAGGATGCGATTGACGACGAAAGGGCGCTTTGCTGTGACCGCCCTGGTTGACCTGGCGATGAACAGCCAATCCGGTCCGGTGACGCTGGCCAGCATCAGTGAGCGCCAGAAAATATCGCCTTCCTACCTGGAGCAGTTGTTCGGTAAATTGCGTCGGCGGGAACTGGTGACCAGCGTGCGTGGCCCCGGCGGCGGCTTCAGCTTGGCGCGCCCGGCCGAGGAGGTTACGGTTGCGCACATCGTGCGGGCCGTGGACGAAGTGCTTGATGCGACGCAATGCCACGGGCACCAGGATTGCTGCGATCAGCATTGCTGCATGACGCACGATTTGTGGGAAAGCCTCAACCGCAAAATGTACGAGTATCTGGATAGCGTGTCGCTGCAAAGTCTGGTTGAACGCGAGTTGCAGAAGGCGGCAGACTGAAGCCATGTTCCAGCCTGTCTATTTCGACCACAATGCCACGACACCGCTTGATCCCGCGGTGCGCAAGGCGATGTTGCCCTGGCTGGGCAAGCGCTTCGGCAATGCTTCCAGCCGCAACGAATATGGCCGTATGGCAAGGGCGGCTATTGATGCGGCGCGCCAGCAGGTGGCGGCGGCGGTGGGCGCGCATCCGACTGAACTCATTTTCGTCAGCGGCGGCAGCGAGGCCAACAACCTGTTGATGAAAGGCGTGGTGGCTTGTCGTCGTCCCGGCCTTCTGGTGGTGAGTGCCATCGAGCATCCCTCGGTGTTGCGACCGGCCGAACAACTGGCGAAACAAGGGTGGTTACTGCACAAACTGGCAGTTGATACATGCGGCATTATCGATGCCGACGACTTTGCCGAATCTCTGCTGGATATGCCGGAACTGGTTTCGATCATGCTAGCCAACAACGAAACCGGCGTCATTCAGGAGATTGAAACACTGGCGACTACAGCCAAAGCAGCAAATGCCTGCTTTCATACCGATGCCGTGCAGGCGTTGGGCCGTTTACCGCTGGATTTTCGAGCCCTCAATGCGGCAGGGGTGCGGGCCATGACGATTTCGTCGCACAAGATTTATGGCCCACAAGGCGCGGCGGCGCTGGTGGTCGATAAGCGGGTTGAATTGCAGCCGCTCATTGCCGGTGGCGGGCAGGAACGCGATCTGCGCTCTGGCACTGAGAATGTCGCGGCCATCGTTGGCTTTGGCGTAGCTTGCGAACTGGCGGCGCAGCGCCTGAATGAAGCGCCGCAGCGTCTGCGAGTCCTGCGTGACCGGCTGGAGGCCGGGCTGCTGGCCATGGGGGCACAGATTTTTGCCCAATCGGCCAAGCGTTTGCCGAATACGAGTTTTTTCGCTTTTCCGGAGATTGACGGCGAAACCCTGGTTGGCAAGCTCGACCGCGCCGGTTTTGCGGTGGCGAGCGGCTCGGCCTGCTCCAGCGTGCATCCGGGGCCCTCGCACGTCCTGCTGGCAATGCAGGTGGCGCCGGAAGTGGCGCTTGGCGCGGTACGGGTGAGCTTGGGCGTGGCGAATACTCTGGATCAGGTCGAGTGCTTTCTTGCTGCGCTGCAAGAAATTTCGGTTTCTTTGAAACGAATGACCGCTGTGACGATCTGAACATCAAGAGGTTTTGAATGAAAGTGAAAAAGTCATGAAACTGCCTATCTATCTCGATTATTCGGCGACGACCCCGGTCGATCCGCGCGTGGCCGAAAAAATGATCCCCTACCTGACCGAGTTCTTCGGCAATCCGGCCTCGCGCTCGCACAGCTTCGGCTGGAAGGCGGAAGAAGCGGTCGAGCATGCGCGGGCGCAGGTGGCGGCGCTGGTCAATGCCGACCCCAAGGAAATCGTCTGGACCTCCGGCGCGACCGAATCGAACAATCTTGCCATCAAGGGCGCGGCGCATTTCTATGCCGGGACCAAGGGCAAGCACATCATCACCGTCAAGACCGAGCACAAGGCGGTGCTCGATACCTGCCGTGAACTCGAGCGCGAGGGCTTTGAAGTCACTTACCTCGATGTGCAGGAAAACGGCCTGATTGATCTGCAAGCCTTGCAGGCGGCCTTGCGGCCTGACACCGTGCTGGTGTCGGTAATGTTGGTGAACAATGAAATCGGCGTGATCCAGCCGATTGCCGAAATTGGCGAGATTTGCCGCAGCAAGGGCATCCTTTTTCATGTCGATGCGGCGCAGGCGACCGGCAAGGTGGACATCGATCTGGCGGCGCTCAAGGTCGATCTGATGAGTTTTTCCGCCCACAAGACTTACGGCCCCAAGGGCATCGGCGCCCTGTACGTGCGCCGCAAACCGCGCGTGCGGCTGGAAGCGCAGATGCACGGTGGCGGCCATGAGCGCGGTTTCCGCTCCGGCACGCTGGCGACGCACCAGATTGTCGGCATGGGCGAGGCGTACGCCATCGCCAAGGCCGAGATGGCTGAAGAAAACCGGCGCATCGGGGCGTTGCGCGACCGCCTTTTGAAAGGCATTCAGGATTTGCCGGCCACGTACGTCAACGGTGACCTCGAACAGCGCGTGCCGCACAACCTGAATATCAGCTTTGCCTACGTTGAAGGCGAATCGATGATGATGGCGCTGAAGGATCTGGCCGTCTCGTCCGGCTCGGCCTGTACCTCGGCCAGCCTGGAACCGTCCTACGTGTTGCGCGCGCTGGGGCGCAACGACGAACTGGCGCATTCCTCCATCCGCTTCACCCTTGGCCGTTTTACGACCGAAGAGGAAATCGATTACGCCATCAAGCAGTTGCACGAAAAGATCGGCAAACTGCGCGAAATGTCACCGCTGTGGGAGATGGTGCAGGAAGGCGTGGATTTGAATACGGTGCAGTGGGCCGCCCACTAAGGAGAATGCAATGAGCTATAGCGAAAAGGTGATTGATCACTACGAAAACCCGCGCAATGTCGGGGCGTTTGGCAAGGAAGAAGAGGGGGTCGGCACCGGCATGGTCGGCGCGCCGGCCTGCGGCGACGTGATGAAACTGCAGATCAAGGTCAACAAGGACGGCATCATCGAAGACGCCAAATTCAAGACCTACGGCTGCGGTTCGGCCATTGCCTCGTCCTCGCTGGTGACGGAATGGGTCAAGGGCAAAAGCGTTGATCAGGCGCTGGCGATCAAGAATGCCGACATCGCCGAGGAACTGGCTTTGCCGCCGGTGAAAATCCACTGCTCGATTCTGGCGGAAGACGCCATCAAGGCGGCGGTGGCAGATTACAAGAAAAAACACGGAGAATGACATGGCAGTGATCCTGACGGAAAAAGCGGCGCAACACGTCGCCAACTACCTGACCAAGCGCGGCAAGGGCATCGGGCTGCGCCTCGGTGTGCGCACCAGCGGTTGTTCCGGCATGGCCTACAAGCTGGAATTTGTCGACGAAATCGGCGAGGACGACACCATTTTCGAGAGCAATGGCGTCAAGGTGGTGGTCGATGCCAAGAGCTTGCCCTACCTGGATGGCATGGAACTGGATTATGCGCGGGAAGGGTTGAACGAGGGCTTCAAGTTTAATAACCCGAATGTCAAGGATCAATGTGGTTGCGGCGAAAGTTTTACGGTTTGAGCCGTTTATTTGACATGAATGGCCAGGCCGTAATGTCGCCTCTGGTTTGTTCCTCCCCCTTCAAGGGGGAGGCTAGGAGGGGGATGGGGATGATTGTAAGCCGTGTCTACCCCATCCCCACCCCAGCCCTCCCCTTGAAGGGGAGGGAGTTTTGCGGGGCGTGCCTGGCTCCGCCTTCGCCTTGAGGTGCTTTGGTGGATTTGACCGCTGATTATTTTTCGCTCTTTCAGTTGCCGCGTTCTTTCAAGATCGATATGACGGAACTGGATGCACGCTATCGAAATGTGCAGGCCGAGGTTCACCCCGACCGTTTCGCCGCCGCGAGCGAGGCGGAAAAGCGCCTGTCCATGCAGTGGGCGACGCAGGCGAACGAAGCCTACCGCACGCTGAAAAAACCGCTGGAACGGGCGAAATACCTGCTGCATCTGGCGGGGCATGACGTGCAGGCCGATAAAAATACCGCCATGCCCGCCGAATTCCTGATGGAGCAGATGGAATGGCGCGAGGCGGTAGCCGATGCCCGCGCCGGTGGCGACCATCATGAACTGGAACAATTGCTTGAGCGCTTGAACACTGATCTGGCGGCGCACTATGGCGAATTGGCAGCGTTGATCGACGACGTGGCAGATTGGCCGAAAGCGGCCGAGGCGGTGCGCCGGCTGATGTTCATGGAAAGATTGTTGTCTGAAATTGAGGATGCCCTGGTGGCCTTGGAGGAATGATGCAACACTTTTTCAACGCAGAGGCGTAGAGAACGATGAGAGACGCAGAAAAAAGTGGTCTATCCCCTATTATTATTTTTGCGCTATTTGCGCTGACTTCGGCCTTTGTGGGTGCCCCAGACGCGACAGCACGACCGCCCACCATTGAGCCTGCGGAAGTCAACACTAGGAACATTGGCTCGTGTGAAACCTATGATCCCAATGACCCGTACAATCTTCATAATGGTGCGAGTGCTAATGGTTTGCGTCCATTAGGCGCAATTTATGCCTATGTTCAGTCTTACCAAAAAGCTTACCTCAAGGACTCGAAACCCTCCGACTACTCCGTGAAATACATCGGGCAGCCGCAGAACGGCGTGATCAAAACCGTCTCTGATGAAAACGGAACGCGTGATCTCTACATTCCCAATGCCGGCTTTACGGGTAAAGACCGTTACGTGGCCGAGGTCATACTCAAAGGAGTGAAATTCCGCATCGCCGGTTACATCCGTCCGTCGAACGATGTTATGTCCGATTATGACGACCTCTGCCATCGCTTGGGCTTGCCCGGTTCTGCCTGGAGGATTTCGGCCGCAGCGGATAGCAGCAACCAAACAGTAACCAAAGGGGGCCAAACAAAGGGGTCGGGGAAAATTGGTTTTTGAGGGAAATGCGAAATATCTCTGACTTTTTTCCTTTCGGTTTGTTTTTCTTTGCAGCCCTCTGCGCCTTTGCCTCTCTGCGTTGAAGAATTCAGGATAAATCATGGCTCTGTTTCAAATTGCCGAACCCGGCGAATCTGCCGCCCCGCATGAGCACAAGCTGGCGGTGGGCATCGACCTGGGCACCACCAATTCATTGGTCGCGACCGTTCGTAGTGGTCTGGCGATGGTATTGGCCGACGAGCATGGCCGCCCCTTGCTGCCTTCCATCGTGCGCTATTTGCCCGATGGCACGACGGAAGTCGGCTACGCGGCGGAGCGCCATCAGGCCCGTGATCCCCACAACACCGTGGTTTCCGTCAAACGCTTCATGGGGCGCGGCCTCAGGGACATCGCCCACATCGAGGCCATGCCCTACGACTTTGTCGATACGCCGGGCATGCTCAAACTCAAGACCTGCGCCGGCGTCAAAAGTCCGGTCGAGATTTCGGCTGAAATTCTCAAAAGCCTGCGCCTGCGGGCGGAAGCGGCGCTCGGCGGCGAACTGGTGGGGGCAGTCATCACCGTGCCGGCCTATTTCGACGATGCGCAACGGCAGGCGACCAAGGATGCGGCCCGTCTGGCCGGGCTGAATGTGCTGCGCCTGATCAACGAGCCGACCGCGGCGGCGGTGGCGTATGGGCTGGATAACGCAGCCGAAGGCACTTACGCCGTTTATGACCTCGGTGGCGGCACGTTTGATATTTCCATTCTGAGACTGACGCGCGGCATTTTCGAAGTGCTGGCGACCGGCGGCGATTCGGCCTTGGGCGGTGACGATTTCGATCATCGCGTGTTTTGCTGGACGCTGGAGCAGGCGCGGCCGCAGCCGCTGTCGCCGAACGATGCGCGGTTGTTAATGGCGAAAGCGCGGGAAGCCAAGGAATACCTGACGACGCATGCCGAAGCGCCGATGACGGCCCAACTTTCCACCGGCGAGGTGATCGACCTCAAACTCGATGTCGACACCTTCGCCGGTATCACCCAAACGCTGATTGCCAAGACCCTGCAAGCGGTCAAGAAAACCCTGCGCGATGCTGGTCTGAAGCCGGAAGACATCAAAGGCGTGGTCATGGTCGGCGGCGCCACGCGCATGCCGCAAGTGCAGCAGGCGGTGGGCGAATTGTTTGGCCAGCAGCCTTTGACCAATCTCGACCCGGACAAGGTGGTGGCGCTGGGCGCTGCCACGCAGGCGAATCTGCTGGCGGGCAACCGCGCCAGCGGCGACGACTGGCTGCTGCTCGATGTCATCCCGCTATCGCTGGGACTGGAAACCATGGGCGGACTGGCCGAAAAGGTCATTCCGCGCAATGCCACCATTCCGGTGGCGCGGGCGCAGGAATTCACCACCTTCAAGGACGGCCAGACGGCGATGGCGATTCACGTGGTGCAAGGCGAGCGCGAGCTGGTCGAGCACTGCCGTTCGCTGGCGCGCTTCGAGTTGCGCGGCATTCCGCCGATGGTGGCGGGGGCGGCGCGCATCCGCGTGACGTTTCAGATCGATGCCGACGGTTTGCTGTCGGTGTCGGCGCGCGAGCAGACGACTGGCGTTGAGGCCAACATTACCGTCAAGCCGTCGTACGGGCTTTCCGACGACGAGGTGACTGGCATGCTGAAGGATTCGCTGGCGCATGCCAAGGACGACGCCCAGCGCCGCGCCTTGAAGGAAGCGCAGGTCGAGGCGCAGCGCCTGATCGAGGCGACCAGCGCCGCGCTGGCGCAGGATGCGCACCTGCTTTCCGCTACTGAAATTGCCCAGATTCAGGCGGCCATCGGCAAATTGCAGACGACCCTGCTCGGCGACAACCGCGTGCAGATCAACCGGGCCATGGATGAACTGGGGCGCGGAACGCAGGAATTCGCCCAGCGCCGCATGGATCAGAACATCAATCGTGCCCTGTCCGGCCGCACGCTGGAAGAGCTGGATGCGTTGGGAAAAATGGAGAACAGAGGGGAAAAATCATGACCCAAATCATCGTCTTGCCGCATGTCGAGTTGTGCCCGGAAGGCGCTGTGATCGAAGCTGAAGCCGGTAAATCGATCTGCGAAAATCTGCT
This sequence comes from Pseudomonadota bacterium, assembly GCA_022705135.1. GTDB lineage: Bacteria > Pseudomonadota > Gammaproteobacteria > Burkholderiales > Rhodocyclaceae > UBA1934. The sequence goes on along the minus strand of JAKJFA010000015.1, from coordinate 27,500 downwards.
GTCCAATGGCGTCGAACTTGAACACGCTTGCGAAATGTCCTGTGCCTGCACGACCTGCCACGTGATTGTGCGTGAAGGCTTCAATTCTCTGGAACCGGCGGAAGAGATTGAGGAAGACCTGCTCGACAAGGCCTGGGGACTGGAGCCCAATTCCCGTCTGGGTTGTCAGGCGATTGTCGGCGAAACGCCACTGGTGGTCGAAATTCCGCGCTATTCGATCAATAGGGCGAAGGAGGGCAAGAAATGAAATGGACGGACATCCACGATATCGCCATTGAACTGAGCGAGGCGCATCCCGACACCGACCCGCTCAAAATCAATTTTGTCGATCTAAGCCAGTGGGTGATGGCGCTCCCTGGTTTCGACGACGACCCCAATCACTGTGGTGAAAAAATCCTCGAAGCCATCCAGCAGGCTTGGATTGATGAAGTGGCTTAACAGGCTGTTGAAGAACTCCACGGGGTTGCGGCGCAGGCTTTCCGGGATGGGATGCGCGAAGGGAAGCGAAGCCAATGGTCGATGCCCTTGGCGAGCTTCCTGACAAAGCAGACCGCCCGGAAAGACGCGCCCCTTCGGGTTTGCGCGAAAAATGCCCATCTGCATTGTTGCGCTCCTCGGCATCGTAGGCCCGGCTACGACCTTCGTCGCGCGCCGCGCATCTGAGCATTTTTCGTGTCAAACGCACTCTCCCGGCGAGTTTTTCAACAGCCTGTTAATCCCTTACGTTCGAGTCTTGCTCAAAGCTGCTGAGTTCGACTTTCGCCGCTGGTTGCCAGCCTGTTTGGCGGGTCTCGGCCACGACATTGGTGAAAATGCCGCCGCGCACGTAGAAGCGGGCGGTCAGGCGCATGTAGCGCGGTTGTGTAACGGCGGCCAGATCGTCGAGGATGCGGTTGGTGACCGCTTCGTGAAAGCAGCCTTCGTTGCGGAACGACCAGATGTAGAGCTTCAGGCTCTTCAATTCGACGCAAAGCTGATCGGGAATGTAGTCCAGCGTCAGCGTGGCGAAATCCGGCTGGCCGGTTTTGGGGCACAGGCAGGTGAATTCCGGAATCTGCATGTGGATGTGGTAATCCCGCTCCGGCGCTGGATTAGGGAAGGTTTCGAGGGATTTTGCTGGCTGGGTGCTGGGCTGGGTGGTCATGGCGGCCATCGGGACGGAAAGACAAAGTGGTATTATACCGGCCCGCTTAAGAGGTCATGCGTGAGTGGCGCGTGACCAAATAATCCGAATCCCCTGATGTTGCGGTGGGAATGCCCAAACCATGCGTCTGACCAAGCTCAAACTCGCCGGGTTCAAGTCCTTTGTCGACCCCACGACGGTCGCCCTGCCGGGGCAACTGGTGGGCGTGGTCGGCCCGAATGGTTGCGGCAAGTCCAATATCATGGATGCCGTGCGCTGGGTGCTGGGCGAATCGAAAGCCTCGGAATTACGCGGCGAGTCGATGCAGGATGTGATTTTCAACGGTACGACCGGCCGGGCGCCGGTGTCGCGCGCCTCGGTTGAACTCATTTTCGACAATACGCTGGGCCGGGCGCTGGGCCAGTGGTCGCAATACGCCGAGTTGTCGGTCAAGCGCATGCTGACCCGCAACGGCCAGTCCGATTATTTCATCAATAATTTGAAGGTGCGCCGCAAGGACATTACCGACTTGTTCCTGGGCACTGGCCTGGGGCCGCGCGCCTACGCCATCATCGGTCAGGGCACGATTTCGCGCATTATCGAGGCGCGGCCGGACGATCTGCGCGTTTTTCTGGAAGAAGCGGCGGGGGTGACCCGTTACAAGGAGCGCCGCAAGGAAACCGAAGGGCGCATCGAGGATACGCGCGAAAATCTGGCGCGGGTCGAGGATATCCGGCTCGAACTTGGCCACCAGATGGAAAAGCTGGAGGCGCAGGCCGAAGTGGCGCGCCGTTACCATGCCTTTCACGAATCGCTGACCAGGAAGCAGCAATTGCTCTGGTTATTGAAGAAGAATGAAGCCGACAACGAGCGGCGGCGGCTGGCGCAGGAAGTCGAACGTGCCGGCATCGAGTTGGAAGCGCAGGTGGCTGCGCTGCGCGACACGGAAGCCCAATTGGAAGCAGCACGCGAAACGCATTTTGCCGCGGGCGATGGCCTGCATGCGGCGCAGAGCCAGATGTATGAAGCCAATGCCGAGGTGGTGCGCTTGGAAACGGAAATGCGCCACCGCCGCGAAGCGCTGATGACGCTGAAATCGCGGCTGACACAACTGGAAGGCGAACTGGCGCACTGGCGGGAACTGGCAGGAAAATACAATGCCGACCGCCAGCGTTGGGAAGAACTGCGGGAAACGAGCCGCCAACGGGTCGAGGAGGCCAAGGCGCATCTGGAAGCGCAGATGGAACTGGCGCCGCAGGTCGAGGAAACGCATGCCCAGGCCGAAGAAGAATTGAATCGCCTGAAGGCGCGCACGGCGCAAGGTGAGCAGCGCCTGCAGGTCGAATTGGCTAACAAGAGCCATGCCCAGCGGACTTTGCAGGCTATTGCGCAGCGTCGGGAACGCCTGCGCGACGACATTGCCGCGCTGACGGTACCCGGTTCTGATGCGCTGGCTGAAAAGCAGGACGAACTGGAGTTTCTGCGTGAGGAACTGGCCGCCGATCAGCAGCAATTGCTGGAATTGCAGCAGGAATTGCCTCAGATTGAAGCGGTGCGCCGGGAAGCGCAAAGCGCCGTTCAGCATATCGGCAAACAGTTGGCGGCGGCGGAGGCGCGGCGGGCAGCGCTCGAACAGATGCAGGCGCGCACCCAGCAAAGCGGCGATTTGCCCGAATGGTTACAACGCCACGGTTTGTCCAATGCCTTACCGCTGTGGAAGCGTATCCACGTCGAAGCCGGTTGGGAAGATGCGGTGGAAGCCGTGCTGCGCGAGCATCTGAATGCGATTGCCACCGATGATGCTTCGAAATTGGCCGATTGGTTGCAGGACCGTCCGGATGCCAAGCTGACCGTGCTGTTGCCGGGACAGGTGAGCCTGCCGGCGGCAAGCGGCCGCCTGATTGAGCGCGTCAAGGCCGACGATCCGGCCATCGCGGCAGCGCTGGCCGATTGGCTGGCGGGTGTTTTCACCGTACCGTCATTGGCGGAAGCCCTGGCGCGGCGGGCCAACTTGGCGCCGGGTACGGTGCTGGTGACGCCCGGCGGCGATCTGGTCAGCCGGCTCTCCGTCACTTTTTTTGCGCCGGACAAGTCCGAGCATGGCCTGCTCGAACGCCAGCGCGAAATCGAGGCGCTGACGGCGGACATTGCGCGCGGCGAGATCGAGCACGCCGCAGCGCAGGAAAAAGTCGCCGAACTGGATGAGGCGCTGGAGGAGAAGCAGGTCGCCGTGCAGGAAGCGCGGCGCTACGTGGCTGACCGCCAGCAGAAAGTGCATGCGCTCCAGATGGAGGTTTCGCGCCTGACGCAGGCCGCCCTGCATTATCAGGAACAGAAGGAACGCCTGAGCGAGCAACTTTCGGATTTGGCCCAGGAGGAAGAGGGCGAACGCGAGCGCGAGTTGGCGGCGGACGAAAAAATTGCCGAAGTGCGCGAAGGGCTTTCGCGCATTCAGGTACTGGTCACCGGCGCACGGGGCCGTCTGGAAGAAACCGAGCGTGCCGTGCGGGCGGAGCGCGAAAAACACAGCGACCTCGACCGTGCCGTGCGCGAGGCGCAGTTCAGCCTGCGCGAATGCGAAGGCAAATTGCAGGACAACGAGGAGCAGTTGGTGATGGCACAGCGCCAGCTGGAGCGCATCGAGGCCGAGCGCGGCCAGTGCGCTGGGGAAGTTGGCGCCATGCCGCCGGACGAAATGGAAGGGGCTTTGCAGCAGGCGCTGGAATTGCGCGATGTGCGCGAAAAGGCGCTGGCGGCCTGTCGCGATGCGCTGGAAGAAGCCACCGCCAGTTTGCGCATGCTGGAAGAGCAGCGCCTACGCATCGAACAGGGATTGGAGCCCTTGCGCGAACGCATCGGCGAATTGAAGCTGAAAGAACAGGCGGCGGCGCTGAATGCCGAGCAACTGGCGACCCAGTTGCTGGAGGCCGGCGCTGACGAGGCGGCCTTGTTGCCGGAATTGGGGTCGGCGCGTCCAACGGCACTGCAAAACGAAATCAACCGCCTGCAGGGCGCCATTCTTGAACTCGGCGCGGTCAATTTGGCCGCCTTGCAGGAGCTGGAAGCGGCCGGCGAGCGTAAGGGTTTTCTCGATGCCCAGGCGGCTGATTTGACCGAAGCGCTGGAAACGCTGGAAAGCGCCATCCGCCGCATTGACCGCGAAACCCGCGAATTGCTGAAATCGACCTTCGACGCGGTCAATGGCCATTTTGGCCAGTTGTTCCCGGAATTGTTCGGCGGCGGTCGTGCCGAACTGGTGATGACTGGTGAGGAAATCCTCGATGCCGGCGTGCAGGTCATCGCCCAGCCGCCAGGCAAGAAAAATGCCTCCATCCAGCTCCTTTCCGGTGGCGAGAAGGCGCTGACGGCGATTGCGCTGGTCTTTGCCATGTTCCAGTTGAATCCGGCGCCCTTCTGCCTGCTTGACGAGGTGGATTCACCGCTCGACGACAGCAATACCGACCGCTTTTGCGCCATGGTGAAGAAAATGTCGCCGCAAACGCAGTTCCTGTTCATTTCTCATAATAAAATTGCCATGGAAATGGCTGAACAACTGGTCGGCGTAACCATGCAGGAAGCGGGCGTTTCGCGGGTGGTGGAAGTCGATATGGAAGAAGCGCTGAAAATGAGGGATGCGGCGTGACTGAACTGCAAATGGGACTGTTCGGGCTGGGCGCGGGCGCCGTGGTTGTCGTCCTGGCCTACAACAAGTGGCAGGAATTCCGTCATCGCAAGATGGCGGAGCAGGTGATGAAGTCCGACCATGAGGATGTTCTGCTCGGCAGGAGATCGAAGCGGCAGCGCGATAGCGAGGCGGAAGAGGCCGGATCATCGTGTGCTTCTCCGGCAGACGAATTGGTTGGCGAGGATATGCCCTGGCGGGAGCCCACCTTGGGCGATGCCCCCTCTCCCGCGAGCGGGCGAGGGGATGAGCTTAATCAAGCCAGTGGGCTGGCGGCGGCGCTGAAAGAAGCGTCGGATCGTCAGGATCTGAATACAGAGGACGAGGCGTCGGACGCGGCGAAACAGGATGCGGACGAGGCGCCGCGCGCCCTGCTTGATCCGCGCATCGATTTCATCGTGGCCATGGAGCTGGTTGAGCCGGTGCCGGTGGAACAGCTGTTCGAGCCGCAAAAGGATGTGCTGGCCCGGGTGACCAAGCCGGTGATCTGGGTTGGGTATCACGAGCGTCAACGCGAATGGGAAATCATTCGGCCCGATTCGCCGCACGTCTATCGCCGCTTGCGCATTGGTCTACAGCTGGCCGACCGGCGCGGGCCGCTCTCTGAAACCGACCTCAACATCTTTGTCGTTGCCATGCACCAACTGGCCGACGAGTTGCTGGCTGTGGCTGACATGTCGCCGCACCAGGGACTGATCGGGCAGGCGGTCGATATCGATCAATTTTGTGCCGATGTCGATCTGCAAATTGGCGTGCATCTGATCAGCAAGGGCACACCCTTTGCCGGAACGAAAATTCGTGCCCTGGCCGAAGCTGCCGGAATGGCGCTGGGCGACGACGGTTTCTTTATCCGGCGCGATGAGGACGGCAATGAACTCTTCAAGCTGCAGAATTACGAATCGACGCTGTTGACTCCGGATTCGATCAAGAGCCTGACGACGCACGGCATCACCTTCATGCTCGACGTGCCGCGCGTGGCGCATGGCGAACGCGTGTTTTTCGTGATGGTCGATCAGGCCCGGCGCTTTGCTGATGCCTTGCAGGGGCAACTGGTCGATGACAATCGCCAGCCGCTCAACGAAGCGCAACTGGAGGGCATCAAGCGCGAGTACGTGGCCAAGACGCAAGCCAGCATGGCACAGTACGGCTTTCCGGCAGGTAGCCCGCAGGCGGTGCGGCTATTCTCGTAATGCTGGATTCCGCCATCGAACAGCGTGCCGCCTGGCTGCGCGCAGAAATCGAACGCCATAACCACGCTTACTACGTCCTTGATGCGCCGACCATCCCGGATGCCGAGTACGACCGTCTGTTCCGTGAATTGCAGGCGCTGGAAGCCGAATTTCCGGCCTTGCGCACGCCCGATTCGCCGACCTTGCGCGTGGGGGCGCCGCCCCTGAAGGAATTCACGTCGGTGACGCATGGCGTGCCGATGCTCTCCCTCAACAATGCTTTTGAAGAAGCCGAAGTTAGGGCCTTCGACGCCCGCGTGCGCGAAGGTATCGAACTGGCCAATGGCGAAGTCGATTATGCCGTCGAGCCCAAATTTGACGGTTTGGCCATCAGCCTAACCTACCGTCATGGTCTGTTTGTGCGCGGCGCGACGCGTGGTGATGGCGCGACCGGTGAGGAAGTGACCGCCAATCTGCGCACCATACGCGCCATCCCCTTGCGTTTGGCTGGCGAGGGCTGGCCGGAAACACTGGAAGTGCGCGGCGAAGTGCTGATGCTGAAAGCGGAGTTTGAGCGCCTCAATACCCGTCAGCGCGAAAAGGGCGAAAAGGAATTCGCCAATCCCAGGAATGCCGCCGCCGGTAGTCTGCGCCAGCTCGATTCACGCATTACGGCCGGACGGCCGCTGACTTTTTTTGCCTATGGCGTTGGCCTGGGCGCGGGCAGTCTCAAGGTGGCAACCCAGGATGAAGTGATGCAGGTGCTGGCCGCCTGGGGTTTTCCGGTGACGGCGGAGCGGCGCGTCGTGCGGGGTATCGCTGGGCTGATGGATTATTTTGCCGAGATCGGCGTGCGGCGCAAAAGCCTTCCCTTCGACATCGACGGCGTGGTTTACAAAGTCAATCGTCTGGCCTGGCAGGATCAACTCGGCTTCGTTTCGCGGGCGCCGCGCTGGGCGGTGGCCCATAAATTCCCGGCTGAAGAGGCCATCACGCAAGTGCTCTCCATTGACGTGCAGGTTGGGCGCACCGGCGCCATGACCCCGGTGGCACGACTGCAACCGGTGTTTGTCGGCGGCGTGACGGTGACCAATGCCACCCTGCACAACGAAGACGAAGTGCGGCGCAAGGATGTGCGCGTTGGTGATACGGTCATCGTGGTGGCCGTGATGCCGGAGCAGCGCCCGATGCGCCCGGGACGTGATCTGTTCGAGCTGGAACCACTGCACCCGCCTTTTGCCTTGCCGACGGTGTGCCCGGAATGTGGTTCGGCGGTGGAAAAACCGGCCGACGAAGCCATTGCCCGCTGTACCGGTGGCCTCTACTGCCCGGCGCAGCGTAAACAGGCGCTCTGGCACTTCGCCTCGCGCCGCGCCATGGATATCGAAGGCTTGGGCGACAAGTTGATCGAACAACTGGTCGATACCGGTCTGGTGCATTCCCCTGCCGATCTGTATCGGCTTGACCTGGCGACTCTGGCCGGGCTGGAGCGCATGGGCGAGAAATCAGCGCAGAACCTGCTCGCTGCCATTGAAGCCAGCAAAAAAAGCAGTTTTGCCCGTTTCATTTACGCTCTGGGCATCCGCAATGTCGGCGAGACGACGGCGCGCGATCTGGCCCGTCATCTCGGCACGCTGGACAAGCTGATTGCGGCGGATGAAGCGGCTTTGCAGGAAGTACCGGAGGTCGGCCCGGTGGTGGCGGCGAGCGTCGTTGCTTTTCTCAAGGAGCCGCACAACCGCAGTGTCATCGATGCCTTGCTGGCGGCCGGGGTGCACTGGCCGGAAAGCGAGCCTGAAGCCGCCGGGCCGCGCCCGCTGGCCGGTAAAACGCTGGTGCTGACTGGCACGCTGCCCACGCTCAAGCGCGACGAGGCCAAGGCATTGATCGAGGCGGCAGGTGGCAAGGTGGCGGGTTCGGTATCGAAAAACACCGATTATGTCGTGGCGGGCGAAGAGGCCGGTTCCAAGCTGGAAAAGGCGCAAGAATTGGGCGTGGCGGTCATTGATGAAGGACAACTGCGGGCCTTGCTGACGGAAAATTGAATAAGGCATTCTGCGATGGATCTCGCGCACCCCAAAATTCTTGAATATCGCCTCATCCACCAGCTTCCCGAGTTGCCGGCCGCGTCGGCGCTGGCCTTTTATTGTGGGCGCTGCTTCCTGATCGGCGACAGCAGCCAGTTCCTTCATGTTCTCGATGCCGGTAAAGTGAGCCGCTTTCCGCTCACGCCCCAGGCCGATCTTGCGGTCGAGCCCTTGCCCAAGAAACAAAAACCGGATTTTGAAGGGTTGGTGCTGGATGCCGCTGGCCGGCAGTTGTGGGTCTTGCCTTCCGGCTCGAAAAAGAACCGCTTTTCCGGCGCGTTGGTCGACCTGGATTCGACCGCATACCCTTCCCGCGCCGCCGATTTTGGCCCGCTCTACGCCCGCGTGATGCAGGCAGCGGACATTGGCGAAAAGGATTTGAACATCGAAGGAGGCGGGATTTTGGGCAAGGGCCGCTGGTTCCTGCTCAATCGCGGCAATGGTCCGAAGCGCAAGAACCTGATCGTTCTCCTGGAGGGCGAACACTTGTTGGAGTCCGAGCCGGTGGTCAGCCATCGCCTGAAACTGCCCGAACTCGACGGGGTGCCCGCCACCTGTACCGACGGATTCGCCAGCGATGGGCTGCTGTTTGTGATTGCCGCCGCCGAGAGAAGCGAGTCGACCTATGATGATGGCGAGCTTGTCGGCAGCCTGATCGCCTGTTTCGATCTTGCCGGTTTTTCTCCGCGCGGCTGGTGCCGCCTGCCTGGCCACCAGAAGTTCGAGGGAATTTGCCTGCAAGAGACGGCGCCGGGGCGCAAGACCCTGTTGCTTTGTTCCGATCAGGACGATCCCGGCCTGCCCGGAGAACTTTATCGTCTTGTCCTCGAACTGGCGGATAATTTGGCCCTGAATGCTTCAGAAGACCGGTGGGAGAAAGATAGCGCATGAACAAAGTGAGTAAAGCCATTTTCCCGGTGGCCGGGTTGGGCACCCGCTTTTTGCCGGCGACCAAGGCGAGTCCGAAAGAGATGCTGCCGATTGTCGATAAGCCGCTGATCCAGTATGCCGTGGAAGAGGCGGTGGCGGCGGGCGTGACCGACATGATTTTTGTCACCGGCCGCAGCAAGCGCGCCATCGAGGATCATTTCGACAAGTCGGTCGAGCTGGAACTGGAACTCGAGCGCAAGCAGAAGACCGACATGCTGGAACTGGTGCGCACTATCCTGCCCAAGCAGGTGAATTGCATTTATATCCGCCAGGCCGAGCCGCTCGGTCTGGGACATGCGGTGCTGTGCGCCAGGCCGGTGATCGGCGACGAGCCGTTTGCCGTACTGCTGGCCGACGATCTGCTCGACGGCGCGCAGCCGGTGTTGCAGCAGATGGTTGGCATCTACGGGACGTATGGTTGCTCGGTGCTGGGGGTACAGGAGGTACCGCGCCAGGATACCCGCAGTTACGGCATTGTGGCGACGCGGCCGGTCGCCGAGCGCATTGAACAGATTGAAGCGATTGTCGAAAAGCCGAAGCCCGAAGAAGCGCCGTCGACGCTGGCGGTGGTCGGCCGTTACATTCTGACGCCGCGCATTTTCCATTATCTGGAGAACGGCAAACCCGGCGCCGGCGGCGAAATTCAGTTGACCGACGGCATTGCCGCCTTGCTTGCCGATGAGCGGGCTCTGGCCTACCGTTACGACGGAACGCGCTATGATTGCGGTTCCAAGCTGGGCTATCTGCAGGCGACCGTGGTTTTCGGCCGGCGGCACCCGGAGGTGGGAGAGGCCTTCCGCCAGTATTTGAATCAACAACAAGGAGATGATTGATGGAAGCACAGGAAGCCCGCGATATTCTGGCCAAGTCGAGCCTCGTCCATTCGCCGGAAGCCGTGCAGGCGGCGCTGCAGCGCGTAGCTGGCGAGATTGCCGCGACCCTGTCCGACAAAAATCCGCTGGTGTTGTGCGTGATGACGGGCGGCCTCATCTTTTCCGGGCAACTGCTGCCCAAGCTCGATTTTCCGCTTGAATTCGATTATCTGCATGTCACCCGCTATGGGCAGGACACGCAGGGTGGCAAGCTGTCCTGGCGCAGCGCGCCGTGGACGACGGTCAAAGGCCGTACGGTTTTGGTGATCGATGATATTCTCGATGAAGGTCTGACCCTGGCGGCGGTGTGTGAAAGCATCAAGCGCCTGGGCGCGGCCGAGGTAAAGACGGCCGTCTTCGTCGAAAAAGAAAACGGCAAGCAGAAGCCGATCAAGGCCGATTTTATCGGGCTGACGGTGCCGGATCGCTTTGTGTTTGGCTTTGGCATGGATGTCAGCGGCGCCTGGCGTCACCTGCCGGCCATTTACGCCATGCCGGAAGGTTGACCATGCTGGCCATTCTCGGCGGTAGCGGGCTCACCTCACTCTCCAATCTCGAGGGCATTCGCCAGGAAGTGGTGCGCACGCCCTACGGTGAACCTTCCGGTGCGCTGACTTTTGGCACTCTGGCTGGAAAGCCGTTGGTTTTTCTGGCGCGCCATGGGTATGGCCACACCATTCCACCGCATCGCGTCAATTACCGTGCCAATCTCTGGGCCTTGCATCATGTCGGCGCCTGCGGCGTCCTTTCGGTGGCCTCGGTCGGCGGCATCCGCGCCGATCTCAAGCCCGGTGATCTGGTCTTGCCCGATCAGATCATCGATTACACCTGGGGGCGGGTTTCGACCTATTTCGATGACGAAAATACCCCGGTGACCCACATCGACTTCACCCATCCCTACGATGAAGCCCTGCGCGCGACGATAGCCGAAGCGGCCCGCCTTGCCGGGGTCGAACTCAAGGTCGGCGGAGTCTATGCCGCAACGCAGGGGCCGCGCCTGGAAAGCGCCGCTGAAATCAATCGCCTGGAGCATGACGGTGCCGATCTGGTCGGCATGACCGCGATGCCCGAAGCGGCGCTGGCCCGGGAATTGAACTTGCCTTACGCCGCCATCAATGTCGTGGCCAATTACGCGGCGGGCCGCGCCGACAGCGCGCAGGGAATCCAACTGTCGGCACTGGAACCTATTTTGCGCGAAGCCTTGGGGCGGGTTCGCCGTATTCTGGAGTGCCTGGTCGAGGCTTACCAACCTGCCGCGCAATAGGACGTGGCGGGCAACTTGTTGCCCGCAAAAAACGCTCAATAGCCGCTGTGGCCCTTCTGCATCTGCTTCCCGGAAAATGGCGGCAGGCGTCCAGTCAGGCTTTCCAGAAGCATCAGTTCGGCATCGGTGTGGTTGATCATCGGCGCCTTGCTGATGGCTTGTCTGCGGGCGTCGGCGGGAATCCACACGGCTTCGTGGTAGTCGCTGGTCATGTGGGTCACTGCATCCGGCGTCGAGGCGGGAACGAGGTCGGCTTCCCCGTAACACAGACAGAAGTAGGTGCGCTCGCCGTCGGCTTCGAGATAACAGCCGGTGCCGCGGATCCCGATAGTGCTGGTGGCGGTTTGTATATTCTTGCGCCCCTTGCCGAACACGGCCAGCAGCTTGCCGTTGAGGATGCGCAATCCGCTGATGAGGCTGTCGCCGACAAGGGTGACCGTCGATGTGTCACGCTGAAGGTAAGCGTCCTGGCCGATGACGTAGATCGCTGTGCTGCCGGGGCCGGTAGTGAGGGTATCGCCAGCGAGTACTCGCATTCCCCGGGTGGCGATCCGGTCGTTGATCTTGACGTTGCCGCTGGCAAGGTAGAGACCGGCGGCGGCCTTTTGTTCAGGATTCGCTGGCGCGGCGCGGGCAAGACCCGTCAGTGTGCCGAGCGCTCCGGCGGCGGCGATGTGGTGGAAAAAGGTGCGGCGATTCGGCATGGGGACTCCTCCAGTTCCCTCTGAGGGGCTTAACGATCGCTAACTCTTGCCGGCGGGCAGACCGGCTTTGGTCTTGTCGAGCACGGTCATCGCCGTGGTCACCAGGGTGGCCACGTCGGCAACGCTGGCCGGAACGATCATGGTATTGCTGTTCTTGGCCAGATTGCCAAAAGCGCCGACGTATTGTTCCGCGACTTTCAGGTTGGCGGCGTCGCGCCCGCCTTCCTTGCCGATGGCCTGACCGACCGCTTCGACCGCCGCCGCCGTGGCCTCGGCGATCATGCGGATCGACTTGGCTTCGCCTTCGGCCTTGTTGATGACGGCTTGTTTGGCGCCTTCCGATTTGAGGATAGCCGCTTGTTTCTCGCCTTCGGCAATGTTGATTTCCTGTTGTTTCTGGCCTTCCGATTTGGCGATCAGGGCGCGCTTTTCGCGCTCGGCGGTGATCTGTGCCTGCATGGCGCGCAGGATGGATTCCGGCGGTGTGATGTTCTTGATTTCGTAGCGCAATACCTTGACACCCCAGGCCATACCGGCTTCGTCCAGTGCCGAGACGACCTGGCGGTTGACTTCGTCGCGGCTCTCGAAGGTCTTGTCCAGTTCCATGCGGCCGATGGCGCTGCGCAGGGTGGTTTGGGCCAGTTGCGAGATGGCAGCGATGTAGTTCGATGAACCGTAGGAGGCGCGTTGCGGATCGGTGACCTGGTAGTAGAGGATGCCGTCGACGGCCAGTTGGGTGTTGTCGCGCGTGATGCAGATCTGCTCGGGAACATCGAGCGGGACTTCCTTCAGTGAGTGGCGATAAGCCACCTTGTCGAAGAAGGGCACGATGATGTTGAGGCCGGGCGTGAGGACGGAGTGGAATTTGCCCAAGCGTTCGACCACCCAGGCATTTTGCTGTGGCACGACCCGCACGCTTTCGATGACGAAGACGATCGCCATGGCGAGCACGAAGAAGGGCAGGGCAAACCCGCTGGTGGGTTCGAGCATGGTGAGGGCAAAGGTGACGATGCCGACGATGATGATTTTCAAGAACATGGGGTTTCCTTCCGTGAATGCGTGAAATCAGGGCTTGACGTCAGAAACGCAAAGCAGATTGCCCTCGACAGACTGAATGAAGAGGATGTTGCCGGCCACCGGGGATTGTTCGCACGAAACGCGGGCGTCCCAGGTCGTGCCCCGGTAATTGACCCGCGCCATGCCGTCGCTCTGGCTGACCCATTGCTCAAAGCTCACCGGCTGGCCGATGTCGAAGGACGGGAGCGCCGAAACCTGGAGGCGGTGGCGGTAATGGTGCACCCAGATCACGCCAACGACGGCAAGCAGCACAGCGATGCAGGTCTGCAGCCAGAGGCCGCCGCCCAGCCAGCCGGTGGCCGCTCCGGCCAGCGCGGCGATCCCCAGAACCAGCAGGAAGAAGGTGCCGCTCAACATCTCGGCAGTACAGAGCGCCAAACCGGCAATGAGCCAATAGTGATAGTCCTGCACACAACCTCCCGCGAAAAAACTGTTGGACAGCCGAATCCTATCATGCGCCAATGTGGCCGGGATATGCCGCCTATTCGTCAAACAGGCTGGGCTGCAGCGGCGCCAGGTTTTCGCGCTTGATGGTAAACAGCACGGGTTTGCCGTTGCGTCCCAGCGCCTCGACGACAAAGCGCCCGCCGCGCGCCTCGGCCTTGACGCGCACGGTGTAGCCGCGTCTGGACGCGCCGCCCGACTTGCCGACGTAATTGGCGATGACGCCGATGGGGGGCGTCCACGTTTTGGTTTTGCGCGCCATGGTTTCGGTCCTTATGCCTCTTCTGTTTTTGTGCGTTCACCATACCAGCCCGGCGCCGCGAATGGAATCGCGCGCTTATTCCAGGTACTCGATGACCAGTTGCGGCCGTTGCACGCCCATATAGTCGTTGATTTCCAGCCGGTAAGCGGCGCGGGTCTTGCTGCCCGGTTGGGCGCTGAAATTGAACTGGATGGCGTCGATGCGCATGGCCCCTTTCCTGAGCTTCAGTTTCAGGTGTTTTTCCTTCAGCACCTTTTGCTCCTCGACCTCGAATTCATCAACGAAAAGCGGTGCGGGAAAGCCCTGCCCCCAGATTTCGCGTTCGAGCAAACGGGCGATTTCGATTGAGAAATAGCCGGTTTCGAGGCCACCATCGGTGGTCAGGCAGCGATCCAGATCGGTGGGGGCGATCAATTCGCCGGCCACTTCGGCAAAAAGCTGACGAAAACGCTCGAAATCGCCAGTGCGCAGCGTGACGCCGGCGGCCATGGCGTGTCCGCCGAAGCGCACGAGCAGATCGGGAAAGCGCTTGGCGATGAGGTCGAGCGCATCGCGCAAGTGCAATCCGGCAATCGAACGGCCGGAACCTTTCAAGTCGCCGCTCTCGCTGCGGGCAAAAACAAAAACCGGCCGATGCAGCTTGTCCTTGATGCGGGAAGCGAGAATGCCGATCACACCCTCGTGCCAGCTTTCATCGAAGAGGGCGATGCCGGGGGCTTCCACTTCCGTTTCCATGCGCTCCAGAATGGCCAGCGCCTGTTCGCGCATGCTGGCTTCGATGTTGCGTCGCTCCTGATTGAAATCGTCGAGGCGTTGGGCGATGTTGTTGGCGCGCGCCGTATCGTCGGTGATCAGGCATTCGATGCCGAGCGCCATATCGGCCAGCCGTCCGGCGGCATTGAGGCGCGGGCCGAGCAAAAAGCCGAGATCAAAAGCGGTGGCCTGTACCGGATTGCGGCCAGCGGCATGGAAGAGCGCGGCGATGCCCGGCTGCATGCGGCCTGCACGCATGCGCTGCAAGCCCTGGCTGACCAGAATGCGGTTATTACCGTCGAGCTTGACCACATCGGCAACGGTGCCGAGCGCGACCAGATCGAGCAGTTGCGCCAGATTGGGTTCGGGCCGTTCGGCAAAATGGCCGCGTGCGCGCAGTTCGGCGCGCAGCGCCAGCATGACGTAAAACAGGACGCCAACCCCGGCCAGGTTTTTGGAGGCAAAGGCGCAACCGGGCTGGTTGGGATTGACGATGCAATCGGCCTCTGGCAACGCCTCGCCGGGCAGATGATGATCGGTGATCAGCGTGGCGATGCCGTGTTCGCGGGCGCGGGCGACGCCTTCGATACTGGCGATGCCGTTATCGACGGTGATGATCAGATCCGGCTCACGGCGGGCGGCGATGTCGACCAGATCGGGTGAGAGGCCGTAGCCGAGTTTGAAGCGATCCGGCACCAGATAATCGACCTCGGCGCCAAAGGCGCGCAGGGCGCGAATGCCGACCGCGCAGGCGGTAGCGCCGTCGCAATCGTAATCGGCGATGATCAGTAGCCGCGCTTCGGCCTCGATGGCGTCGGCCAGCAATGTTGCGGCTTCGGCAGCGTGGGTCAGGCTGGCGGGGGGCAGCAGGCGTTCCAGTGCGTAATCCAGATCAGCGGCATCCTGCACGCCGCGTGCCGCGTACAACCGGGCGAGCAGGGGATGCAGGCCTTGCTGCTCAAGCTGCCAGATCTGGCGGGGAGAAGCGCTACGCGTCGTGAGGTGGGTCATCGCCGCAGATTATACGCGGCGCCAAACCTGGAGAGACACTGAAGATGGCGAAAGCGGTTGTGTCCTGCGCGGGTGAATAGACTGTCCCGGCTCCGATTTTTCTGGGCACGAATTTGGGGATGAATCGAACGAGAAAAACGGGAAATCTGCCGGGAAATCACGGTTGACGATGGGCGGAAGGAGCGGGGATACTCCGGAGAACGCAGTTGAATTTTCCATTCTCGTGTCGCTGGCGGTATTGTCGTCAGGGCAGGGTTTCTCAAGACAAAAGGCATACCAATCATTGGCATTATGAACAGAAAATCTTTTCCGCTTTCCCGGGAGCGGCTCTCCGAGCTTGCGACCCGTTATCCAACTCCCTTCTTTCTTTACGATGAGGGTGCCATCCGTGCCAACGCACGCCGGCTGACCAAGGCCTTTTCCATCTTCCCGGGTTTCAAGGAGCATTTCGCGGTCAAGGCGCTGCCGAATCCCTTCATTCTCAAGATTCTGGCGGATGAAGGGTTTGGCGCCGACTGTGCCAGCATCCCCGAGCTTGTTCTCGCCGAGAAAGCGGGCATGCAGGGCGAAGCGCTGATGTATACCTCGAACCAGACGCCCGCGCAGGAGTTTATCGCTGCCAAGGAGTGCGGCGCGGTGATCAATCTGGACGACATCACGCATATCGAGTACCTGCAAGGCGTCTGCGGCATCCCTGAGCTGATTTCCTGCCGCTACAACCCCGGCCCCTTGAAGGAGGGTAATGTCATCATCGGCAAGCCTGAAGAGGCCAAGTACGGTTTTACCCGGGATCAGTTGTTCGCCGGCTACGCCAGGCTGCGCGAACTGGGCGCCAGGCGTTTCGGACTGCATACCATGGTGGCCTCCAACGAGCTCTGCAACGATTACCATGTCGAGACGGCACGCATGCTGTTTGAACTGGCGGTCGAGTTGAAGACCAAGCTGGGTATTCGCATCGAGTTCGTCAATATCGGCGGCGGCGCGGGGATTCCCTACCGGCCGGAGCAAGAGCCCCTCGATATCGAGACCATCGCCGCGGGCATGCGCACGGCCTACGACCAGACCATCGTTCCCGCCGGCCTGGACCCGCTGGGGCTGCGCATGGAATGGGCGCGCATCATCACCGGCCCCTATGGTTGGCTCGTTTCCAGGGCCATCCACAAGAAGAGCATCTACCGCGAATATGTTGGCCTCGACTCCTGCATGGCCGACCTGATGCGTCCGGGTATGTACGGCGCCTATCACCACATCACCGTTCCCGGCAAGGAGACGGCGCCGCATACCGAGACATACGACGTCGTCGGCAGCCTGTGCGAGAACAACGACAAGTTCGCCGTCCAGCGGCAATTGCCCCATATCGAGGTGGGCGACTTCGTCATCATCCACGATGCCGGGGCGCACGGCCGGGCCATGGGCTTCAACTACAACGGCAAGCTGCGTTGCGGGGAGCTTCTGCTGCGACCGGATAGTTCGGTTCTCCGGATCCGCCGCAACGAGACCATGGAAGATTACTTCGCTACTCTGGATTTCAATTCACTGACGGCCTTTTCCGCCGCTTCCCAATAAGGAAACTGAGATAAAAGGGTGGTGATCGATTTATGGTAATCCTCTCTCATGCCATGCCGATCTCGAATTCACCTTGCTGGTTTACCGCTTCATATCCTTCTTCGGCCAGTAACGCTGCGGCTTCGGAAGCATGGGTCAGACTGACGGGCAGCAGCAGGCGTTCCAGCGCGTAATCCAGATCAGTGGCATCCTGCACGCCGCGTGCCGCGTACAGGCGGGCGAGCAGTGGGTGCAGGCCTTGCTGTTCAAGTTGCCAGATGTGCTGCGGGGAAGCGCTGCGGGTGGTGAGACGGGTCATTGTGCCGGATTATACGCAGCGCAAAACCGAAGAGACATTGCGGCCAAAGCCGGAATATTGCAGGGCGGGAAAGGGCTGATGCGTGCTGGGGGCCAGGGTCAAATTATGGTAGCATTTTTCCAACGCCACGCCGCCCCAGAATCCACCTTGCCGGTTTGCCACTTCATTCATATTGCCCATAGAAATTCGAGCCTGGCACCTTTTCCCAACGTTAAAAAGAAGGTCGATGCCGGCGAAAAGCCCTTCCTGCTCGACACCCGCGGACCGGATGAATTCGAGCAGATGCGTCTGGGCATCGGCGAACACCTGATACCGCTTGGCGCCTTGCGCAACCGCCTCAACGAACTGCCCGCTGACAAGAACGCTGAAATCATCTGCTACTGCAAAATTTCGCTGCGTGGCTACGAAGCGGCCCGTGTGCTGGAAGGGCATGGCTGGACCAACATCAAGGTGATGGAAGGCGGCGTCATGGCCTGGCCTTTCCCGCGCGAGAAATAAGGATCCGCCTGACGCCAGCTTTGGCATTTGCCAATACTGGCTTATCATGGTCAAAGGGGAACAGATGCAGGATACCAAGTGTCTTTTTCCCTTTTCTCGCAAGCTTTTTCAGAAGGAGAAACTATGGCTGAAGAACCGAAAGGATGCGCCCGTGTCACAGGCTCGGTGGCTGGCGAAGCGCCAGAAGAAGCCGCCGCAAATCAACCCGTGGAAAAGAAGGAGAGGACAATGTCGGTACGCGTCGGGCAAAAGGCCCCGGATTTTACGGCGCCCGCCTATTACAAGGGTGAATTCACCCCGGTCAGGCTTTCCGATTATCTGGGCAAATGGGTCATGCTCTGCTTTTATCCCGGCGACTTTACTTTTGTATGAGCCACCGAAGTATCAGCGGTCGCTGATCAGTACAAGAAGTTGCAGGATTTGGGAGTCGAAGTCATTTCGGTCAGCGTGGATAGCCATTTTGTCCACAAGATGTGGAACGATCACGAACTGAGCCGCATGGTCGACGGCGGCGTGCCCTTCCATATGGCCTCTGACCAGGCCGGCCATATCGGCCGCGCTTACGGAGTTTGGGATGAAGTGCAGGGCATCGAAATGCGGGGCCGTTTCATTATTGATCCGGATGGCGTCATACAGGCCATGGAAGTCATGACCCCACCGGTCGGCCGTAAACTGGCGGAAACCATACGCCAGGTTCAAGCCTTCCAGCATGTGCGCGCCACCAAGGGTGCCGAGGCGACACCAGCAGGATGGGAACCAGGACAGCCCGCCCTGAAACCCGGGCCAGCATTGGTCGGCAAGATCTGGGAAGTCTGGAACCCCAAGATGGAAAAATAGCCCGACGCGATTTTGGTCGACAGCTTGAAAACGTCCGTACGCCCTTGGCCGCGGGCGTTTTTTCATGGTTTAACGGAAAACAGATGGCCCGTATTCGGCCCTATTTCTGTTTCGGTTCAAATACCGAGATTCTGTATCTGTTATTGTGCCAAGGATGGCTTACGATTGCGCCAAATGAACATCGGAGGGAACCCACATGACGCAAAAAAAGAAAGTCGGCATCATCATCTGTGACCGCTATCGCCGTTGCGCTGGCGGGAAATGCCTGCGGGCTATGCGGAACAAGGAAGGCGCCTTCAGCATCTACAGCAATGATACCGAGCTTGAACTGGTCGGATTCACGACCTGCGATGGCTGCCCCGGCGGCAACATCGAATACGCGGTGGACGAAATGGCCAGAAACGGGGCCGAGGTCATCCACCTGGCAACCGGCATGGTGGTTGGCTACCCTCCCTGTCCGTACATTTCGTCCTTCAGGGCTTTTCTCGAGCAACGCTATCCCGTGCAGGTGGTAGTCGGAACCCACCCCATTCCCACTAAATATCTGGAAACGCATACCTGCCTCGGAACGTGGGACGGCCCGGAATGGCAACCTTTGATTGCGCCCACGATGGCGGATAAGGCGACGCGGACGCTTTATGATTAGAAAACATGAACCGCGGCTGTTTTGAATGAGATATTCACTTTGGTGCCAATATCCAGCCCTAAATCAATAATTTAGGGGGCCAGGGTCGAATTAGATAGTTAAATCTTCAGCAGGCCGGCACCAGATAATCGACCTCGGCGCCAAAGGCGCGCAGGGCGCGAATGCCGACGGCACAGGCCGTAGCGCCATCGCAATCGTAATCGGCGATGATCAAGAGCCGCGCCCCGGTCTCGATGGCGTCGGCCAGCAGGCACGCGGCTTCGGTAGCATGGGTGAGGCTGGCCGGCGGCAGCAGATGTTCGAGGCGGTAATCGAGTTCACTGGCATCCTGCACGCCGCGTGCCGCGTACAGGCGGGCGAGCAGTGGGTGCAGGCCCTGCCGTTCGAGTTGCCAGATGTGCTGCGGGGAAGCGCTGCGGGTGGTGAGACGGGTGGCGGGCATGAAACGCTAAGTGGTGCGGCAAACGTGTACTATAACGCCTTTGGATTTTCCGACCGCACCCCATGGCTTTGCCCTACGAATTCTGGATCGGCCTGCGCTATACCCGTGCCAAGCGGCGTAACCACTTCATCTCCTTTATTTCGGCTTTTTCCGTGCTGGGAATCGCATTGGGGGTTGCCGCCTTGATCGTCGTGCTGTCGGTGATGAATGGCTTCCAGAAGGAATTGCGCACCCGTATTCTGGGCGTGGCGTCGCATATCCAGATTATGGGTGCCGAAGGGGATCTGGCCCACTGGCAGGAGGTCGCTGCACAGGCTGGGCGCCACAAATCGGTGCGGGCGGCGGCGCCCTTTGTGCAGTCGCAGGGCATGTTTTCGGTCGATCAGGGGGTACGCGGCACCCTGGTGCGCGGCATCGTTCCTGAACTGGAAGATCGCGTCGCCGATTTTCGCGCCCATCTCAAGGAGGGGCGGCTCGACGATCTGCGGCCGGGCGCATTCAATGTCGTGCTTGGCATCGAGTTGGCGCGGGCCTTGCGTACCTTTGTTGGCGACCGCATTACGCTGATCGCGCCGCAGGGGACGGTGACGCCGGCGGGAATCGTGCCGCGCCTGAAGACCTTTACGGTGGTGGGTATTTTCGAGGTCGGTATGTACGAGTACGACAGCGGTCTGGCCCTGATCCACCTCGAAGACGCTCAGCGCCTGTATCGTATGGGCGACCGCGTCAGCGGCGTCCGTCTCAAGCTGGATGATCTTTTTCTGGCGCCGCGGGTCGCGCGCGAACTGGCGGGGACGATCAGCGCCGACGCCTTCATTTACGACTGGACCAAAAGCCACGCCAATTTTTTCCGCGCCGTCCAGATCGAAAAGAACATGATGTTCATCATCCTGTCGCTCATCGTCGCGGTGGCCGCTTTCAATTTGGTAACAACGCTGGTGATGGCGGTGACCGACAAGGAGGCCGATATCGCCATTCTCCGCACCCTGGGGGCGCGGCCGGCTTCGATCATGGCGGTGTTCATCGTGCAGGGGGCAGTGGTCGGGCTGTTTGGTCTGCTGCTCGGCATAGCCGGCGGGGTGGCGCTGGCACTCAATATCGACGTCGTTGTGCCGTTTATCGAGCAACTGTTGGGAACGCAATTCCTCGACAAGCAGGTCTATTACATTTCCCAGTTGCCTTCGGATCTGCGCTGGGGCGATGTGGCACTGGTGACCGGTATTTCTTTTGTGTTGGCGCTGCTGGCGACGCTTTACCCGAGCTGGCGGGCGGCGCGGGTCAATCCGGCGGAGGCGTTGCGCTATGAGTGAGGCCAGCGTTCTCGCCTGCCGCGGTTTGTGCAAGATCTTTTCCGGAGACGGCTTGGAGGTCGAGGTTTTGCGTGCGGTTGATCTGGAGGTGGCGGCCGGGAAAACGCTGGCGGTGGTCGGCGCTTCCGGTTCGGGCAAGAGCACGCTGCTACATCTGCTCGGCGGGCTGGATCGCCCGACGGCGGGCGAGGTCAGCCTGATGGACAGCCAATTCTCGGACATGAACGAGGCTCAACGGGGTGATTGGCGCAATCGTCACTTGGGCTTTGTCTATCAATTCCATCATTTGCTGCCGGAATTTTCGGCCCGGGAAAATGTCGCCATGCCGCTCCTCATCCGGCGCCTGCCGAAAGAAGAGGCGTTGCGGCGAGCCGATGAAGTGCTGACAGCAGTCGGGCTTGGGCACCGTCTGGAACACCGGCCGGGCGAACTTTCCGGCGGCGAACGCCAACGCGCCGCCATTGCCCGTGCCCTGGTGGCGGAACCCGCCTGCATCCTGGCCGATGAGCCAACCGGCAATCTGGATCGGCGGACGGCTCAAGTGGTCTTCGATCTGTTGCTCGAATCAGTTTCACGCCGCGGCGCCAGTTTGGTGGTGGTAACGCACGACCCCCATCTGGCGGAGCGCGCCGACCGGGTTCTGGAATTGCAGGACGGCAGGATTGTTGCGCCGTCGCGCTGAGCCCGGTTCAATCCCTCTTACGCCTGTCTTGCGCAGGTTTTGCCCATAACCCCAGCGTATTTTTGGTCAAGGCGGCGCTCTACCGCAAGGCCGCGTCACTGGCCACGCTGAACGTGGCGGCGTTGGCGCCAGGCTCGAATGAGGTAGAGGCGCCAAGCGCCCTTGACGATAAAGTAGCCGACGATGGCCAGGCTAGCAGCGAGGATGGGTAGGCCGACGGCCAGTGGTTTGCCGAGGCCGAGCATCCAATCGAGCATCATGCGTCCCCAGTCGACGATGCCGTACCAGTCGAATTCGGGCGGAGTGGTGAATCCGGCCCCTTCTCCGGTGACGAGGCGGCCAATCTGATAGGCCAGCATGTAGAGCGGCACGATGGTCAGCGGATTGGTATAGAGCGTCGTGAACAAGGCCAAGGGCAGGTTGATGCGGAAAATGAGGGCACAAAGCGCCGCACCGGGCATTTGCAGAGGCCCCGGAATCAGGCCGCAAAAAAGTCCGGCGGCGACGGCGCCCGCGGCCGAACGCCGGTTCAGGTGCCAGAGCGCCGGGTGCAGCAGCGTGTTGGAGAACGGCCGCAACCAGCGGTTGGCGAGGACGGCCTGGTGGTCGGGCAGTTTGTTGCGAAGCCAGTGGCGCATGGGCAGATTATGTTGCCAAGGGCCATTCCGGAACAAGTCATGGGGAAAGCGTTTGTAGCTGATTGTATAATCGAAGCCCAAATCCACTCCCATATTTCGCCCTTGAACATTGCGATTGCCCAGTTGAATGCCGTCCTCGGTGATCTTGCCGGCAATGTCCGGCAAATCGCCGCTTTGGCGGCGGAGGCCCGCGCCCAAGGCGCCGATGTTCTGCTGACGCCCGAGCTGGCGCTTTGCGGTTATCCACCAGAAGATCTGCTGTTGCGCCCGGATTTTTACGTGGCTTGTGAATGCGCCCTGAGCAGCCTGGCGTCGCAAGTGTCGGGCATCGACGTCGTGGTCGGTCATCCCCTCGCCGAGGACGGTCGCTATTTCAATGCAGCGACGGTGATCCGCGACGGCGTGCGCCGGGCAACCTACCGCAAGCAGCTTCTGCCCAATTACGAGGTCTTCGACGAGGCGCGCTATTTTTCCGCCGGAAAGGAGTCTTGCGTCGTCGATATTGCCGGGGTGCCTTGCGGCTTGGCCATCTGCGCTGATGTCTGGGAAGCGGGCGCGGCGGAAGCGGCGCGCCGGGCAGGCGCCGAGCTGCTGCTGGTGCTCAATGCTTCCCCGTTACATCTGCATAAGCACCTCGAGCGCGTCGAGGTGCTGCGTCAGCGCACTGTGGCCACCGGCATTCCCCTGGTGTATGCCAATCTGGTCGGTGGCCAGGACGAGCTGGTTTTTGACGGGGCTTCGCTGGCGCTCGACTCGACCGGGGTGGTGCAGATGCGCTTGCCTTCCTTCAAATCTTCGCTCGGCTTTGTCCTTTTCGAGTCGGGAAGGCTGACCTCTTCGGTTCTGGCGCCTGTACTCTCGGAGGAGGAGGAAGCCTATCAAGCGCTGGTGCTCGGTGTGCGTGACTATATCGGCAAGAACGGTTTTCCGGGGGTCATCATTGGCCTTTCCGGCGGCATCGACTCGGCGCTGGTTCTGTGCATCGCGGTCGATGCACTGGGTGCGGACAAGGTGCGGGCGGTGATGATGCCTTCTCCCTACACAGCGCAGATGAGCCTGGACGATGCGCGGGCTTTGGCCGAAGCTCTGGGCGTGCGCTATGACGAGATTCCCATTGCGCCGGCCATGCAGGTCTTCGAGACCATGCTCTCCGGAGAATTTGCGGGGTTGCCGGCCGATACGACGGAGGAGAACCTGCAGGCGCGCATCCGCGGCATGATTTTGATGGCGCTGTCCAACAAGAGTGGCGCATTGGTACTAACGACCGGAAACAAGTCCGAAATGGCGGTGGGCTACGCTACCCTATATGGCGACATGGCGGGGGGATTCGCCGTCATCAAGGACGTGTACAAGACCTTGGTGTACCGGTTGTCGCGTTATCGCAACACTGTGTCAGCGGTGATTCCGGAAAATATCATCACCCGTCCGCCGTCTGCCGAGTTGAAGCCGGGGCAAACTGACCAGGATTCTCTACCGCCGTATGAGGTGCTGGACGCGATTGTTAAAGCCTACATGGAAGAAAACCGGGGGGTGCGCGAAATCATTGCTGCGGGCCAGCCGGAAGAGGCAGTGAAGCGGGTGGTGCATCTATTGCGTATCGCTGAGTACAAAAGACGACAGGCACCGGCAGGAATTCGCATCACGCCGCGTGGTTTCGGCAAGGATTGGCGTTATCCTATTACCAACCGTTATCGGGATGCTTTGAGTGAACCTGCACTATGGGAACGAGGTTATGAAAAAGATTGAAGCCATCATCAAACCATTCAAGCTCGATGAAGTGCGCGAGGCGCTTTCGGAAGTGGGCGTGACCGGCCTCACGGTGACCGAGGTCAAGGGGTTTGGCCGCCAGAAGGGCCATACCGAACTTTATCGCGGCGCCGAGTATGTCGTCGATTTCCTGCCCAAGATCAAGATCGAGGTCGTGGTCACCGATGCCGTCCTCGAATCCTGTATCGACGCTATCGTCAAATCCGCCCGTACGGGTAAGATCGGGGACGGCAAGATCTTCGTCCTGTCGGTCGAGTCGGTGGTGCGTATCCGCACCGGCGAAACCGACGAAGCCGCCATCTAACCTGCCGGGGGCAAGGATGACGGACGAACTGGATGTCGAGTCCCTGCGGCAGCGTTTGATGTCGGCGCTGATGGCGGAGGGCGACCGCGCCTGGCTTTATCCGCAGGAAGTCGAGCGCCAATTCCCGCGCATTCTGGCGCGCATCGTCGAACTCTGGAAAAAACCGGAACTCGATGATTTTTTTGACGAGTTGATTACGCCGGGGCGTTCCGGCCGGCAGGGATTTCCGGAGAAAGTGGCGCTGGAGATTTTTCATCTGGCGACCCTGCATGCTTCGTTCCGGGTTTCTGGCCGTCCGAAAACCCCCTGGGACTGGAACCCAGATCCCGGTTTCTTCAACCGGCCGCAGTCCTCCTGACCGAACGCAGCAGCGCGATCAGGGCGCCTTCGCCGCCGTCCTGCGGACGGGCCTGGCAGTAGGCGAGCACCTCATCTTTTTGTATCAGCCAGCCGCGCACCAGTTGGCGTAGCACTGCTTGCCGGCCGGGGGAGCGCAACCCCTTGCCATGCACGATGCGTACGCAGCGCACGCCATCCTGAAGCGCATCGGCGATGAACTGCGCCAGCAAAAGCCGCGCTTCTTCCCGGGTTTGACCGTGCAGGTCGATTTCATCCTGGACGACCCAGCGGCCGCGCCGCAAATCCCGCAATACGCTGCTGGCCAATCCGGTGCGCAGGTAGCTCGGCTCGTCGCCGCCTTCGAGCCGGTCCTGCAGGCCGATGGCGCCGTGCAGGCTCTCGCGCAGGGCCGCCTGCTCGTCGGCGAGATGTTGTTTTGCCCGAGGGGGCGGCAAAGGTTTGCCGTGATGAACGCGATTGCTCGGTTTAAGTGGAGTGGCGTCGGCGACGGTGGCCCGGAAGAGGGCGATTTCTTCCGGGTGAGGCGCTTTAATTGCGGACTTCTTGCGCACGCGACCGCTCCCGACCGGCGCGGTCAGCCTGCCAGCTGATCGAGATAGCGCTCGGCATCGAGCGCTGCCATACAGCCGGTCCCGGCTGAGGTGCATGCCTGGCGGTAGACGTGATCCTGCACGTCGCCGGCGGCAAAGACGCCGGGAAGGCTGGTCTGCGTCGCCATTCCGGAACGGCCCCCCTGGGTGACGATGTAGCCGTTTTCCATTTCGAGCTGACCGGCAAAAATGTCGGTATTGGGCTTGTGGCCAATGGCGATGAACACACCGGTGACGTCGATGTTCTGAATGGCGCCGCTGTGGACGTTTTTCACCGACAGACCGGTGACGCCGCTGGCGTCGCCCAGCACTTTCTCAAGCGTGCTGTTCCACAGGATGCTGACCTTGCCGGCCTTCTCCTTTTCAAACAGCTTGTCCTGCATGATTTTTTCAGAGCGCAGCTTGTCGCGGCGG
>JAKJFA010000015.1:0-1760 GCA_022705135.1 Pseudomonadota bacterium | reverse complement strand
TGGCCGCCAGGCGGTCCTGCATGATGCGTTCGGCGCGGAAATGGTCGCGGCGGTGGATGACCACCACCTCGGTCGCGAAATGGGTCAGGAACAGCGCTTCCTCGACCGCCGAATTGCCGCCGCCGACCACGGCAACTTTCTGGTTGCGGTAGAAAAAACCGTCGCAGGTGGCGCAGGCGGAAACGCCGCGCCCGGCGAATTCCTGCTCCGAGGGCAGGCCGAGATACTGGGCGGAAGCACCGGTGGCGATAATCAGCGCGTCGCAGGTGTAGGTGGCAGAATCGCCGACGAGGGTAAAGGGACGCTCGCCCAGCTTGGCGGTATGGATGTGGTCAAAAATGATTTCGGTATCAAACCGGCGGGCATGCGCCTCGAAGCGCGCCATCAATTCAGGGCCCTGGACGCCGTTGGCGTCGGCCGGCCAGTTGTCGACTTCGGTGGTCGTCATCAACTGGCCGCCTTGGGCAATGCCGGTGATGATGACCGGCTTGAGATTGGCGCGGGCGGCGTAGACGGCGGCGGTATATCCGGCGGGGCCGGAGCCGAGAATGAGCAGACGGCTGTGGCGGGTCGGTTGCGGCATGATGGTTCCTAAGAAAAATACTGGACGTGATTATAAAACGATGCAGCCGCGCCCCTTAGGGTTTGAGTGATGATTTGCGAGGGAAAGGGATTGTTGCGCAGGTGCTTACGCCGCCTTATGCTTTATTCGGTGACGGATAAGCCTTGAGACGCTCAAGTATGAAATCGTAAAAAGACGCGGGAACGTGGGCAGCCAGCGCACAGAAGCGCTGGGCGACGGTTTCGCAATCAAATACACCGTCGGCCAGCAAGATGGGCGCTTCCGAACAACCGGGCAGGTCCTCACCGTCATCAACGCGCAGATGGGAAAAGCCGCGATCATTCCGCCAGTAAAGGGCGTGCTCGTTGTGCGGTTTGTTGTAGCACAGTTGAAAGGCAGTGATTTCGCCGTTTTTGGCCTGCCAGACGTACAAATCCTGTTCCTGAGAGTGGAACCAGCGGCGGTGGGGTTCGCCGGGGTGCTGTCGGGTTTTTCTGATTTCGCGCAGCATATCGGGGTATCCGAGAGCAGTTGGGCCTGCCGATCAGACGGTCTCGGCAGTTTCTTCCTCGAAAAGCAGCTTGATTTTGTCTTCAGCGTCGACATCGACCGTGACCTGGCCGCCGCTGGCGAGGCGTCCGAACAGCAGTTCGTCGGCCAGGGCGGAACGAATGGTGTCCTGAATCAGGCGTGCCATCGGCCGGGCGCCCATGAGGGGATCGAAACCCTTGCGGGCGAGCATGCGCCGCAGGCGGTCGGTGAAGTGCGCTTCCACTTTTTTCTCGTGCAATTGCTGTTCGAGTTGCATGAGAAATTTGTCGACAACGCGCAGGATGGTCTCCTCGTCCAGTGCGGCGAACGAAATGATGGCATCCAGGCGGTTCCTGAATTCTGGCGTGAACAGGCGCTTCAATTCCGCCATCTCGTCGCCCGTCTGGCGCGACGCGGTGAATCCCATGCTGGCCCGGTTGAGGTCGGCTGAACCGGCGTTGGTGGTCATAATCAGGATGACATTGCGGAAATCCGCCTTGCGCCCATTGTTGTCGGTCAGCGTGCCGTGATCCATGACCTGCAGCAGGATGTTGAAAATGTCGGGATGGGCTTTTTCGATTTCGTCGAGCAGCAGGACGCCATAGGGTTTCTTGGTGATGGCTTCGGTCAGCAGGCCGCCCTGATCAAAACCGACATAGCCGGGTGG
>JAKJFA010000014.1 GCA_022705135.1 Pseudomonadota bacterium | reverse complement strand
CCCGCCGGCGCGGGACTCGCTGCGCCTGATGCTGTCGGCTCTGGGCGTCACCTCGGTTCATAGCGCCGGCAGTTCGGCTGAGGTTATTCGCCAGGTGAACACCCACCGATTTGACATCATCCTCTCAGACTTCGTCCTCGAAGACGGGCGCGACGGCCAACAATTGCTGGAAGAGTTGCGTCACGCCCACCTCATTCCGCTATCAACGGTCTATATGATCATCACGGGAGAGCGCTCCTACAACAATGTCGTCTCATTGGCCGAGCTCGCCCCAGATGACTACCTCATCAAGCCTTTTACCGGAGAACAGTTGCAAGCACGGCTGATTCGCGCCATTTACCGCAAGCACATTTTGCAAAAGATCTACCAGCAAATCGAGCGCGGCGATCTGATGGAGGCCATCGCCGCCTGCAAGCGCATTGAACAGCAACAACCAGCCTATATGTACGATGCCCTGCGTTTTGAAGGCGAACTTTTGCATAGCTTGGGAAAGCACGAGGAAGCCGAAGAGGTTTACCGGCGCGTTCTCGAAGCCAAGGTTGTTCCCTGGGCCAAAATGGGCTTGGCGCAAGCCCTGAAAGAGCGTGGCAATTTTGAAGAAGCCGAAAAACTGGCGACGCAGGTGACCGAAGAAACCCCGGAATACCTATCCGCTTATGATTTCCTTTCTTCGGTCCATGAAGCGCAAGGAAAACTCGAAAAAGCGCAACAGGCATTGCAACGCGCCGCTACCATTTCACCCAACAACACGATACGCCAACGCCTGGTCGGCGACATTGCCGCACGCAACAAGGATCTGCTGACGGCGGAAAGGGCTTATGGCAAGGTGCTCGAACGGCACCAAGGCTCGTCGCTCAAAGGCGTGGACGACTTCACCAACCTGTCGCGCGTGCTGGTCGAACGCGGCGACGTGGCCGCCTCCCGCAAAGTGATTTCCGAGCTCAAGCGCGAATGGCGTGGCGACAAACAAGCCGAAATGGCGAGCCTGGTCATGGAGAGCCTTTGCCTGCAGCAAGAGGGCCAGACCGATAAGGCACAACAAATGGTCGATCAGGCGCTGACCCTGCATCAGCAAATTCAACAAGTCGCCGCCGAAACAGGCAAACCCACCCTGCAACGTCTGAGTGTCGATCTCGCCCACGCCTGTCTCGTCAGCGGAAAACAAGACACGGCGCAGGCCATCCTGCGCCAGGTTGCGGCAGAAAATAACGAAGACCAGCATATCATCGAGCACATCACGGAAGTCTTTAGAAAAACCGGCAACGAGGATGCCGGCAAGGCACTGCTGGATGAAGTCAGTACCGAAATCGTCAATCTCAACAACAAGGGGGTATTGGCCGCCCGCGCCGGCGATCTCGAAGGCGCGGTCGAATTGCTCATTCAGGCCGTCGAGCAGGTACCCAATCTGCAATTCTTGGTCAATGCCTCGAAGGCGATCTTCACACTCATCGACCAAAAAGGCTGGGACCAGGAACTCGCCGATCGTGGCCTTCAGTACCTGCGGCGGGCCCATGCCAAGGACAGAAACAGCCCCAAGGTGGCCTCGGCACGCGATCTTTACACCTCAGTCGCCAAAAAGAACGGGCAACCCATCCATGAGGCACTGGGCGCCTGACCGTCAGTGTTTGTGCCCCAGCCCCAGGTAACTCTCGATGACGCGCGGATCACGCGAGAGCTCGTCGCTACGTCCTGAAAGTGAAACCTCGCCCGTCTCCAAAACATAGGCGTAATCCGCGATCTGCAGGGCAGCACGCGCGTTTTGCTCGATAAGCAGGATGGCCACGCCACTTTCTTTCAACTCGGCGATGACGCGGAAAATATCCCGAATAACGAGAGGTGCCAGCCCGAGTGAAGGCTCGTCGAGCATGAGCAGGCGCGGCTTGGCCATGAGCGCACGCCCCATGGCAAGCATTTGACGCTCGCCGCCAGAGAGGGTGCCTGCCTCTTGGTCACGACGCTCTTCCAAACGCGGGAAAAGTGCAAAGACCTCTTCCATGGTTTCAAGGTGGTCGCGGTGACCGCACCGATAACGATCAAAAGCGCCCAAAAGAAGATTGTCTTCAACGCTCATTTCGGCGAAGAGTTCCCGCTTTTCCGGCACCAGCGTCATCCCTTGACGGACCAGGAATTCAACTTCGCGCTCGCGCCCGCGCTGCGCATGCCCCATATAGAGGATTTCGCCGGAAGCGACAGGCAATAGCCCCATCAGCGCCAAAAGCAGGGTGGTTTTTCCGGCACCGTTGGGCCCGATCACGGTCACGATTTCACCCCGTCGGAGCGAAAGACTGACTTGCGACAGCGCTTCGACCTTACCATAGGCCACGCAAAGATCGCGAACTTCCAGGATGACGGAGTGTTCCGGATGGCGAAACGGCATTACTCCACTCCTCCAAGATAGGCCTCGAGCACCAGCGGATTCTCCTGAATCTCCTGCGGCAGACCTTCGGCCAGCTTTTCGCCGAACTCCATAACCACGACGCGATCCGCCAAGCCCATGACAAAATCCATATCGTGCTCGACCAGCAGAATACCGATATCCTCGGCACGCAATTTCCGGAGCAGCTCGGCCAGGGCCTGTTTTTCCATGTGACGCAGCCCGGCCGCCGGCTCATCGAGCAGAAGCAGGCAGGGATCGGAGGCCAGGGCGCGGGCGATTTCGACAATGCGCTGTTTTCCAAGTGCCAGGCTACCGGCCGGATCGAACAGATGCTCGGTCAAGCCCACGCGCTCGATTTGCCGCGCCGCTTCTGCCAGCAGGCCCGCCTCCTCGGTCCGATTCAAACGCATGGCCGCGGCAAGAACGCCGCGCCGGCCGCGCAGATGGGCCCCAATAGCAACATTTTCGAGGACAGTCATCTGCTGCAGCAAGCGGACGTGTTGAAAGGTGCGGCTCATGCCACGCCGGGCAATTTCGCGCGCCGACAGGGCATCAATACGCTCGTCGAGAAACTTGATTTCGCCACCATCGGCTGGATTGACCGCAGAAATGCAATTAAACAGGGTGCTTTTGCCAGCCCCGTTCGGGCCAATCAGGGCCATGACTTCGCCGGCCTTCACGTTGAGACTCATTTTCTGGTTGGCTGCCAGCCCACCAAAATACTTGCTGACTTCCTTGACTTCCAAAAGTACCGTTCCGCTCGCCGGCAGGCTGCGCCGCGGCAAAGGCCCGGAGGGTGCAAGCGGACGCCGCCAGGAACGGTTCGGGGCAATGCGACGAGCAAGGCGTAAAATCAGGGACCACAGGCCATGGCGCGCCCACTGCAAAATCAGCACCATGGCGATGCCAAAGAAAATGATTTCGAAATTGCCGCTTTGACCCAGCAGTCCGGGCAGCAGATCCTGAAGCCTTTGCTTGAGTTCCGTGACCACCAGCGCTCCGGCAATCGCGCCCCAGACATGACCGATACCGCCCACCACGGCCATAAACAGGAACTCGATCCCCTGCGTCAATGAAAACGGCGTCGGATTGACGAAGCGTTGCAAATGGGCATAAAGCCAGCCGGAAATTGCCGCCGTCAGAGCGGCAATCAAAAAGACGGCCATTTTGGCGCGTGGCGTGTTGACGCCAAACGATTCGGCCATGACCACACCGCCCTTGAGGGCGCGAATAGCACGCCCGGCGCGCGAATCGAGCAGATTACGCACCGCCAGCATGGCCAGCAACAGGACCACCCAGATCAGGTAGTAGAACTCTCGCTCCGATCTGATTTCCCAGGAAATGATCTTGAGGGCGGGGATGCCGCTGATCCCGGTGTTGCCGCCCAGCATGTCCAGATTGCCAAACAGATAATAGAGGCTGATTCCCCAGGCGATCGTGGCAAGCGGCAAAAAGTGGCCGCTCATGCGCAGGGTGACAAAGCCGATCACGTAGGCCAGCAGAAGGGTCAGCCCCAATCCGACCAGCAAATTGATCCAGGGGGAAACGCCATGCACTGTCGACAAGTATGCGGTCACATAGGCACCCAATCCGACGAAGGCGGCCTGCCCGAATGAGGTCAGGCCGCCAATTCCGGTCAGAAGCACCAAGCCGAGCGCGACCAGCGCATAGAGGCCGATGTAGTTGGTCAGGGCAATCCTGAAGTCAGACAGGAAGTATGGGGCGGCGAGAACAACCAGAACGAAAAGGACAATCGGCAGATGACGGCGCTTCATTCCTCATCCTCCTCAATGTGCCGCGAAGCCAGAGAACGCCAGAGCAGGACGGGAAGAATGAGGGTGAAAACAATAACCTCTTTGAAAGCGCTCGCCCAGTAAGAGGAATAAGACTCGAGCAATCCGACCAGCAAGGCGCCCAATGCCGCAACGGGATACGAGGCCAGACCGCCAATGATGGCGCCGACAAATCCCTTGAGGCCCATCAAGAAACCGGAATCGTAATAAATGGTCGTAATGGGCGCGACCAGGATGCCGGAAAAAGCACCAATCGCGGCAGCCAGGGTAAAGGACAGCCTGCCTGCCATGCGGGCCGAAATCCCCATCAGGCGCTTTGCCATAGATGGTACGTTCAAAAAAGAAGTACAGCGCCACGATCAAAACCGCCGAAGCCAGAATCACCAGGAGGGTTTGCCCCTGCAGCGGTGCTCCGGCAATTTCGAAATTGGTCTCCGTAAAGGCGGGGGTGCGCCAGCCTTCCGCGCCGAACATCAGGAGGCCAAGACCGATCAGGGCAAGATGCACCGCCACCGCGACAATGAGCAACACCAAAGTTGATGCGCTGGCCAAAGGCTGAAAGGCAATCCGGTACACCATGGGTCCCAGGGGAACGACAAGCAGCATGGAAAAACTCGCCAGCGCCCACAGCGGCAAGTTCGACATCGGCACCAGCCAAAGCAGCGCAGCGCAGGCCAGCGGAAATCCGACATTGGCCAAAATCAGGGGTGGGAGCCGGGAAAACCTGCGCTCGCGCAGGAGGACAATGCCATCAAGCACGGCGACGGCACTCCCAGCCGCCAACAGCAACCAGACCGTCCCGGGAAACTTGCCTGCCTGCAATGCCGCCAGGGTCAGGGCCCCAAAGGCGATAAATTCCCCCTGCGGAATGAAAATGACACGGGTGACAGTGAACACCAGCACCAACGCCAGGGCAAGAAGGGCGTAAATAGCGCCATTGGTCACGCCATCCTGACCGAGCAGAAGAAATACCTGAAAATCCATGATCCCTGGATCAAATCATCGGCAACAGTTTTGAAGAGGCGGGATTATCTCAAGACTGTGGTCTTGCCGGGCAAAAAATTTCGGCACGGGGTTCAACCCCGCGCCGAAAATGCGCTTGGCCTGAATCCGCCCAATACTACTGGGACAGTTTCCAGGTTCCGTTTTCAATCCGGACCATGACCCGGGCGCGCTGGTCGAAGCCGAGATGGTCCTGGGCGCTCATGTTGAAAACCCCGTGCGCCCCGGTCACTTCCCTAGTGTTCTCAAGCGCGTCGCGCAGGGCTTTGCGGAATTCCTTGGTACCCGGTTGCGCCTTTTTCAAAGCCTTGGTAATCGCGGCGCTGGCCAATAACCCGGCATCCCAGGCATGGGCGCCGAACGTCGACACGCTGCCCTTGCCGTGCACGGCCTCGTATTTGCCAATATATTCCAGCGCCGCCTTCTTGACCGGATTGCTATCGGGAAGTTGCGCCGCCACCAAAACCGGGCCAGCGGGAAGGAACGTGCCTTCGCAATCCTTGCCGCAAACCCGCAGAAAGTCGGCGTTGGCGACCCCGTGCGTCTGGTAGATAACGCCCTTGTAGCCCTTTTCCTTCAACGATTTCTGAGGCAGCGCCGCCGGTGTACCGGCCCCGCCGATCAGAACAGCATCAGGTTTGGCTGAAATAATCTTGAGAATCTGTCCCGTCACCGAGGTGTCGGTGCGGTTAAAACGCTCATTGGCAACGACCTTGAGCTTCCTGAGTTCGGCCATCTTAACAAACTCGTTTGACCAGCCTTCGCCGTAGGCATCGGCAAATCCGATATAGGCAACGGTCTTGATATTGTGGTCGAACATGTGCTGGGTGATCGCCGTGGCCATCTGGGCGTCGTTTTGTGGCGTCTTGAATATCCAGGCGCGCTTGGCATCCATCGGCTCAACGATGCGCACACCCGCCGCCAGCGCAATCATCGGCGTTTCGCCTTCCGCTGCCACATCGATCATGGCCAGGGAATTGGGTGTGGTGCTCGAACCGATGATGAGATCGACCTTGCTCTCGGAAACCAGTTTCTTGGCGTTCTTGACCGCAGTGGTCGTATCCGAGGCATCGTCCAGAAGAATGTAGTTGATCTTCTGCCCGGCAACCACCGAAGGCAGCAAGGCAAAGGTGTTTTTCTCCGGAATTCCTAGCGAGGCTGCCGGACCAGACGCAGAAACGGTAATACCCACATTGACCTGCGCCAGGAGGCAACCGGCATATACGGAGAACATTAAGGCCAATACAGTTTTTTTCATGTCATTCCTTTCGAAAGTAAAAAAACATCCCCAGGAAACATTCCGTTCTCCTGGAGAAGCACTTGTTCAAATTACTGGATCAATTTCCAGGTACCTTTCTCGATCTTGACCATGACACGGGCGCGTTGGTCAAAACCAAGGTGATCCTGGGGACTCATGTTATAGACGCCATGAGCGCCAATCAGCTCTTTGGTGTTTTCGAGGGCGTCGCGCAGCGCTTTGCGAAACTCCTTCGTTCCAGGCTGAGCCTTCTTCAGAGCTACCGGAATGGCTTTGGCCAGCAGCAATCCGGCATCCCAGACGTGCGCACCAAAGGTCGAGACGCTGCCCTTGCCATGCACCGTCTCATATTTGCTGGTGTACTCAAGCGCCACCTTCTTGACCGGGTTGCTGTCTGGAAGTTGCGCCGCCACGAGAACGGGGCCGACAGGAAAGAAGGTGCCCTCGCAATCCTTGCCGCAAACCCTCAGAAAATCGACATTGGCCACCCCGTGCGTCTGGTAGATGACGCCCTTGTAGCCCTTTTCCTTGAGCGATTTCTGCGGCAGCGCCGCCGGAGTCCCCGCACCGCCAATGAGAACGGCGTCGGGCTTGGCGGCGAGGATCTTGAGTACCTGGCCGGTCACCGAAGTATCGGTGCGGTTGAAACGTTCACTGGCGACGATCTTGAGCTTCCTGAGTTCGGCGATTTTGCTGAACTCGTTCCACCAGCCCTCACCGTACGCGTCGGCAAAGCCAATATAGGCCACGGTCTTGATGTTGTTGTCGGTCATGTGCTGCACAATCGCGGTCGCCATGTGCGGATCATTCTGGGCGTTCTTGAACACCCAGTAGCGTTTGGCATCCATCGGCTCGACAATGCGCGCAGCAGCGGACATCGAAATCATCGGTGTCTCATTCTCGGCCACCACATCGATCATGGCCAGAGAATTGGGCGTGATGGTTGATCCGACGATGGCATCCACCTTGTGCTCGGAAATCAGCTTCTTGGTATTCTTGACCGCCGTGGTCGTATCGGAAGCATCATCGAGGATGATGTAATTGATCTTTTGGCCGGCGATGGTCGTAGGCAGGAGGGCAAAACTGTTCTTTTCCGGAATGCCGAGCGATGCGGCCGGACCGGAAGCAGAAACGGTCACGCCAATATTGATTTCTGCCGATGCGGTCGCGGCCAGCGCCGCAAGGAGCGCCGCAAGCAGGATTCTGTTCATTCGATGACCTCCCAGGTTAAAGGCAAAAGCGAAATTGCCTTGCTCCAAAAATTGGCATTATCGCAAGTTGAAGCCTTTGTGGGTGATAAAATTCCAAATCATTTTTGAAGTATTTGTTTAACATTTTGTTTTTTCGGGAGTTTCTGTATGTTTTCCGGCATCATTTCAGCCGTTGGCCGCATCACCCAAATCACGCCGCGCGAAGTGGGATTCCGCCTGCGCATCGAAGCTGACGGCCTCGGCCTCGATGATGTGGGCGTGGGTGACTCGATCGCCTGCGCCGGAGTTTGCCTGACAGTCGTATCGTTCAAGGACAATCACTTTGACGTCGACGTTTCGGAGGAAACCCTTTCCTGCACGGTTGGCCTCGACCTTCCTGGTGAAATCAACCTGGAAAAGGCCCTGCGCCTCTCGGACCGCCTGGGGGGGCACCTGGTCTCCGGCCATGTCGATGGCGTCGGCGAAGTTTTGCGCTTTGATCCGGTCGGCGACAACCGCCTGCTCGAAATCCGGGCCCCTCAAGATCTAGCGAAATACATCGCCCGCAAGGGCTCCATCACGGTTGATGGCTGCAGCCTCACCACCAATGCCGTCCAGGACGACGTGTTTAGCATCAACCTGATCCCGCATACGCTCGAAGCCACCACGCTGAAGCGCCTCAAACCGGGGAGTCGGGTCAACCTCGAAGTTGACCTGATCGCACGCTATTGCGAGCGATTGCTCAACTGCGCGTCAAGCGACGAATTTTGAGCAGGCGTTCCGCCGCGACAACCCCCCGATATTGCGCCTCCTCGAAAATGGAAAAGCCGGAAAGGTCGGCGTGTGCCAAGGTCAGGCGCGGACCGGAATAATCCGCCAGCAGTTTTCGTCCGCCGCCCCAAATGCTGCCCGGGGTCGGCTGGCACATGGCATGGCCATAGCGAAACACATCCAGCCGGGTGACCAACTGGCGAATCTCGGGATGCGGCCCGGACAAATCATCAAGAATGGCATGGACCCAAGCCTCGCGCGGCAAAGCCAGGAGCTGCAGACGCCAGGCAATGGGATTCTGATCGGCGAGGGCGCGGTAATAGGTCAGTACAGTACCCGGCAACTGGCGGCGGATGAGCTGGTGAGTGGCGACCACATAACCCAGGCCGGGACTATCGTAAAGGACATTGTCCCAGGCCAGCGGCACACCGAACCCTTCTTCCGGAAAGCCGGACAGGTGCAGGTTGGCGACGACCCAGGGCGCATAGGTGACGGCACGCGCCGCCGCCCTCAGAGCATCCGGCGCCTCTGACCAAACATGCGGCAGGAGAAAGGCAGGCGCCGCCCAGATGGCGGCATCAGCCAACAAGCGCAATGAGCGTTTTTCCGCCGCCAGCCAGCAATCAACGGCAACTGCATGTTTTTGCTCCTGGATACGCCAGACGGCGGCGCCCGTTTGCAGGCGATCGCCGCAGGGACGTGCCAGCGCCCGGGTCAGCCAGCCATTGCCCTCCGGCGCGGTCAGGACGTGATCGGGCGCGGCGTTGGCCGCTTCACCGCTGCGGCAGGCGAAGTAATGCAGGCCCGCCCAGGCGGAAGTCTGGTCGTGGCGCGTGCCAAAATCATCCCGGCACGCATAATCCGCCAGCCAGTGCAGGGTAGGTGCGCTAAAGCCATTGTCGCGCAGCCACTGCTTGAAACTGATACGGTCGAGGCCGCGCCAATCCCTGTCGGCACTTGACTCTTCCATCGGCAGGGCAAAAAGGCGTCGGCCATCGCTGCCGCGCGCCTGTTTCAGTTCTTCCATGCGGGCCTGAAAAAGATGTTGCTGGGCGCGTTCCTGTTTGTCGATGCCCGCCGCCGGCAACAAGCCTTCGTGCCAAACTCCATCCTTGAACACCCGTTCCTGCGGCGTAGCGCACAAAAAACGCTCGTCGTAGGTCGGCTTTGCCGCGTATTTGCCCCTCTGCAACACGCCAGTTTCGGCCAGCAACTCGCGCACCCAAATGGCCTCCGGGGGCGGCAAGGGGAGATAATGCGCTGCCCAGGGGTAAGCGACCAGCGGGCTTTGCCCCGAGCGGGAATTGCCCCCCGCCTCGTTTTCCAGTTCGAGCACCCGGTAATCGTCAAATCCGTCCTTACTCAAGCGCCACGCTGCCGAGAGACCGGAAATACCGCCGCCCACAATGGCAATGCCAACCCGGCGGGTTTCCGATGGTGGGGGGAAATCGCCTCTACGCAGACGGTGCCCGAGGGCGAACGCCATTCCCAACAGATCGCCCGGCGGCAGCGCCGAGCGCCCTTTCGGAGCGCATCCGGCCAGCGCCAGTAGCGCCAGGGTGCGGAGTACCTCGCGGCGGCTCGTCAATGCACACTCCAGACCGGATGAGGCGCCATCAACCGTTCAATTGCCGCAGGGAAAGGCTAACGGAGAGTTGCGCCCCCAGCCAGCCCAGACCGGCACCGATAACCGCCAGAAGCAGGACGTCGAGCGCTCCCGGGCCTGCGAGCGCGAATTTCCCACCGTACAGTGCCGCCAACTCGGCGATCGGGGCATCCAATAGTTTGAAGCCAAGCCCCACCAGCAGAGCAGCCAGCACACCACCCAACGCTCCTTGCAGGGCACCAAAATAATAGAAGGGGCGACGGACGAAAGCGTTGGTCGCACCAATCAAACGCGCCACCTCGATTTCGGCAGCATGCGACACCACTTGCAAACGAATGGTATTGAAGGTGATGGCCACCAGCCCGGCGCCAAAAACCAAAGCCAGCAAGGTAACCGCTAGCTTGCCCAGGCGCAGAAGCGCATCAAAGCGCCGCACCCAGGCCGAATCGAGCTGAACATGCGCCACCTGGGGCCAGGCCGTGAAACTCTGGCGCAAGGCTTCTAGCACTTCCGGC
Organism: Pseudomonadota bacterium; assembly: GCA_022705135.1. Classification (GTDB taxonomy): domain Bacteria; phylum Pseudomonadota; class Gammaproteobacteria; order Burkholderiales; family Rhodocyclaceae; genus UBA1934. The sequence goes on along the minus strand of JAKJFA010000014.1, from coordinate 30,777 downwards.
GAGCCTTCCGCCGGTTCGACGACAAAAGCATCGGGCAGGGGATTGCGCGGCAGGCTGGCGACAACTTCCGCCATGCCAGTGCTTTCCTGCAGTCTTTTCAGCGCCTCTTCCCTTGGGACAAAGCGCCAGCGGCCGGGATTGGCCGATTGCAGGCGGCTTTCGATCTCGGCCACCCCTTTCCGACCGGCCTCCCTTTCCAGGAAAATGCTGATCTGCTGCGTACCCGAAGCCCGCGCCGAGAAGACGCGCAAATTTTCGATGAGCAGGTAGCCTGCCGCCGGCAGCGTCAAGGCAATACCGATGACCAGCAGCGAGAGCAAGGTGTTGAGCGGCGCACCCCAAAGACGGCGGACGGCGCTGGAAACAGCGACACGATGCTGAAAGAGCCAAGAGTGCATCATGCCGTATCCCCCCGTTCTTCGCTGGACGGAGCCACCACCACCCGGTTCCTGCCTGCCCTCTTGGCGGCGTATAGGGCCTCGTCGCTCTGTTCCAGCCAGACAGCAGAGGAACCATGTTCCGGCAACTCAGCAACACCGCAGGAAACAGTGAATGCGGGCAGAAGACCATCCAGACTTCCTGTCTCAAAATGGCGCCGCAATCGTTCCGACAGCAGCGCCGCCTGGTCAGCGGTGGTTTCGTAGAGGAGGAGCGCGAACTCCTCGCCGCCCAGACGGAAAAACAGATCAAGCGGCCGTAACTGCTTGCCGATGAACTCGGACAGGGCCACCAGCACCTGATCGCCTACCGCATGGCCGTAACAGTCGTTGATTTCCTTGAAGTGATCGATGTCAATCATCACCAAGGCACTTTTCCGGCCGGTTCGTTTCCAATGGCGATACGCTTCCTCCTGCTTCTGTTCAAAATAGCGGCGGTTGTAAATGCCGGTCAGGGGATCATGCACGGCGAGATCCTTGAGCGCCTGTTGCTGCCGTTCGATGTTGTACGAGAACAACACCGTAAAGGTGTAGGTCAGAAACAGGGTAATGATCAAGCGGTAGAGGTGCGCTTCCGGCGCCGAATCGGCGGCAAACACAATGGTAAACAGGATATTCGCGGCATTGATCGGCGCCGACCAGCGCCAGGGCACGAGAAAAGCAACCGCAAGAAGCAGGGGGTAAATCCAGTAGAACCCAAGCTCGCGCACATTGATGAGGGCAAACAGACCGACAAAATTGCAAAAGAGGGTCAGCAACAGAACAGCCGTGGAATCCAGACGGCGGCCGCTGAACGTCCAGGTGGCAAAGCCGATGAAGACCACAACCAGCAAGGCAACCGGGATCGCCATGAGCAGATTGCCCCTGACCCAATGCAATAGGGCAAAGGGCAAAAGCCCGACACCCCCGAGCGCAAACACCCAGGAGAAAATGCGCTTCGAGTAACGCTGGAGGTGCCCCTCCATACTGCTTTGCCGTTCTCTCGAACTAAACCAGGCGGCCATGATCGAGTTGCAACACCTTGGGTTGGTAATTCCTGATCCAGTGCGGATCGTGGGTGGAAATCAGGACGGTGACGCCGACCTGGTGAAAGGACGCAAAAATATCCAGGATAGCGCTGGCCGATTCGGTATCGAGGTTACCGGTCGGCTCGTCGGCCAACAACACGGTCGGGCGGTTGACCACAGCGCGGGCGATCGCCAACCGTTGCTGTTCGCCCCCGGAAAGGGCAATCGGGTTGGCCCGTTCCCGCTCGAGCAAGCCCACCTTATCCAGCGCCGCGCGCGCGCGCCGCACCGCCTCCTTGGGCGGCTGCCCGACAATCTGCAGGTGCAACAGGACATTGGCCAGCACGCTGCGGTCGAACAGCAGTTTCTGATCCTGAAACACCAGGCCAAAATGCCGCCGCAGGTAAGGAATGGCGCTTCTCCTCAGGGCGGCCAGATTTTGCCCATTGACGATGAGACTCCCGGAAGTCGGGCGTTCAATCGCAGCGATCAGTTTGACCAGTGTCGTCTTGCCGGCGCCAGAGTGACCGGTGATAAACACCATGTCGCCTGCCTCGATGTCGAAGCTGACTTCCTTGACGGCTTCGTAGCCGCCGGGGTAGCGCTTGGTCAGGTGTGAGGCGGAAATCATTCCAGAAGCTGCCTCAAAAATTACTGCGCTCGCCACATTTTTCGAGACAGCTTCTCTGACGGGAAAACACCGGTTCGGCAAAGTGGTCTCAATGCTTCACCGCCTCGAGAATCAGGCGACGGATCGAACTGGCATCGAATGGTTTGTCGCAAATCATCGAAACACCTGCCTTTTGCACGGCAGCCAGCCGGCCCTCGTTTTCCTCGCTGGTCACCATCATCACCGGAATCTCGGCCTGCCAGCTTTTGGTGCGGATAAATTGCAACAGTTCGTAGCCATCCATTTCCGGCATGTTGTAATCGGTAATGACCAGATCGATCATGCTGTCCGTCAGCACCTGCACCGCCTCCTTGCCGTTACCTGCTTCGGTGATGTGTGTCAAACCCAGGCTCTCCAGACGGCGCCGGATATGGCGGCGTGAAGCCGTGCTGTCATCGACCAGCAGAACATGAAAGCGCTCGATGTCCTCATCCCCGAAATCGTCGGCGTGAACAAGGTAGCCGGCAGCAGCCCCAATGGCGCGCCGTAACTGATCTTCGGTAAAAGGTTTGGTGACGATGCTGCAGGCCCCAGACTGACGGATGGGTTCCAGCACCTGCGGCCGCGTTTCGCTCGAAATGAGAATGAAGGGAACCGCCTCCAGTTCCTGCTTACCGCGCATCGTGATGACCAGATCGGTCCCCGACATATCCTGCAGGTAGAGACTGCTGACCACCACGGTCGGCTGGTCGCTCTCGTCCAACGCCGCCAGCGCCTCCGCCCCGGTGTGGCAGGGCTGGATGGTCAGAACGCCCATATTGGCCAGCATTTTCGTCGCCAAACCGGCCTGCATTGACGACGGCTCCACCAGCAGGACACGGATTTCAGTCAATGCGGTTGTCAGGGCCATGCGCTCAACTCCAGCGGACTTTGCAATACTATAGCAGCACGCAGGCCGTTCGCCGATAACTTGTTGTCAACACGAGCGCGTCTCATCCATCCGGACGAAGATCAGATCCCAGACGCCATGCCCCAGGCGAAGGCCGCGCGCCTCGAACTTGGTGCGCGGCCGATACTGCGGACGTGGCGCATAGCCGTCGCTCTGGTTGTCGAGCAAGGCTTCAGCGGACAACACCTCCAGCATGTGCTCGGCATACTCCTGCCAATCGGTGGCGCAGTGCAGATAGCCTCCCGGTTTCAGGCGGGACGCCAGCAGGGCGACAAACGGCGGCTGGATCAGACGGCGCTTGTGATGCCGTTTTTTGGGCCAGGGATCCGGAAAGAAGATGTGGATACCGTCGAGGCTCCGCTCGGACAGCATCTCGCGCACCACTTCGACCGCATCGTGCTGGACGATGCGTACATTGCCCAAATTCTGTTCGACCAGGCGCTTGCACAGGGCGCCAACCCCCGGGGTATGCACTTCGATCCCCAGATAATCGTTTTGCGGGTGGGTTGCAGCAATAGTGGCAGTAGTTTCCCCCATGCCGAAGCCGATTTCCAGGATGCGCGGCGCCGCGCGTCCGAAAACAGCATCAAAATCAATCGGCTGCGACGTAAAGGGCAAGCCGAAGCGGGGCAGCGCCTCAGCGTAAAACCGTTCCTGCGCCTGCGAAATGCGACCCTGGCGGCGAACGTAACTGCGGATGTGCCGGTCCGCCCACACATCCGATTCCGGCGCTGCTGGGCCGTGCAATTCGTTCTGGCAATGTGGCATGTTGTTCAACATGGGGGCGTGATCAACCCGCGCGGTTTTCGCGCAGCGTTCAAAAAAAGGCGATCATAGAGGCAGTTGGGCAACAGGCGCAGCAACTTGGCAACCCAGGCCATGGGCCAGGGAATCACCACGTAACTGCGGCCGCGCTCGATGGCTTGGGCAAAGCGGCGCGCCGCTTCGTCCGCGCTCAACATGAATGGCATGGAATAGGGGTTGACGGCGGTCATCGGCGTAGCGATGTAGCCAGGAACAATCGTCACCACCTGGATGCCATAGGGCTTCATCTCAACGCGCATGCTTTCAAGATAGGCGATCGCGGCCGCCTTCGAAGCCGAGTACGCTTCGGCGCCCGGCAGACCGCGGATGCCGGCCACCGACGCGATCCCCACCAGCCGCGGGCGGCCACCCGCCGTTTTCATAGCCGAAATGAACGGAGAGAAGGTCGCGGCCATACCGAACACGTTGGTTTCCAGGATGCGCCGCAGCACAGCCAGATCCTCAGGATATTCAGTCAGGGTACCGGCCGAAATGCCCGCATTGGCAATCACAACGTCGGGAACACCGAAGCGGGCTACGAAATGCGTGGCTGCCTTCGCCAAGGCATCGGCATCGGCGACATCAAGGGCATAGATCGCATGCCCCCCGCCCAGCCTTTCATTCAATTCCGCCAGTGCCTCGCGTCGGCGGCCAACAAGTCCAAGGCAGGCGCCTTGGGCCGCATAGTGAACAGCCAAGGCCTCGCCGATTCCCGACGAGGCGCCAGTAATAAAAACCTGCACCGGGTTATTTCTTCTTGGCTGCGCGTTCCATACGCACCTTCGCAATAAGCTGGTCGGTCACCGCAAGCAGCTTCTCGGGCGGTGCCGGATCCGGCATGTACTTGCCGTCGATCACCAGTGCAGGCACGCCATTGATCTGATAATCCCGTTCGAGCTGATCACCGCGGCGAATCTTGCTCTCGACGCCGAAGGATTTGAACAGCCCGGCAAATTTCTGGGTATTGACCCCCTTATTCGCCAGCCACTCGAACATTTTCTGTTCCAGAATCAGATTGATGCGCTGCTCGTGCATCGCCTCAAATATCTGAGGGTCAAGTCTGTCGAGTTCACCCATCGCCTCCAGGCTGTAGTACAGCCGGGCCAGGTTGCCGAGCGCCGCCTTGCCGAACGTCACCGGGATACGGCGCAGAACGACATCTTTGGGTTGTTTGGCAGCCCAGGCGGCAAGCGGGCTGTTCAAGGTTTTGCAAAATGAACAGGTGTAATAAAAAAACTCAATCACTTCAATCTTGTCCGGATTCTCGGTGGGGCGCGCCGGCTCAAACACAGCGTAGCCTTCCGCGGCAAAGACCGGCAGCGCCAGCAACAGGGCGGCGATCGCCGCAAAGCGACGGAAAAAACTGAACATCGGTTGATACATCATTGCTCCTTCTTGATCAGGATGACATCGATTCCATTCTTGGCCAGTTCAGAACGGACGCGATTCGCTTCCTCGTTTTGTTTATAGGGTCCGACCAGAACGCGGTAAAACGTCTTGTCCTGCACCATCACTTGCAATATCGACGCCTCAATTCCCAGTAACGCCAATCTCATTTTCTGGTTGTCCGCATCTTGCGGCGCGGTGAAGGAACCAGCCAGGAACAGAAGCGGCTGCTTCAATTCCTTCCCCTCGACAGGCTTCGATTCCGGTTTTTCAATTTGGTTCGCGGCGGTCTTTTTTTCCGCCGCGCCGTTGTCAGACAGACCATCCGACTTGCCGGTCAGGATGTCGTGGAAATCAAAGCGTTTCTGCGGCATGGGATCACCCGGCTTGCCCACCAGGGGAAGCGGCTGCGCGGGCTCGCCTGCCTTGCCATTCAAGGGAATCGGGGGTGCCTCCGGCCTTTGTTTGTTGACAAAAGGGGAATGTGCCCGATTGATGTACCAAACGATTCCGGCGGCAATGCACACGCCGAGAACAAGGCCGATGAACATCCCCACCAAGGTTCCTCCACCGGACCGGCTGTTCGGCTGGGATATGTTTTTGCGTGCCATAACGGTTCCTTACGGGCTTACATGGAAGAGGGACAGGAGACCCCAAGCAGGCCCATGCCATTGGCGATGACCTGGCGTGCTGCGGCGGCAAGGGCAAGCCGGGCGTCACGCAGGACGGGATCGTCGACCAGCATGCGCTCGGCATTGTACCAAGTGTGGAAATCGGCGGCCAACTCCTTAAGGTAAAAGGCAATTTGGTGTGGCGCCAGATCGCGTGCCGCAGCGGCAATGACTTCCGGAAACTCGGCCAGCCGGTTCGCCAGCGCCAATTCGCGCGGGCTATCGAGGCAGCCAAGGTCGGCCCGTGCCAGCGTCGACACCTCACCGCCCCACTGGGTCAGCACCGAGCACACCCGTGCATGGGCATATTGGATGTAATAGACGGGGTTTTCGTTGGTCTGGCTTTTGGCCAGATCAAGATCAAAATCGAGGTGCTGATCCGATTTGCGCAAGGCATAGAAAAAGCGGCAAGCGTCATTGCCAACCTCGCCGCGCAATTCGCGCAGGGTAACGAATTCTCCGGAGCGCGTGGACATCGGCGCCTTCTGGCCATTTCGGTAGAGCACGGCAAACTGTACCAGCGCTACCTGCAGTTTTTCGGCGTCAAGCCCAAGGGCGGTGAGCGCCCCCTTGACCCGCGGAATATAGCCGTGGTGATCAGCACCCCAGATATTGATGATCTTGTCAAACCCGCGCTCGTACTTGTTCAAGTGGTAGGCAATATCAGAAGCAAAATAGGTGTAGAGACCGTTTTCGCGCTGCACGACGCGATCTTTTTCATCGCCGAAGGCCGTGGACTTGAACCACTTGGCGCCATTCTGCACATAGAGGTGCCCGTTTTTTTCGAGGAGATCGACGGCGCGCGCCACCAGGCCAGTGTCGAAGAGCGCCTGCTCCGAAAACCAGACATCGAAGCGGACGCCAAACGACTCGAGGTCGTCCCGGCAATCCGCCAACTGCTCGGACAGCGCGTGCTGATGCATATACGACCAATCCGGACCCAGCAGCGCCTTGGCACGGACAATCAGCGCGTCGAGATGGGCCTCGCGCTGATTCTTCGCCTCGTCGTCGCTGCGGTCGGCATCCGGCAGGCCGGGCAGCCCGCTCTCGACAGCCTCGGCCGAGCGAAAGTATTTGCCGCCGTGCGCTGCGGCCATCTGACCAGCCATGTCGCGCACATACGCCCCCTGGTAGGCATTGGGCGGAAAGGCGACGACGACGCCATTCAATTCCAGATAGCGCAGCCACGTCGACAAGGCCAGGATGTCCATTTGCCGGCCGGCATCATTGACGTAAAACTCGCGCGTCACTTCCCAGCCGGCAAACGCCAGCAGGTTGGCCAACGAAGCACCGTAGGCGGCACCGCGGCCATGCCCGACATGCAGCGGCCCGGTCGGGTTGGCGGAAACGAATTCAATCTGAATTTTCTGCCCCCCGCCCAGAACAAGGCGGCCAAAATCAGCGCCCAAAGCCAGCACCCCGGCGATGGCTGCCGTCTTGGCAGCGGAATCAAGGGTGAAATTGATGAACCCGGCGCCAGCGACTTCGGCCTTGCGCACCAGCGCCGAGACCGGGAGCTCATTGACCAGTTGGCGGGCGATATCGAGTGGATTCTTTTTCAAAACACGCGCCAACTGCATGGCCAGATTGGTGGCAAAATCGCCGTGCGCCGCATCCCGAGGCCGTTCAAGCAGGATGGGCGTGGCGCTGGCTGCGGGCGCAACACTGGCCAGCGCCTGCTGAATCAGCGCCACGAGTTGGGTTTTGACATCCTGGGTCATAAACATCCGGCAGTAAGCTCAAAGGGAGGATTATACGGCATACGCCGAAAGGCTTACCCACCACGGCTTTTTTCCGTGAAATAATGCCGGAATTGAATTGGCTCTGCTGGGAACGTTCATGGCAAGCGCTTCGCTCTTCCATGCGGTCAGATACGCGGCACAACGCGCGCTCGGGTTGGCCATCCTGGCCGTCGCGGCGCCAGTTGCGCTGACACAGGCCGCCCAAAAAACGCCCACCGTAAAGATTTCGGATGGCGTAGTCAAAATCGGTGTCATCACCGACATGAATTCGGCCTATGCCGCAATCTCCGGCAAAGGCTCGGTGCTGGCGGCGCGCATGGCCATCGAGGACTTCGGCGGCAAGGTGCTGGACATACCGATTGAGCTCGTTCATTCCGACCACCAGCTCAGCCCGCAGCTCGCAGCCAGTATTGCCCGCGACTGGATGCAAAACGGCAAGGTCGATCTGGTGGTAGATGTGCCTAACAGCGCCGCGGCCGTCGAAGTGATCCGCCTTGCCCGCGACCTCAACCGGATCGCCATCATTTCGAGCGCCGGATCGGACGCCATCACCAACGAGGAATGCACCCCCAACAGCGTGCACTGGACCTACGACACCCTGGCGGTGACGCGGCCGACGGTTGACGCCATCATGAAAAAAGGGGGCACACGCTGGTTCATCCTGACCGCTGATTATCTCTTCGGTCATTCGCTCGAAAGCGGCACAATGAACGCCGTCAAGGAGCGGAGAGGCAGCGTCGTCGGTATCGCGCGCCACCCCTTCCCCAGCAACACCTTCACCTCCCTGCGGGCGCAGGCGGCCGGCCTTATCAAGGCGCGCGACTCGGGGGCAAATGTCATCGCCTTCGCCAGCACCGGCACCGACGTCATCAATGCGATCAAGCAGGCCAACCGGTTTGGCATCGCGACCAAACAAACGCTGGCCGCCGTCTCCCTCTTTATCACCGACACCCACGCCGTCGGGTTGTACAATGCCCAGGGCCTGTACCTGACCAGCGGCTTCTACTGGGATCTCGACGAAGAAACCCGCCGCTGGTCGAAACGCTTTTTCGCGCGTCATCAAGCGATGCCCAGCATGGCGCAGGCTGGCGTCTATTCAGCGATCACGCACTACCTGAAGGCGGTGCAAACCGCCGGGACCGACGACACCCAAACTGTCATGGCCACGATGAAAGCGATGCCAGTCCAAGATTTCTTCGCCCACAACGGTCACATCCGCGAAGACGGACGAATGGTGCACGACATGTATCTCATGCAGGTCAAAAGCCCCGAAGAATCAAACTATCCTTGGGACTACTACCATGTCCGCGAAATCATCCCCGGTGAGCGCGCTTTCGCGCCTCTGTCGGCAAGCCGCTGCCCGCCTCTCCATCGCAAGGTGACCCCATAGATCCGATGCATTTTGGATTCTCTTCCCTTCGTTCTTCCAGGGCAGGCGCATGAGCGGCACTTATGACCTGGCCCTGCTGGCGCTTTCCTTTGCCGTCCTGGTCAGCACCTTGCTCATGGCCCTGCGCCTCGCCGGTCACCTCGCCATCCAGCACGAACCACCGGGCGCTTTCTGGCTGGCTGGAGGCGGAGTCACGCTGGGTGTCGGTATCTGGTCCGCACATTTCATTTTCCTGCTGTCCTACCGCCTGCCGATCCCGGTTGGCCACGACATCCTGCTTTCTGCCGCCGCCCTGGCGGTCGTCGCCCTGATCTTCTTTCTCGCTTTGCACGCTATCCTGCGCGCCTATTTCCCCCTGCCGCTCCTGCTCGCCGCCGGAGCACTTGTTGGCGGGCTCGGACTGTGCCTGATGCGCTATGCCGGTTTTGCCGCCATGCAAATCCTGCCCCCCATCCGCTACGCGCCGGAGTTGGTCGCGGCTTCAGCGGCAGTCTATGCGCTGGCAGCGCTCCTGGTACTCTGGGCCATGCACCGGCATTACCTGGGCACCCTGCCAAAACGCCATCAGAGCGGAACCGCACACAATCTCGCCGTCGCTCTGGTTACCGGCGGTGTACTGATGGCAGCGCAATTCCTGGCAATCCACTCTCTGCAGTTGACGCCCAACGCCTTTTCCTCGGCGCAATCGAGTCAGGCAAGTGAGGTCTGGATGGCGGTGTCCATCCTCGACCCCGAACTCTTTCTGAGCATGACCGAGCAAGTCACCACCGCCTGGAACAGTTCCATGGCGGCTGCCGTCGCTGCCTGTGCATTCCTCCTGCTGGGCGCCACCGTCCTGGTCACCCTGTTTGATACCGAGCTTGGCATGCGCACAGCGCGGCTGGCCGAAAGCAAGCGAACCCTGCGCAAGACGCTCGGGGAACTGGAACTGATCCTGAGGAATGCTTCACTCGGCATTTTCACGGTCACGCCCGGACCCGATGGCCAACGCGTTATCGGCAGAAGTAATCGCGCCATGGAGCGCATCCTGGGCTACCGCCCCGGCACACTGAACGGGCGCGAAACCCGCGTCCTCTACCCAAACCGTGAAGAGTACGAGGCCATCGGCAGCGTGTATGAAAAATTGTTCGGCTCCAGCAAGATCTACCAGGGCGAACACTTCCTGCAACACAAGGACGGGTACGGACTTCTGGTGGACATGAAAGGCTCGGCCATCGACAGCAGCGATCCTTCCAAGGGGTCGATCTGGCTGGTGGAAGACATCACCGAACGCAAGCGCATGGAAGGCGAACTGGTACAGGCGAAAGAACTGGCCGAAGCGGCAGCACGCGCCAAGTCGGAATTTCTCGCCAACATGAGCCACGAAATCCGGACGCCGATGAACGCCGTCATCGGCTTGACGCGCCTGCTCATGGACACTTCTCTCGATCAACGCCAGCGTGATTACGCGCACAAAATCTTCAGCGCGTCGCGGGCCTTGCTCAATGTACTCAATGACATTCTCGACTACTCCAAAATTGAGGCCGGACGCCTCGAACTGGAATCGCTCCCCTTCACGCTCGACGATGTCCTCGACAGCCTGATCAACCTGTTCGGGGCGCATGCCGAGGAAAAGGGCATCGAACTCCTTTTCGATGTCCGGCCCGATGTTCCGCGCATCCTGCGCGGTGATCCGCTCCGCTTAGGCCAAGTGCTCAACAACTTGGTCGGCAATGCCGTCAAATTCACCGAGCGCGGCACCATCCACATCGGCGTCGAAGTGGCCGAGCGTCAGGAAAACGAGTTCCATCTGCTGTTCTCGGTGCGTGACACCGGGATCGGAATCGACCCCCGCCAACTCGAACATCTGTTCACCCCCTTCACCCAGGCCGACGGCAGCATCACGCGCAAATACGGCGGCACCGGTCTGGGGCTGACCATCAGCAAGCGCATCGTCGAACTGATGGGCGGCGAAATCGGTGCCGAAAGCACGCCGGGCCAAGGCTCGAATTTCCACTTCACCATCCGCGTGGCTGCCGGAGAAGAAGCGCCCGAAACCGGCGCGCTCGCGCCACTGCCCGCCATGCGCGTTCTGGTCGTCGATGACCAGGAAATCGCCCGCCGCATCCTGCGCCAGCTCCTTGAATCCTGGCAGCTTGAAGTCGGCGAGGCCGCCTCCGGCGAAGCGGCATGGCATATGCTGATCGAAGCCTTCGTTGAGGGCAGACCTTATGATCTCCTTCTACTCGACTGGCAGATGCCGGGTATGGACGGTCTACAACTGGCTTCGCGGATCCAGCACGATTGCGCCGACGGCGCCTTGGGAAAATCGCCCGTTGTCATCATGGCTACCGCCTTTAGCCGCGACAAACTGCTGGCCGCGGCGCACGGAATCCATCTCGACGCCGTGCTCACCAAACCGGTGACAGCCTCGCGCCTCCTTGAAACGATCAACCATCTGCGGCACATAGAGACAACGGCCACGGCCGGGCAGAACGAAAGTTTCGCCAGCATTCTGCGCCAAAAAGCGCAGCCGGTCCGGGACGCACAAATCCTGCTGGCCGAGGACAACCCGGTAAACCAGCAGGTCGTGCGCGAATTCCTGGAAAAATCCGGAGTCCGGGTCAGTCTCGCCAACAACGGCCAGGAAGCGGTCGAACAGGTCTCGCATCAGCACTATGACCTCGTGTTGATGGATTTGCACATGCCGGTGCTCGATGGCTTCGAGGCGACCCGGCGCATCCGGGCCAAAGGCCATGCCATGCCCATCATCGCCTTGACCGCGGCCGTGCTGGAAGAAGACAGCAAAGCTGCACTGGCTTCCGGGATGAACGATCATGTCGCCAAGCCGGTCGATCCTGAGGAACTGATCGCAGCCCTGTTACGCTGGATCGCCCCGAAACGGGACGAGGCGCCGCCACATACCGTTGCCGCCGGCAAGCCTAAGACACCTTCGTCATTACCGGACATCGCCTTGCCCGGCTTTGCCCTGGACGAGCTGGTTCGGCGCCTGGGCGGCAGTACCGAGGAAGTCCCCAGGATTCTCTCCCTCTTCGCCGAGGAATTCGCCGACGCCAGCACCAAGCTTGACGCCTTCCTGGCAGCAAGGGACTACGCCAGCGCCCGCGGCCTGGTGCACAACATCAAGGGCTCGTCCGGCAACGTCGGTGCCCACGTTCTGCACACAGCGGCCCGACTTCTCGAGAGCGAACTGATCAAAGGCGATGCCTCCTCCTTACCCGGATTCAAGGCCGCATTGTCCGACGCCTTGGCGCAAATTGCGGCGCAAACTCCGGGACTCTAGGGCCACGGCAATCCCCGCAATTCAGGGATAGCCCCGCAGGGCGGCACCGCCTTTTTCGGGTATATTGAACACCTCACCTTCTTCGGCAGTTCGCCTTGCGTCTGTTCCGTCTGCTCAAAATCGCCTCGGTTGCCAGCCGTCACGGCCTCGACCGCATGCTGCTCGAGCTGGAGCCCTCGGGCAAGCTGGTTCGTTTCTACAGCGGTCTGCAATTCTGGCGCCGCTTCGACACGCCGCGCGCTGTCCGCCTGCGCCAGGCGCTCGAAGATCTGGGACCGATTTTTGTCAAGTTCGGCCAGGTCTTGTCCACACGGCGCGATTTGCTGCCCCCGGACATCGCCGATGAACTGGCCCGCCTGCAGGACAGGGTTCCGCCTTTTGATCCGCAACTGGCCCTGAAGGAAATCGAAAAGGCCTATGGCCGACCGGCCAGCGCCGTCTTTGCCGAGTTCAACCCGGTTCCCGAGGCCTCCGCCTCCATCGCCCAGGTTCACTTCGCCCGCCTGCCGGACGGAACAGCGGTTGCCGTCAAGATTCTGCGCCCCAACATGGGGCCGGTCATTGCCCATGATCTCGCCCTGCTTGACACCTTCGCCCTCTTGCTGGAAAAGCTCTGGCGCGATGGCAGACGACTGAAGCCTCGTGAAGTGGTGCGGGAGTTTGCCAAGTATCTGTACGACGAACTCGACCTGATGCGCGAGGCCGCCAACGCCGCGCAACTGAAGCGCAATTTTGCCGACTCCAAAACGCTCATCATTCCTGAAATTTACTGGGACTGGTGCACGACGACAGTCATGGTAATGGAGCGCATGCACGGCACTTCGATTTCACAGATCGAGGAACTGAGAGGCCAGGGCATCGACCTCAAGCGCCTCGCCGCCGCAGGCGTCGATATTTTCTTTACCCAGGTCTTCCGCGACGGGCTGTTTCACGCCGACATGCATCCCGGCAATGTCTTTGTCACCCCGCAAGGGCAATACATCGCGCTTGATTTCGGCATCGTTGCCACCTTGACCGAGGAGGACAAGAACTACCTGGCGCAGAATTTTCTCGCCTTTTTTCACCGCGACTACCGGCGTGTCGCCGAGATCCACGTCGAATCGGGATGGGTTCCCAAAGGGACGCGCGTCGACGAATTTGAATCGGCCATCCGCGCGGTGTGCGAACCCATTTTTCATCGGCCGTTGAAGGAAATCTCCTTTGGCCGCGTTCTGCTGAGACTGTTCCAGACCTCGCGCCGCTTCAATGTGGAAATCCAGCCCCAACTGGTCATGCTGCAAAAAACCTTTCTCAACGTCGAGGGTGTCGGCAGGCAACTCGACCCTGATCTGGACCTGTGGGAAACCGCCAAGCCCTACCTGGAACGCTGGATGAGCGAACAACTGGGGTGGCGCGGCGTCAAACGCAGCCTCGAACGGGAAGCGCCTTACTGGGCCCACACCCTGCCCCAACTGCCCAGACTGGCGCATCGGGTCCTGAGCCACACCCCCGCCGACATCACGCCGCTGTTCAAGCAACTGCTGCTCGAACAGCAAAAACAAAACCGCTGGCTCATCATTATCGCCATCATCCTGGCGGTCATGGCAGGAGTACTGGTCAGCTTCGTCAAGTAGCCCCTCTCTGCCACAGGTGAGCGCGCTCGCCCTGAACAGGGTTATCGAGGCAGCCGGTCCCGGATACCCCGCAGGGCATGTCCCACCGCCTGAAGACGGACAGCCTCACGGTCGCCCTCGAAATGGCAGGTTTCGGCAACGCAACCGCCCTCCTGCCGCGCCCAGGCGAAGCAGACGGTGCCCACTGGCTTTCTCGGACTGCCCCCGCCCGGTCCGGCAATCCCGGTAATGGCAAGAGACCAGCCGGCAGAACTGCGCGCCAGCGCGCCTTGTGCCATGGCGCGCGCCGTTGCCTCCGAAACGGCGCCATGCCGTCTCAGGGTACTTTCCGGCACACCCAGGAACTGGGTTTTGGCCGTATTGGAATAGGTAATGAAGCCGCCGTCGTACCAGGTCGAGCTGCCGGCAATGGCAGTCAGGCATTGACCCACCCAACCGCCTGTGCAGGATTCTGCGGTCACCAATAATTCGCCGCGCGCTTTCAGGCGAGCGCCCACTTCCTCGGCGAGTCGCTCCAATCCGGATTGAGTCAATTCAGGAACCATTGCATGAACGCCATCGCCAACAAGGTGTGAAAGGCCGCCGCCAGGTCATCGGCCATGACGCCGAAGCCGTTTTTCATCTTCTGGTCGAACCAGTCGGCGGGTGGCCATTTGACAATATCAAACAATCGGAAGAACGCAAAGGCGGCCAGCTGCCAGATCCAGCTTTCCGGAACCATGAACAGCACCAGCCAGAAGGGGACGATTTCATCCCAGACGATACTGCCATGATCGGGTTCCCCAAGGTCGCGGCCAGTCCGGTGCACGCACCAGATACCCAAAAGATAGGCCACAACAAGCAACAATCCGAATTGCCCTTCGGAAAACCAGGGACGCATCAGCCAGTAAACCAGCCAGGCAAAGGCGGTTCCCGCCGTTCCGGGCGCCCAGGGCGACAAACCGCTGCCGCAACCGCAAGCCAGGAAATGCGCTGGGTGCGAAAACAGAAAACGGAAAGAGGGGGCCTTAGGGCGTGTTCTCATTCAGTTGACGGCGGCGCAAGGGTTTGACAGAGATACAGTGCAAGGCGCCGCGAGCGCAGCGTGGTTATTCCACGTCAGCGAGCGGCAACGCCGCAATGCGCACTGGCAAGCCCTTGCCCTTCGGGTTGCGTCGGCAGGCGGTGTCTGCGTTGTTGCTCGGCTTGGCAAGGGAATGACCATTGCCTGCACCTCGCGCCGAGCAGCCCCTCGCCTGCCGGCACAACGCCATCCGCCAATCGAATGCGAACACGCCCTAGCCAAAATGGTCAAAGCCTCGATGTAAAAAGGAAAGAGGCTGACCACCCGCGTCGAGGACGCTGACCTTGCCCGCTTCTCCCTCCGCCGCGGCGGTCATTTCGCCGATGCGCCACAGAGGGAGCTCAAGACGGGCAGCCAATGCAGCAATTGTTGATCTCTGGCGGACGGGCGCCGTAAAACACAATTCGTAGTCATCGCCACCGGCCAACAGGCAGTCCAGCGCCAAGATCCGATCAACGCCTTTGGGTTGATGCGGGAATCGTGTCAGGTAAATCATGGCTTGCAGATGAGAACGTTCGGCAATGTGTCCAAGATCGGCGAGTAAACCGTCGGAGATGTCAATCGCGGCACTGGCGATGCCCACCAAGCCAAGTCCGAGGGCAACACGCGGCTGCGGCTGTTCCAGCGCTCTTTGGCAAAGATGCGGCCAGGGTTCCGGCAGTTGGGTTCGGGCTTGCACATGCGCCAACCCCAAGGCCGCCAACCCTGGCTGCCCGGAGACCCAGATGTCGTCCCCCGCTTGGGCGCCATGCCGGCACAGCGCTCGACCGGGCTCGACCTCACCAATGGCGGTAACGCATAGATTGAGGGGCCCGCGCGTGGTATCACCGCCGATGATGTCGACACTGAAAACGGACGCGCAATCAAAAAACCCCCGGGAAAAAGAAGCGATCCAATCCTCATTGGCTTCAGGCAGGCTACCGGCAAGCGTTGCCCAGCGCGGCTGCGCCCCCATGGCCGCCAGATCCGAGAGATTGACTGCCAGCGCCTTCCAGCCCAGGCGTTCGGGATCGGTTTGCGGCAGAAAATGCGTTCCCGAGACGAGCATGTCGGTGGTGACGGCAAGCTGCTTGCCCGGTGTCGGCTGAATCAGCGCGCAATCATCCCCGGGGCCGAGCACCGTCATGGGCGTCGGCCGGGTAAAGTGGCGGGCAATCAAATCGAATTCGCTGGGCATCAGAACAGGAACTCATCGGCAAATACAAGCTGCGAGTTTAGCCTTTTTACGGAAACGCTGAAAAAATTGCTGCGTATGCAGTCTGCTGCGTTGCGCACGGCTTGGGTTCATTCCTGCGCCATTTTCTGCCCTTCACCCCAAACGTTTTTTGGAGTAAGTTTCGCTTTTTTGCCGAACAACCCAGGAGAACATTATGACGCCGCTGCGCGTTCCGCTCGATCAGAACGACATTCCGACCCACTGGTACAACATCGTCGCCGATTTCAAGAACCCGCCCCTGCCGCCACTCGGCCCGGACGGCAATCCTGTCGGACCTGACAAGATGTCGGCCATTTTCCCGATGCCGCTACTAGAGCAGGAAATGTCGGGCGAGCGCTGGATTCCGATTCCGGATGAAGTGCGTCAGATCTATGCCTTATGGCGTCCCTCTCCCTTGTGCCGGGCTTTGCGTCTGGAACAGGCGCTCGGCACGCCGGCCAAGATTTTCTACAAATACGAAGGCGTTTCACCAGCCGGCTCGCACAAACCCAATTCGGCGGTGCCGCAGGCCTACTTCAACAAGCTGGCGGGCACCAAGAAACTGACCACCGAAACCGGCGCAGGCCAGTGGGGTTCGTCCATCGCGCTGGCGGGTGCGCGTTTTCATGGTCAAGGTCAGTTATGAGCAGAAACCCTTCCGCCGCTCGATGATGCAAACCTGGGGGGCTGAAGTCTTTGCCAGCCCGACCAATATCACCCAGGCCGGACGCGATGCCCTGGCCAAAGACCCCAACAACCAGGGTTCTTTAGGCCTCGCCATTTCGGAAGCGGTCGAGGAAGCCGTCGCCGACGCCAATACCTGCTACACCCTCGGCTCCGTGCTGAACCATGTGCTGTTGCACCAGACCGTCATCGGCCAGGAAGCCAAAAAACAGTTCGAGAAAATCGGCCTCTACCCGGACATAATCTTCGGACCCTGCGGCGGCGGCTCCAGCTTTGCCGGAATTTCCTTTCCCTTCCTGGCGGACAAAGCCGCCGGCGACAAACGCGCCAACAATCTGCGCTGCGTCGCCGTTGAACCGGCGTCTTGCCCGACGCTGACAAAAGGAACCTACGCGTACGATTTCGGCGACGTTTCCGGCTATACGCCCCTGATGAAGATGTATACGCTCGGCCACGACTTCATGCCGCCCGGCATCCACGCCGGCGGACTGCGCTATCATGGCGACTCGCCGCTGGTGTCGCAACTGTTGCACGAAGGCCTGATCGAGGCGCAGGCTGTACAGCAGATCAGCACCTTCGAGGCCGGCGTCCAGTTCGCGCGCGCCGAGGGCATCGTCCCGGCCCCGGAATCGTGTCACGGCATCCGCGCCGCCATCGACGAAGCGCTGCGCTGCAAAGCCAGCGGCGAATCCAAGGTCATTCTCATCAACCTGACCGGACACGGGCATTTCGACATGGCGTCGTTTGACAAGTACTTCGCCGGCCAGCTCGAGGACTACGAATATCCGGCCGAGGCCATCGCCGAATCGCTGCAACACCTGCCGAAAGTCGGCTAAAAACGATGAAGTGGCTCATTTTCCTGCTGATCCTGGCGAATCTGCTTTTTTTCGCCTTTTCGGAAGGCTACTTGGGCCGCCCCCACAACCCGGATGCCTTACGCCTCAAAAAACAGATTAGGCCGGAGGCCATCCGGGTCGTCTCGCGCGATGGGCCGCCCCCTCTACCAAATCAGGCCGAAACCAAGCCCGAGGGGGCAAAAACAGAGACCGTCCCGCCCGCTACAGAACCAAAGCCCGAAGCCACAGCCGCGGTACCAGCTGAAGTTTGCCTGATGTGGAATGAGCTCTCGGGTAAGGATGTGGATCTGCTGACGGCTCTGCTCACGGGAAAGTTCCCCGACTTCAAACAGACGAAACGCCCCGAAAAAACCCAAGGGAAATCCTGGTGGGTGTCAATCGGTCCTCTGCCCAGCAAGGCGGAAGCGGACAAAAAAGCGAAGGAACTCAAAGAGCTCGGCATCAAGGAGTACATCGTCGTCCATGACGTCGCCGCCAACCGCTTTGCCATTTCCCTTGGTGTTTTTTCGAACGAGTCCGGTGCCAAAACCCGCTTGGCCAGTCTGCGTGAGGCCGGGGTACGAAGCGCCAAAGTCGAACCCTACCCCTCCAAAGAGACCTTCGCCATCGAGGCACGCGGAGTAGCCGCTCGGCGTCAGGCGTTACTTGATGCGACACAATCCGCTTCTTCGCTGAAATACGAGGCCAAGGCCTGCCCGTGAGCGATTTTATCGTCGGCCTGACGGGCGGCATCGGTAGCGGCAAAACCACGGTGAGCGCTCTTTTTGCGGCGCGTGGCGTGAGCGTCATCGACACCGATGAAATCGCCCGTCAACTCACCGCTGCCGGCGGCGAGGCCATGCCGGTCATCGTGGCCGAATTTGGCCCCGGAATCACTGACGGCGCCGGCGCACTCGACCGCAACGCCATGCGGCGCCTGGTATTTTCTGACCCCGGGGCGCGGCAGCGGCTTGAAGCCCTCCTGCACCCGCGCATTGCCCGCATCGCCCTGCAAGCCTGCGCAGCAGCCAGCACTCCTTACGTCATCCTTGCCGTCCCGTTGCTTGTCGAGTCCGGGGGTTGGAAAGAGTACTGCGACCGGGTACTTGTCGTCGATTGCGACGAAGCGCTTCAGGTCAAGCGGGTCATGGCCCGCAGCCAGCTTGCTGAAAATGAGGTGCGCGCCATTCTTTCCGCCCAGGCCAACCGCGCGCAACGACAGGCTATCGCGGATGACCTCATCGACAATAACGCCGAACCGTCCGTCCTCGCTGCGGCGGTGGATGCCCTCCACCTGCGCTACCTGGACCTGGCCCGGCAAAAACTTGCCGCCAAAACAGGGGCAAAGTGTTGAGATTTCGCCACAAATAGCTCAGAATCGGGCAAATTTACCCCATCGGCCCCTGGCGCTTGCGTGATCACTTACGAGTATCCATTCAATGAACGCATCCGGACCTTGCTGCGTCTGGAAGATTTGTTCGAAAAATCGCTCTATTTCTCGGCGCAGGAGGGGACGCGCGAGTGCCATGTCGCCCTGGCCACCCTGTTCGAAATCCTTGAAGTCGCAGGTCGCGCCGACCTCAAAATGGACCTCATCCAGGAACTCGAGCGCCAACGTCAGGCCTTGCTGGTCTACCGCAACAATCCCGAGATCTCGGAAGAAGCGCTTTCCGGAGCGCTCTACGAAATTGAGCAGGCTGCCACCGCGCTGCTCGGAATGACCGGCAAAATCGGCCAATACCTTCGGGAAAACGATTGGCTGATGAGCATCCGCAGCCGTGCCAGCATTCCCGGCGGCGTCTGTGAGTTCGACCTGCCCTCGTATCACTGGTGGCTGAGCCGTGACGCCAGCCTGCGGCGCCAGTCGCTTGACGGCTGGATCGGCCCGCTCTTGCCGCTGCGTGACGCCCTGACCATCGTGCTGCGCCTGCTGCGCGCCAGCGGCCGCCCGAAACCCTATCTTGCCGTCAATGGTCAGTTGCAGCTGAATCTCGGTGGCGGCCCGGCGCAAATGGTGCGCCTGGACATCAAAAGCAGCGAACGCGCCGTCCCGGAAGTCAGCGCCAACAAATATGCGCTCAATATCCGGTTTACCAATCCCCCCAATTCCGAAACCCGCTCGCGCAGCTGCGATCACGACGTCGCCTTTGACCTCACCTTCTGCAATCTCTGACTCCAAGCGCAGTCCCAAGGGCCGCATCGTCCGCTGTCCACAATGCGGAGCAGAAACGGTATTTGCCGCAGGAAACCCCTTCCGCCCCTTTTGTTCCGAGCGTTGCCGCTTGGTCGACCTGGGTGCCTGGGCAACGGAATCCTACCGCATCGCACAAGCGCCAGAAGAGGCCGAGGCCCCTTCTACCGGTAACGAGGAAGCGAATCACCAGCGATAGCGATCCACCATGAAGGTGAAGTACATATAACCGTAGCGGTTGTACCAATCCTGCTCACCGTAATACTTGGCTTCGCACTGGCTGATGTCCTGCAGGTTCGCGTTCAGTTTTTCTGACAGTTCCTGATGCTTGGCTCGATACGCCTTTTCGAAATTCTTGAAAGAAGCCTCGATCTTATGCCGCTCTGCCTGCCAGCCGAGCCCGGCGACACCATGCACGCCTGAGACGCTGTCACCAAACGATAGGGAACTCTTGGTGAAATTTTCAGTCGCGATCTTGATAGCGCGCAGCTTTTCGAAATTGTTGCGCAATTTGTAGAGCTTCTCGTAGGCAGCCTGATAACAATCCTTGCATCCTGCGATTTCCGATTCATCGCAACTCGTCGGCACCTCAGGAGCGCCAGGTGGGTTGTAGTCGGGATTAGCCTGCTTGTCGCCTTCGCTGAGGGGTTGATATTTATCCCACAAATCCTTCCCGGCTTTGCCGCGATCGATCCAGTGCTTGGATTTGTCATAGGCTTTGCCGGCAGCGTCCATTGCTTTCCAGAGGTCCTTGGCAGCAAGATCGGCAGGGCCCGCCTGGGCTAACGACAAAGTCAGAAGGACAGGCAGGGCAAAACAGAAACGACCGAAGCGCCTCATCATTTTTTCCCCCTGAGCACAATAAAAATAAGGATGGCCAGAATCGCCCCTAGCAACAAGGCAATGATCCACAGCACCGGACTTCCCCAGTCAAATCCGCCAAGGGACTTGCCTTTGAAGCGTTCCTTGGAGACGAACGCAGGCGACATCGGGGGTTGCACTTCGTCACCAACCCAGACGGCGAGTTGATAAGGCGTTTCAGGCTGTGATGCGCTGACCTGGATCTTCAGATCGCCTTCAGTGCGGACATGAAAAGTCGCGCTGCCGCTGCCTTTGGTCGAGCCACTGCGGTCGGGGTTTTTCCAGTCGAATTTGCCCAACTGCAGCTTGAGTTCGGCCCGGTCGTCCTTGGCCAGCAGGGTCACTTCAACCGGCTGCAGAATACTCAGGTTTTCGAGGACGAATTTCTCACCCGCCGTGCCGGCACTGCCCTGCACGGCAACGAATTTTCCGCTGGGTAGGCTGCTTTCGGCTTTGGGCACGAGCCGGAAAACATCTGCCTGGACGATGGGGCTCAAAAGCAGGAGCAGGCATAGGCCATACCACAGGCGGCCTCGGGTCAATAAATGGTCAAGGTTCAAGACAGTCTCCGCGAAATGTTTACCAACCGCGCATCAGTGCAATGCCGTGCGCCCCGTGTTCTTGCGCTTCTTCCAGCATTTCCATCTTCATTCCGCCCAGGGCAAAAACCGGCACCGGGCTCATCGCCGCCAGTTCGGCAAAGCGTTCCCAGCCCAGCGTGGGAAGGTCGGGGTGGCTCAGCGTGCACCGCACCGGGCCAACAACAATATAGTCAAGGTCAAGTTTGACGGCACGTTCGATTTCCTCCTCGTTGTGACAGGAAGCGCCAGCCCATTCCAGATTGGGGCGCAGCCAGCAACGGTGTAACTTATTCGCAGTCAAATGCAAGCCCTGGGCGCCAATGCTGCGCGCCAGCCCCTCGTCGTCATTAATGAAGAGCAAGGCGCCGCTGTGCCGCACCATTTCGTAGGCGGCCTGAGCAAACCAGGCCCGTTCGATGGGCGGCAGTCCCTTGTCGCGGATCTGAAAAAGACGCAAACCGCCGGCGACCGCTTCTTCCAGGCGAGCCAGTTCGGCATCCTCGCCATTTTCCGACATATTGGTAATGGCCATCACGGTTGGCAATTTCAGCGCCTTCAGCACCGGCCCATTGGCGGGCAGCAGGGGATCAACGCTGACCTTGCCGCCGACACGCAGCCATTGGATGGCAGGGTGCTCATGCGCTGTGATTTCGCCCTGCCAGGCGGTGACGCGCCAAAAGTGCAAGCGCACTCTGGCGTGTGGATAAGTGAATTCCCGCCTGAACCAGGGCGTTGCCTTGTCGATGGAAATTCCAAGCTCTTCCTGCAACTCGCGTCGGAGCGCCTGAAGAACGGTTTCACCCTCTTCCAGCTTACCCCCCGGGAATTCCCAGTATCCTGCATAGACCTTTCCCTCCGGCCGTTGCGCCAGCAGATATTCCTTCCCGTCGCCGCGCATCAGCACGGCCGCGGCAACATCGACGATCTCATCGTTCATGGCAATCCTCCTGAAAAGCGGCGCCTTTACCTCGGATCATTTCCTTTTCCGTTGCCCCTGCCTGGCTGCCCAGTCCTTGGCAAATTGCCAGGCCACCCGGCCGCTGCGCGAACCACGCGCTATCGCCCAATTCAGCGCCTCGCGCTCGACGGCCTCCGAATTATGGCCCGAAACCCCAAACGACTTGAGCCAATGACCAACAATCCTCAGATAGTCCTCTTGATCGAAGGGATAAAAGGAAATCCAGAGCCCAAAGCGCTCGGAAAGAGAAATTTTCTCTTCCGTCGCCTCGCCTGGATGGATCTCATCGCCCACCCGATGGCTTTCGAGGTTCTCCGAAAAATATTCGGGAATCAGGTGGCGGCGATTGGAGGTGGCGTAGATCAGCACATTTTCCGGGGCCGCCGCCAGCGAGCCGTCCAGCGCCGACTTGAGCGCCTTGTAGGACGACTCACCGGCAGAAAAGGAAAGATCGTCGCAGAAGAGGATAAAGCGCTCCTTGCGACCAGCAATCAGATCAACAATGTCGGGCAGGTCGACAAGATCCTCCTTGTCCACTTCGATCAGGCGCAAACCCCGGCCGCAAAATTCGTGCAACATGGCCTTGACCAGCGACGACTTGCCCGAACCACGGGCGCCGGTCAGCAAGACATTGTTGGCCGGCTTGCCTGCAACAAACTGGCGGGTATTGGCCAAAACACGCGCCTTTTGCTCGTCGATGCAATCGAGATCGGCAAGGCGGATCAAGTGGGGCCGCCGGACGGCGTGCAGATAGCCGTTGTTGGCTGAGCGCCGCCAACGCCAGGCGATGGCGGATTGCCATTCCGGCAAGGAAGGCGCGGGCGGCAGCCAGGCCTCAAGACGGCAAAGCACCACTTCGGCCCGGTGCAACAAGCGTTCGAGTTGAAGGGCATCCGGCATGGCAACAGGTACAATCGCAAAAGCGTCACTGTATCAGGCGACGGAAGGACTGACCAAGCGCAATGACAACATTCAACACCCTGAACATCAAAATGTGGAGAGCCCCCATTGAATCCTGAAAAAGCTTCACCACACGCGAGGGTCCTGTGCCTACTACTGCTGTCTGCACTTGCCGCCTGCCAGCAGGTGCCGGTGCGCGAACCTGCCTGCGCCCCTTGCCCCAAATGCCCGATTGCCGAGCCGACCCGGCCTCCGGCCGCCGCCAAACCGCTGCAGGCGGCACAGTGGGCCGACCTGCCCGGCTGGCAAGCGGACCAAGTCGGCGCTGCCTGGCCGGCTTTCCTGCTCTCCTGCCGCGCCCTTGCAACCCGGGCGACTGCCTGGAAGCGTGTCTGCGCCGAAGCCCAAGCTCTTGCCGCGCAGGACAACACTGCGGTGCGCGCCTTTTTCGAGACCAACTTCACGCCCTACGCCGCCACACAACCAGACGGAAAAACCGAGGGACTCATCACCGGCTACTACGAACCGCTCCTGAAGGGCAGCCGCACTCCGGGCAAACACGGCAAATTCCCGGTCTATGGCGTGCCGGATGATCTGCTCACCATCGACCTGGGCGAGGTGCTACCCGAACTCAAGCACATGCGCCTGCGCGGCAGGCTTTCCGGCAACAAGGTCATTCCCTACCATGCTCGGCGCGACATCGAAGAGAACACCGCGCCCCGCCTGGGAACCCCCTTGCTCTGGGTGGAAGACCAGATTGAGCTCTTTTTTCTGCAGATTCAGGGGTCCGGCCGCGTCAAGCTGCCGGACGGAAGTTTGGTCCGCCTCGGCTACGCCGACCAGAATGGCCATCCCTACCAGTCGATCGGCCGGGTATTGATCGAGCGCGGCGAACTGGCGCTGAGCGAAGCCTCGATGCAAGGCATTCAGGCCTGGGCACGCGCCAATCCCGGCAAAGTGCAGGAAGTGCTCAATTTGAACCCAAGCTACGTCTTTTTCCGCGAATTGCCATCCTCCGACGATGGCCCGCTCGGCGCCCTGGGCGTGCCGCTCACGGCCGAGCGCAGCCTAGCGATCGACCCGCGCCACATTCCGCTCGGTGCACCCGTTTTCCTTGCCACCACCCAGCCCAATTCCAGCCGAGCGCTCAACCGCCTGATGCTGGCGCAGGATACCGGCGGCGCCATCAAGGGCGTCGTCCGCGCCGATCTGTTTTGGGGCTTCGGCGCCAAGGCGGGCGAGCAAGCCGGGCGCATGAAACAGCCGGGACAGATGTGGGTGTTGCTGCCCAAAGAGATGACGCCATAATGGAACTGCATGCCATTGAACAGATACTGGACGCGGTTGCCAATCATTTAACCAGCGCTCGCCGTATCCTCTTCATCACCGGTGCCGGCATTTCCGCCGACTCCGGCCTACCGACCTATCGCGGCATCGGCGGCCTGTACGAAGGCAACCTGACTGAAGACGGCTACCGGATCGAGGACGCGCTCTCTGGCGAAATGCTGCGCCACCACCCGGCAATCACCTGGAAATATCTGGCGCAGATCGAAGCGAATTGCCGGGGTGCCGGTCCCAATGCAGCCCATGCTGCCATCGCCCGCTTGGAGGAGGAATTCGCCTCGGTCCTCGTCTTCACGCAGAATATCGACGGCTTGCACCAGGCTGCCGGCAGCCGCAATGTCATCGAGATTCATGGCGATATGCATCGGCTTTTGTGCACGGCGTGCGGCCAGCAAGAACACGTCGAAAGTCTGGAGGGCCGTGAAATTCCGCCCCTGTGCCCGCAGTGCCAGTCGTTCATGCGGCCCGAAGTGGTCTTGTTCGGAGAGGCTCTGCCGCAGCAAGCGCTGGAAAGGTTTTACGACGAAATGGAAGAAGGCTTTGATCTGGTTTTTTCGGTCGGCACCACCAGCGTCTTTCCCTACATTGCCCAACCGGTTGTCTGGGCCGCCCGCGCCGGCATCCCGACGGTGGAAATCAACCCTGGCGAAACCATGATTTCCGAATACGTCGCTTACAAACTTCCCCTGGGCGCGGCCAAGGCGCTGCAATCATTGCTCGAAAGGCTCTAGGGCGTGTTCGGTTCGGGTTTGGGAAACATTGTCGGGCGACTCCGCTGGCCGACGAGGGGTAAACATCAGGAAAGGCAGGGCAAGGAAGGGCCACAGAATGGAAACCAGCCGGGTCAACCCGTTGAAATTAAGAAAGTGCCCTTGCCGCCAGGAAGCCAGCGCCACGGCAGAGTAGGGATTGGGCGGGGTGATGTTGACCAGCACCGCACCACACATCAGCGCCAGCGCGGCCAGCATCAGGCGCAACCCCACCGGCAGGAACATGGCGGGCAGCAGGATCAGGCCGGCAGCAAGCAGGCCGTTTTGCACGGCCGGCGTCCACCAGGAAAACGCCTGATCCGGAGCAATCAGAACAGCAGCCGACAGGGAGCGAACGATCAGTCCGAGACCAATCAGAGCGGGCACACTGAAACAAGCCAGCCGTTTGCTGGCGGTCAGCAGGCGGATCAGCAGACCGACCGCGACGGTATTGCATGCAATGACGGCAGTTTCCATCGGCAGCGAACTGTGGGGAGAAAACGGCATGGCGCCGGAGAGGTCAAACACACTACGGACATCACCCGCCCCGAACAAAAGTATTTCCGGCGACAGCGGAATGAGCAGCCATAGCCCCAGAAGGGTCAGCCCCAGTTCGGCGTGCGGCAGCGGTGCCACCAAGCGGTGTTGCCACGCCATCCAATATGGGAAAAAACGCGGGCCCACCCGATGGGCAAGCGCGGCGCCCAACAGCCCGCCCAGACTGTTGCAGACGAGATCCAGGTTGGAAGGAACTCTGGTCGGCAACAGCACCTGAACACATTCGAGCGCAAAACTTGTGGCCGCCGCAATCAGAGCAGCCAGAACAACTGCGCTGAAGCGCCCCGGAACCCGTGCCAACGCCAAGGTCAGCAAAAATCCGAGCGGCAGATAGACCAGAATATTGACGGCCAGGTCAAATACAGTCCAATAACGCGGCCAGCCGCCCTCAAGAAAAGCAAGCGGTGAAACGCCACTGACCTGCCAGCCCGTAAAAGGATGCAAACTGGCGTAGACAATCAGGCCAAGACAGGCCAAAGCCAGATAGCGCGCAAGCAGGATGGGGCCGTTACTCTTCATGCTTGCCATTCTAGGCGAAATGGCGCGACTCAAGCGCCCCGTTGTTCAGCGCCGGCCACCGTAATCTTCGGCCAGTTGATCATAGCGGGCGCAGGCTTCGCTTTCCTTGAGTGCAGCCTCGCGCCATTCGATCATGGCCGGGTGGGCCAACAGGGCATCGCGGTAGTGCCCGGCCACCGGCGGCAAGGCCACATTATAGATGTGGAAACGACAGGCAACCGGCGCATACATGGCGTCCGCGGCCGAGAATGCACCGAACAGATAGGGGCCTTGCCGGCCGGAAAACTGGCAGCGCGTCTCCTCCCAAAGCGCAATGACGCGATCGATATCCTGTTGAACTTCCAGCGCAGGCGATTTGCCCTTCAGTTCAAATTTGAGATTCATGGGCATGGCCGAGCGCAGCGCGGCAAAGCCAGCGTGCATTTCGGCACTGAGGCTGCGCGCTCGTGCCCGCGCCCTGGCATCCGCAGGCCATATCTCAGGATGGCGCTCAGCCAGCGTTTCCATAATGGCAATACTTTCCCAAATCTGGAAACCATCTTCGTGCAGACAGGGAACCCGCGCATTGCCCGACAAGGACTTGAGCAGGGCCGTATGGCCGGGGCGATAAAGCGAGACAGAATGCTCGACAAAGGGAATGCCAAAATGCTTCATCAACAACCACGGGCGCAACGACCAGGAGGAGTAGTTTTTGTTGCCGATGTAGAGATCGAACATAGAAGCTCCTCGATTGCCACCATTGCGTCCGCCCCGCTGTCGAAGCAAGCCGCCCCCCGTTGCTCTTCAGCATCGCCGAACCAAGTTTAGCCGCTTCAGCGCCCAATGAAAAACGGCGCTCATCACTGAGCGCCGCTTGAATTCTGGTGGGCTGTGAAGGATTCGAACCTTCGACCTACGGATTAAGAGTCCGCTGCTCTACCAACTGAGCTAACAACCCAAACGACCGGAAACGGCCGCGACAGAGGGGCGAAGTATAATTCCACTCCCCTGTGCTGTAAAGACCTTGGGGTCGGCCCCGGCCGGCTTCACGGCACCACCGGATGCAGCTTGACCATTACGTTCACACCCTGGGCAGCCACCTGAAAAACCGTTTTGGCGAACGCGTGCACAAATTGCCCCTGCACGCCGGGTTCACCTGCCCCAACCGCGACGGCACCATCGGCCGGGGCGGCTGCAGCTTCTGTAGCGTCGATTCGTTCAGCGAGGAGCGCTCCGGCAGTGTGGACGGGCAACTCGCACACGGTCGCCAGGCGATTGCCTGGGTGCGGCGCTACCTCGCCTACTTCCAGGCCTACACCAACACCTATGCCGAAATCGAACATCTGCGCGCGCTGTACGACGCCGCGCTGGCTTCGCGCGATGTCGTCGGCTTGTGCGTGGGGACCCGGCCGGATTGCGTCCCGGATGCCGTTCTCGATCTCCTGGCCGCCTACCAGGAACAAGGCGCCGAAATCTGGCTCGAACTCGGGCTGCAGAGCGCTTTTGACGAAACGCTCGATCGTATCCATCGCGGCCACGGATTCAAGGCATACGCTGAAACGGTAGCGCGGGCACAGGCGCGTTCGATTCCGGTGTGTGCGCACCTGATCGTCGGGCTGCCCGGAGAACGCGCGGAAGACAGCCTGGTCAGCCTCGAACGCGTCCTGAACGAAGGCGTTCAGGGGCTTAAATTGCATCCGCTGATGATCGTGCGCGGCAGCCAGTTGGCGGCAGAACACCAGCGCGGCGAAGTGGCACTGCTTTCGCTGGAACAATATGTCGAAACGGCGGCCGAGATGATTCGCCGCACGCCGGCCGAGGTGATTTTCCATCGCGTCGGCGCCAGCGCGCGCGCACCCACGCTGATTGCGCCGGACTGGTGCACCAAAACGCTGCCGACCAACAACGCCATCGCGCATCATCTGGCCCGGCTGGGCGCACAGGGTTGCCGAACACCACGCCCTTACAAAATTAGCGCGTCACCTTGCCCCACTCCTGCTCAAAATAGCGCACCAGAACCTGATTGTTCAGGCGATTGACCTCACTCGGCACCCGGCTCATGTCGGCGGGGAAATAAAAGAGCGCCGGGGTCGTCTCGGCATTGAGAAAACGGGTCGGCACCGGATAGGCATGCGGCACATCGAGCGTCTCACGGCCGGCCAGAATGAACCCCCATTCGCCAAAAGAAGGCACCAAGGCATGATACGGCCTGGTCTTGAAGCCGACACTTTCCAGGGTCGTCACGACACACCAGAACGACTGGCGGGCGTAGAGCGGCGAGGTCGATTGCACGACAATCTGGCCACGCGCCGACAGGCGCTTCTCCAGCAGGCGATAGAAGGCGCTGGAATAGAGCTTGCCCAGCGAAAAATTGGCGGGATCGGGAAAATCGACGACCACAAAGTCGTAATACCCTTTTTCCCGTTCCAGCCAAGTCAGGGCATCCTCATTGACCACGCTGACCTTGTCCGACTGGAAGGCGTTCCGGTTGAGCGCCGTCAGCATCGGTGCCGTCGAAAACAGCCGGGTCATGGCCGGATCGAGGTCAACCAGCGTCACCGACTCCACTTGCGAATATTTGAGAATTTCCCGGATGGCCAGGCCATCGCCGCCACCCAACACCAGAATCCGGCGCGCCCAAGGCATGGCTGCCAAGCCCGGATGGACCAGCGCCTCGTGATAACGGTATTCGTCCTGCGACGAAAACTGCAGGTTGCCATTGAGGAAAAGGCGCAGGTCGTCACGCCAGCGCGTCAGCACGATGCGCTGGTAAGGGGAACTTTCGGCATGGATGATTTCATCCGCGTACACCTGAGCTTCCGAAAGCGAGGTCAGTTGCCCCGCCCCGGCAAAACCGCCGGCAAGCATCAGGATGACCACCCAGCATTGCGAGGCAAGCCAGCGCCGAGCGCCCAGCTGCGCCCGGAACAAGTAAAGCGCCCACAACGCGATGGCAGCATTCATCAGGCCAAACATCAGACTGCTGCGCAACATGCCCAGATGCGGAATGAGGGAAAGCGGCAACAGGATGGAGACCACCAAAGCGCCCAGATAATCGAAAGTGAGCACTTGCGACACCACCTCCTTGAATTCCAGGTCGCGTTTCAGAATACGCATGACCAACGGAATCTCGAGTCCGACCAACACACCGACCAGGAGAACCGCCAAGTAGAGCAACAATTTGAAGGGCGCCGACATCCAGGTAAACACCGCAAACAAGCCGGCGGCAGAAAAACCGCCCACCAACCCGACCATCAGCTCGACCTGGATAAACCGTCCAACCAGATCGCGCACGATGTACTTGGACAGCCAGGAACCCACCCCCATGGCAAAGAGGTAGACGCCGATCACAGTCGAAAACTGGGTGATCGAATCGCCCAACAGATAGGACGACAAGCCAGCAACGATCAGCTCGTAGGCCAGCCCGCAAGAGGCGATGATAAAAACGGAAAACAGCAGGGCGTGGCGCATCGGAGCGTCAGGAGTCAGGGAAAACCACGGCGCGGATGTATCGGGCCGTTACTTGTGGTAGACGTAGCCGCTTCCCCGACTGGGACTGCCCCCGCCGGGATTGGCCACATTATCGAACAGGTTCCAGCCCTGGTATTGGGCATAACTAAAGAGGCTCAGGACCAGGATGCCGGAAATCAGGTTGAATTTGGGCATTATTCGTCGTCATCCTCATCGTCGGAACCAGGGGCGTAGTCGCTTTCGGCCCAGCGGCTGGTTTCAAAGCTGGAGCGACGCAAGCGGGTGTAGATCGGGAAGACCGCCAGGAATACCAACACCATCGCAAAGTTCGACCAGCCGGGCGAAGCCGTTTCCACCGCCAGTTTGCTGTAGACCGGGGCGCGCGTTTCAGGAGAAATCTCGGGGTCGATGATCAGGACATACTTGCCTGCTGGTATGTCGACAAAGACCACATCGTCCTCGTTTGAACCCTCACTCCAGCTTTCGCCTCCATCAATCCCGTGGTAATAGCTGATTTCGCGCACCGTCGGCCAAGCCTTGCCGTTGTTTTTGTTCACCAGCGTCATGGCCAGGCTGATCCAGTTGTTGCTGAGGCTGGTGCTGTTTTTCACCATCACCCGGTTGCTGCCGCCGCTCAGGGAAAATTCTCTGGAGGTGATCGTTTCCTCGGGACTCTGCGGGTCGAAGACGATGTTCTGGCTGAGCAGTTGGCCACCGCCCATGACAAAAACCATGAACAACTGCACGGCCAGAGCCACCGGGGCCATCCACCAGAACAGACGGCTGGTGCGCCGGTGTTTCTCCTGCCAGGGCGAAGGCTGATTGGCATAAACCCCTTCCGGCTCGGGCAGATCGGATAGATTGAAGGCTTGCCGGACCACTTCGGGCGCGACATAACGGCAGAGCGACCAACTGATTTCGGTCTCAGTGCGCTCGCGCGACAACATCAGCGGCGGCGCGATGTAGTCCACCAACTCGGCCACATCATCGCACGCC
>JAKJFA010000146.1 GCA_022705135.1 Pseudomonadota bacterium | reverse complement strand
GCAACTGCCTGAACGTGTCCGAGGCCGACATCGCGGCGGCGATCGCCGCGGGCGCCGGCGTACGCGACTTCGACGCGCTGCAGGCCAGGCTGCGCTGCGGCACGTCCTGCGGTTCGTGCGTGCCCGAGATCCGCCGCATGCTCGCCGAGGGGAGCTGAAAAGAAAAAGCCCGGGCGTCTTGCGAGGCCCGGGCAAATCCACACCAAAGGAGGAGGGTGGAGGAGACAGGTGCAATCGTAGAGAAATTTTTTGTGCAGTGCAACAAAAAATAATGCTTCGACTATAAGGCGAATTTCTAGATTTTGGCCGAATGCATCGCGACTTGCGTCGCTCCTGCGGGGCAGGTAGCGCGAGGGCGCGGCAGGGCTAGTCAGTTGCGCCGGAGCCGACGGCGGCGCGGCCGAGGCGGTCGGCGACGGCGCGCCAGCCGGGGCCGCCGGGGAGCGCTTCGATCAGGATTAAGTCGGCGCCGACGCCGTCGAGGGCGCGCAGGCTGGCGTA
>JAKJFA010000145.1 GCA_022705135.1 Pseudomonadota bacterium | reverse complement strand
ATGATAATCCTTCGGATTTACCGGACTCCACCAGGGATAGAAAACGTAAACAACGGGAACGTGAAAACCAATGTCACGAGATGTCACGAGATGTCACGACAAGTCACGACATATACACAGATACAGATACAGATACAGATACAGATATAAATAACTATCCCCCCGCAGATGAAAATGAACGTCAATCACTCAACCAACTCAAAAACATTTCCGGGTATCCGTTTGATTATCAAAAGGATCTGGACTTCATACGCGAGCTTAAGACTGATTATCCAACCCTAAACTTCCTCAAGGAGATCAAGAAGTATTCCACCTGGGTGCTAGACAACCCTATCAAGAAAAAATCCAATCCCAGGCTACAGATCAGAAATTGGTGCTCTAAAGCAGTTGAATGGAGCGGTAAGACGCCCAGGGCCGCCCCATCCAGAAGGGATCAGTCCGCTTATATTGACAGCATAGTGGAGGGAATGGTTGACAGTGGATAAAAAACAGGCCAGCGAAATTATAAAGCTAATTTCAGCAGCCTATCCC
>JAKJFA010000144.1 GCA_022705135.1 Pseudomonadota bacterium | reverse complement strand
GTGGAAATCACCGAGAGCGTGCTGATGGCGGAAACCGACACCAGCCTGCGCATCATTGCCCGGCTGCACGAGTTGGGCGTGGGTATCGCGATCGATGATTTCGGAACCGGCTATTCCTCGCTGTCCTACCTCAAGCGGCTGCGTCCTACCCAGCTCAAAATTGACCGCTCGTTTGTGCGTGACGCCGATACCGACAGCGATTCGCGGGCCATCGTCACCGGTGTTATCAGTCTGGCGAAAGCTCTCGGACTTAATATGGTCGCCGAAGGCGTGGAGACCGAGCAGCAGAGGCAGTTCCTGCGCGATGCGGGCTGCCACACTTTGCAGGGTTTCCTGATTGCGCGACCGCTGGCGGTCGATGCACTGGAGCAGTGGATGGAAAACAACATAGGGACAACGACAACATGAATTCTTTTTCGCAACGGGTCCGCACGCTACTGGGCGTGGCACTTCTGGCGGGCGCCTGTGGCGTTCTGCAGGCAGCACCCACAAGCAGCACCTTCGAGCCCACGCAGGTGGTCCAGGGCACCACCTTGA
>JAKJFA010000143.1:311-545 GCA_022705135.1 Pseudomonadota bacterium | reverse complement strand
TGCTGGTCGGGCTCGGAATGGTCTAAAGGAGAAACCTCATGAAAAACACTCTTCGCCCCGCATTGGTCCTTTTCGTCGTGTTGACGCTGGTGACCGGCATCGCCTATCCGCTGGTCGTGACCGGCGTGGCGCAATCCCTGTTTCCGGCACAGGCCGGTGGCAGCCTGATCATCCGTAACGGCAAGCCCGTGGGCTCGGCGCTGATCGGCCAGAACTTCAGCGAGCCGAAGCACT
>JAKJFA010000143.1:0-238 GCA_022705135.1 Pseudomonadota bacterium | reverse complement strand
GCTGAACCCGGCCTTGACGGATGCCGTCAAGGCTCGTGTCGAGGCCCTGCGTGCGGCCGATCCGGGCAACACGGCGCCGGTTCCGGTGGACCTGGTGACGGCATCCGCCAGCGGCCTCGATCCGCACATCAGCCCGGCTGCGGCACGTTATCAGGTGGCGCGTGTGGCCCGGGCGCGCGGCTTGCCTGTTTCCAGCGTTCAATCTCTGGTGGACGAGCAGGTGGAGGGTCCGCTCTGG
>JAKJFA010000142.1:306-557 GCA_022705135.1 Pseudomonadota bacterium | reverse complement strand
CGCGGATGATCTCGACGGATTCCCGC
The DNA here is from genome assembly GCA_022705135.1 of Pseudomonadota bacterium. Classification (GTDB taxonomy): domain Bacteria; phylum Pseudomonadota; class Gammaproteobacteria; order Burkholderiales; family Rhodocyclaceae; genus UBA1934. Next base: position 531 of record JAKJFA010000142.1, on the reverse strand, counting down.
ACCGACGTCCCGGCGGAGATCACGTCGTCGAGGATCGCCACCCGGCCAGCCAGCGGGGCGCCCACCAGGGTGCCACCCTCGCCGTGGTCCTTGGCTTCCTTGCGGTTGAAGCAGAAAGGCAGGTTGTGGCCATGCTCGGCCAGGCGCATCGCGGTGCCAGCCACCAGGGGAATGCCCTTGTACGCCGGCCCGAACAGCATGTCGCAGGGCAGATCGGCGGCCAGC
>JAKJFA010000142.1:0-244 GCA_022705135.1 Pseudomonadota bacterium | reverse complement strand
ATTGAAAAAATACGGAGACAGTCGCCCAGCCTTGGTGACGAACTCCCCGAAACGCAGCACACCCTTGTCGCAGGCGAGCTCGATGAAATCGCGGCTAAAATTCACGTTATTCCTAAAATCCGGACCGAGTTACACAAAATGTTACGCGTCGTCACTGCCAACCTCAACGGAATCCGCTCCGCGAGCGTGAAAGGCTTCCTGTCCTGGCTCAACAATCAGGATGCCGATGTGGTCTGCGTTCAAG
>JAKJFA010000141.1:329-557 GCA_022705135.1 Pseudomonadota bacterium | reverse complement strand
CCCATTTTTTATCTCTCTCCGTGATTCGGGCGAGCTTCCTATTACCGATGTACGGATGACGCGGTTTATGATTTCGCTTGAGGAAGGGGTGGAGCTGGTCTGGCATGCCTTCGACGATATGGTGGGCGGCGAGATCTATGTAAAAAAGATACCGTCTATGAAAGTCGTCGATGTCGCTCGTGTTATTGCGCCGAAAGCAAAGCATAAGATTATCGGCATTCGACCTGG
>JAKJFA010000141.1:0-282 GCA_022705135.1 Pseudomonadota bacterium | reverse complement strand
AATATCCTGATCACTATAAGATTTTACCGGCAATCAATGGCTGGCATGACACACCTGAGCGGAAAAAGGACGGCATAAAAGTTAAAGAGGGTTTTAGCTATACAAGCGATAACAACAACCATTGGATGACTGAGCAAGAGCTGCAGGACTGGATTGACGCAAATCGTCACAAAATAGGAAAATATTAAAATGATTCCTTACGGTCGGCAAGAAGTTACTCAGGCCGATATCGATGCCGTGGTCGACGTTCTGCAATCCGATTTTCTAACTCAGGGGCCAATG
>JAKJFA010000140.1 GCA_022705135.1 Pseudomonadota bacterium | reverse complement strand
CTCCTACCCTTTCAAACTCATTAACCATCTCAAAAAATGACTGCATCGCAGTTACAAGTTTTCCTGTTTCAGATTCCCACACAATTTGAAAATTCTGCGCGCCAGAGTTAATTAATATATCTGTATCTGTATCTGTATCTGTATCTGGTGGCGTTACATCACCGTTACTGTAACGTTTCTGTAACGTTTCAGTATTTGTTATTTGTGTATTTCTTTTTTGCCTTTTTCGATAACTTGACACACGTTCAGTACTACTATCACTATCAAATTGTCTGGAATCCCAATTCATGATTGAGTAAAAACCATCTACTATTTCAACCATTCCAAAGGACTGAAAATAACCAAGAATATTGTCGATAGCTGCAGGCTCCAAACCGGTCACATCAGCAAGATCGTCCAGCTCAAACCTAATTCCATCCGCTATCAGCAGTTTTCCGCGCTCAGGCGATTGACTGGCAAGTGCCAGTAAACTCACCCAAACACCGATGATCTCCGCTCTGCTGTGCTTCGTTTCTCTTGCGATCTTCGCGATCTTACGATCATCAAGCAGTTCTGTGTA
>JAKJFA010000013.1:30554-42586 GCA_022705135.1 Pseudomonadota bacterium | reverse complement strand
CCCTTCGTCTGCTCCGTGAGTCGCGTACATGATCCGGATTCAAAACCTCCAGCACCGCTACCCCGACGGGACAGATGCCTTGCGGGGCATCGATCTCGTCATCTCCAAGGGCGAATTTCTGCTCATCTGCGGCCCGAACGGCAGCGGCAAAACGACCTTGCTGCGCATCATGGGTGGGCTTCTGGAACCTTCGGACGGGTCTGTTCTCATCAACGGGTTCGATTCTTCGAAGAACGTTCTTGAGGCGAGACGGAGCGTGGGAATGGTGTTTCAAGACCCGGACTGTCAGATCGTCGGCGAAACGGTGCGCGAGGATGTCGCTTTCGGACCTGAAAATCTGGGGCTCTCCAAAGAAGAGATCAATCAGCGCGTCGATGGGGTCCTGAGCAAGATGGGACTGGCCGAACTCTCGGAGAAACCCTGTGACCTGCTCTCCGGGGGAGAAAAGAGGCGGCTTGCCATTGCCGGCGTGCTGGCCATGAGCCCGGAGGTCCTCCTGTTTGACGAGCCTTTTTCCTATCTCGACTATCCGGGTGTTCGGGAAGTCCTGCGGCACATGATCCAGCTACACCGGGAAGGGCATACCCTGATCGTGACCACGCATGATGTGGAAAAGGTGATGGCGCACGTCGACCGAATGGCGATCCTGCAAGCAGGGGAAATCAAGGCCTCGGGCACACCAGAACAACTCGTGGGCGAACTGCGGCGCTTTGGCGTTCGGCCCCCCTGCTATGCGCTCGAAGCAAGGGAAAGAATGACGTGGCTCGATTAGCCCTTCACTACCTTCCCGGCAACTCCCCCCTTCATCGCTGGGATGCGCGTTGCAAATTGTTCGGGCTCCTGATGATGACGGCAACGCTGGTTCAGACAAGGATCTCCTGGTTCATTTTCGATTCGGCGCTTCTCCTCGCCCTGTTCCTTGTTTCGCGCTTTCCTTTTCGGGCGCTTCTGCGGGAATTCAGATTCTGGCTTTTGTTGCTTGTGTTCCTGTTTTTCTTTCAGGCACTGCTCACTCCCGGTGCCCGTCTGGAGTCCTTGTCCTGGGCTCCGGTCAGCGAAGAGGGTCTCATTCTGGGGGGACTGACCTGCTGGCGATTGGGACTGATTCTTGGCTATGCCGTCCTGTTTACGGCGGTAACCCGCCCCCGTGAACTCAGGGACGCCTTGATCTGGCTTTTGCGGCCCATTCCGTTCATCCCCGAACGCAGAATCGGGCTGATGGTTTCTCTCACCCTTCGTTTCTTTTCGCGCACGCTCGATCAGTCGGAAGAGGTTCGTCTGGCCAACAGGGCGCGCTTGGGCGACCAAAGGAAAAATCCTGTCCGGAGGATCAAATGCCTCACCCTGCCGGTGCTTCGCCGCGCCCTGCAAGAGGCCGATGAGGTGGCTTTTGCCCTCGCCGCCCGGGGCTACCGGGAGGATTTGCCCGTGTCTCTCCCCGCTTTGCCCCTTCTTCATTTGATGCCGCTGCTTTTCCTTCTGGGGTTCTTGGTCTTGACCGGATAAATGCCTTGCTTATTTTGGACCGCCCGACAACCGGGTGCGTACGATGGCAATATGGCTGCGCAAGGTGTAGAACTGGTCGGCAAAGGAAGCGGGAACCTTCATTTTGTTGACGGCCTGTTCGACCCGGTTGAGGCGCTGGATCAGCTCTTCGTGGTTTTCATGGGCATCTTCCCGGCTCAGGTCGCCCTCTAGCGTCAGCAACAGCCGGTACCAGCGCAACAGACGCAAGCGTATCCGCCAGCCGAAAATGAGCGGGATGCTCCTGAGTCCGGGAATCAGGATCAACAGCATCGGCACGACGACGACCAGGATGCGGTTGAGCAGGCTGGCCATCCAGAACGGCAGGTAACGGTAGAAGAAGCCTTTGCCGGATTTGTAATAGCGTTGCGCGTCGGGACTGAGGGTGTATTCGTTTTCGATAAGGGCCGGAAATTCGCCCTTCTTCTGGTATCTGCCGGCGCGGCCATGCACTTCTCTGGCGGCCTCGAGCAGCAGGTCGGAGAGGGCGGGGTGCAGGTCGGCGCGTGCGAGCAGCTCGACGGTCGGGCTGAGCAGATTGATATTGTGGCTGGGGATGTTCTTGCCAAGATCGATCGATCCTTCCTGCAGCACCAGCTTGTTCAGGTATCTGATCCGGCGCGTATAGGCATCCGCCTGCGAGAAATGAAAGGCCGTGATGCCAGGCTGTTTCATCAAATCGCGCATCGTTCTGGATGAGGCGGAATCGCCCATCATAAACGCCCCGTCGATTTTGCCCTCCAGAAGCGCTTTTTCAGCGTCCTGGTCTTCCATTCCGAGGAGAGTGGTGGCGCCGCCGGGCTTGATGCCATTGAGTTCCAGCAGCGCTAGAGCCAGCACATTTGTTCCTGTGCCCTCCTCACCGATGGCCAGACGTTTCCCCTCGAATTGCGAAAGAAGCCGATACGCCTTGTCGGCGCGGCAAAAGAGGTAGAGCGGTTCGTAGGCGATGCTGCCGAGTGAAACCAGGTTTTCCGTATTCTGATTTTTGGCCACGCCGGCCTGGACGAATCCGACATCAACCTTGGATTTGGGATCGGCCAATCGCTTCAGGTTTTCCAGCGAACCCTTGGAAGGAAGGATGTTGAGCGTGACGCCCTCGCGCTGCAGAATTTTGGCGTAGCGTTTGGCGTTTCGGTGAAAGACACTGCCTTCGTCGCCGCTGGTAATGGTGATGGTGTTGGGCGGGGCGGAATGGAAAAACCAATAGCCGGCAACCAGGACGACCAGAACGGTGAACAGGACGGTGCATAGCGTAGCGGCGGTACCAAAGCCGAAGGTTTCCCAGAACAGGAGCTGCAGCCTGCCATAGCGCCGGCGGATCTGGCCGAGCAGTTTTTTGCCAAGTCCGGGCTCGTCCATTTTTTCTTCCACGCTGTTCTCCCGCGATTGCCAAGACGTGGCCGTTTGCCAAGATGATGTGGTCTGTGCCGCTATTATCGCGGAAGCTACCGAAAAGTACAGGCGGGAAAAGCATGGCGTATGCGTTGGTGGCCGATATGGTCGATAATGCCGATTCTGCAGGCGGGGCATTTATCACCAGGGAGAGATTTGTGGAATACGGGCGCATATGGAGGGCATGATGTCCTCGCCCATTGGCGTTTTTGATTCCGGCCTGGGCGGGCTGACCGTCCTGCGCGCCTTGCGCGAGCGACTGCCGGACGAGGATTTCCTCTATTTCGCTGATACCCGCTATCTGCCTTATGGCGACCGGCCCGAGGAATTTTTGCGCCAGCGCGGCCAGCAAGTGGCCGATGCGCTGGCGGCGCACGGTGCCAAGGCCCTGGTGATCGCCTGCAATACCGCAACCGCGGTGGCGGCGGAGACGATCCGCGCTCATACCGTGCTGCCGGTGGTGGCTCTGGAGCCGGGCGTGAAACCGGCAGCGGTGATGACCCGGAATGGTGTTATCGGCGTGCTGGCGACGACCCGGACTTTGGAGAGCAGCCGTTTTCAACGCCTGGTCGATCAGCATGCACAACATGTGCGGGTCGTAGCGCAAGGCTGCCCTGGTCTGGCTGAGGCCATCGAGGTGTACGGCGCCAGCAGCCGGCAGGTCGAAGAATTGCTCGATGCCTATGTGCTTCCCTTGGCGGCGGCCGGGGCGGACGTCGTCGTGCTGGGCTGCACCCACTATCCCTGGGCGGCGGAGGGGATTGCCCGGCGCTTGCCAAAAGAGACCCAACTGATCGACACCGGCGAAGCGGTGGCGCGCCAGTTGGAGCGGGTGTTGCAGTCAGCGGGCTTGCGTGGCGGCGGCCAGGGCAGATTGTCCCTGGCCAGCAGCGGTCCGGTTGCTCAGGTGGAAGAAACCGTCGCCCGCCTTTGGGGCGAGCGTTTGCCGGTCGCGTTCTGGGATTGGGGTTAGGCGCAAGCCGGAATCCAGCGGCACTGGACTCCGTGTTTTTCTTGCGGCGCTTCCGGCTGCACCGTCAGGTCTTGAAGCGCTGCACGATGTGCTGCAGTTCGTTGGCGATCCCCTGCAGGTTCCTGGCTGACTCCGCGGCGCTTCTCATCGTCTGGCTGGTTTGCTCGACCATCTGGGCGATTTGTTCGACGCGCTGGGCAATCGAGGTGCTGGCGCTGCTTTGTTCGCGTGTTGAATTGGCGACTTCGGAAATGCGGTTCAGGGTCTGCTGGGCGCCGCTTTCGATGCCGTGCAGCGATTCCGCTGCCGAGTTGGAAAGGGCAACGCCCTGTTCGACGACGGGCAGGGCCGAACTCATGGCGTTAACTGCGCCTTCGGTTTCGTTCTGGATGCCGCTGATCATTTGCTCGATTTCGGCGGTGGCCGTTGAAGTCCGCTCGGCCAGTTTCCTGACCTCGTCGGCCACGACCGCGAAGCCGCGCCCCTGCTCGCCGGCGCGGGCTGCTTCGATGGCGGCGTTGAGGGCAAGGAGGTTGGTTTGCCCGGCGATGTCCTTGATGACGCCGGCAATACTGGAGATCTGGTTGGCGCGTTCGTTCAGGGCCTGGATGCTGGTTGAAGCGCCAGCCACCGTGCTGGCGATCTGCTGGATGGCCTGCGTGGCCTGACGGACCTTGACCGTCCCGAGATTGGACAGTTCGACCGCCTCCTGGGAATATTTTTCAGTGTCGCTGGCGCTTTCGGAAATGTGGCTGGAGGAAACCGTCATTTCCTCGATGGCGGCGGCCATCGAGGAGGTGGCATCGGATTGCTGCTGGGCCGCCTTGGCCACTCCGGAAGCCGCCGTGTTGATTTGTTCGGCGCTCGTGAGCAGCGTCCGGGCATTCTGGCTGATCTGGGAAATGATCTGGCGCAGGCCGCTTACCATGTGGTCGAGCGTGGCCAGCAGGCTACCGGGCTGCGCGTTGCCAAACTTGGTGGTGAGATCACCCTCGGCGACCAGGCGCATGATTTCGGCCGCGACAACGGGTTCGCCGCCGATTTCCCGGAAGACGCTGCGCGAAATCATAATGGCGACGATACAAGTGACGAGGATGGGGATGAGGGCGATGCCAAGCTGGGTAGCCAGCCTGTCGCGGAAGACCCGGTCGAGATCATCGACGTAAATTCCGGCGCCGATCATCCAGCCCCAAGGCTCGAATTTCATCACGAACTGCAGCTTGGGCACGGGCTCCTTGCCGCCGGGTCGCGGGAAGTCGGTGTCGACATAGCCTTCGGGGGCGCTTTTGACGGCAGCCAGCAAGTCATCGAGCGTCAGCCGGCCCTTGCCATCCTCGATCTTGCCAAGCAGGTTCTGGCCGACCCATTCCTCCTTGGGCGGAAGAACACCGACGCCTTCTAGGCTGTAGACGTAGAAATAATTCGATTTTTTGTCTTCTCCGCTGAAACGGGCGTTTTTGACGGCTTCCTTGGCCAGGCGCTGGGCTTCCTCGCGCGAGAGTTTGCCGGCGCTCTCCTGTGCCTGGTAGTGCACCATGATGTTGTAGGGGATTTGCACCGCATGGCGGATTTCCTGCTTGTAGGATTCGAGCAGCGCATTCCTGGCGCTGATGGCGCCAAAGACGGCGATGAGCAGCATGCCGACCAGCGTGATGACCACCATGATGATGAGTCGGGTGCTGAGTTTGAAATGGCTGAACATGGTTCTTCTCCCGCAGGAAAGAGGGTTGCTCATACAAGCTTCGTCTATTGCTGTGTAGTGTTTTGGTATTTGGGGAACTTGTCAATCCTCCAGGCGGAACCGCAGCGGCAGAAGGACTTCGCGCGGGGTATCGGCCGGCAAATAGCGCAGGTTGTTCACCGCATTTAGGGCGTCGCGGTCGAGGAGGGGATGGCCGCTGCTTTCCTCGATATGGGCGGCGGTGACGTTGCCCGCTTTGTCCAGCACCATCAGTATGACGAGGTCGCCCTCGAGCCCGAGTTTTTTGGCCTCGGCAGAATAAAACTTGCCTTGAGCCTTGAGGGTGCTCATTTGCTGTCCGATAACCCGCTCCCAGCGCAGCGATGAAGCTGGCTTGTTTTCCTTTTGTGCGGTTTCTGGCGGCGTAGCCTGGGGGGGCTGCGGCGAGGTTTCGGGTGGCGGCAGAATGGGCGCTGGCGCCGGAAGGGCGGGCGGCAACAGCCGGGCGGAGAGCGCTGGCGGCGGTTTGGGCGCGGCCTGGCGGCTGATCCTGAGCGGCAGAAAAGGCAGGAGATGGATGGCCAGGGAGAGCAGAAAGGCCAGTAAAAGCCGATGGTTGATTCGAGTCATGCGAAAATGGCGGCTGGCCTCGATGAGGAAGGACGATGAAAAAGACGTTGTGGGCAATGATAATCGGGATGGAGCTGATTTTGGCTTCGATTTGTCCGGTGGTGGCGGCAGAAAAGGTGGCCTTGCCGGATGCGGCGACTTTTTCGGCGCGTATGGAGTCGGGCAATCTCACCCAGGCCAAGGAGTGGCTGGATGCCGGTTTGCCCCCCGACTTCATGGGTTCGCGTATCGGCAGCGGTTTGATGATCGGTACCTGGGAGGGCAACCTGGAACTGATGAAGCTGTTTTTGTCGCGCGGCGCCGACATCAACGCTGTCAACAGTGCCGGCGAGACGCCTCTGGCCCTTGCCGCCTGGAAGGGCAAGCTCGAGGTGGTCAAATGGCTGCTCGAGCGTGGCGCCAAGGTCAATCCGCCGCCGCGCCAGTGGTCGGCGCTGCACTATGCCGTTTTTGCCGGGCATAAGGAGGTGGCGGATTATCTGATGGCGCAGGGAGCGAATATCAATGCGCTCAGCACCAATGGTTCGAGCGTGCTGATGATGGCGATTTACGAGGGGCGCGAGGATTTGGCGCGCGCCTTGATCGAGAAGGGCGCCGACCGGACGGTCAAGAACGACTGGGGCGATGGCGGTCTGGAATGGGCCATGCGGTTTGGCCATCTCAAAATCGCCCGCATGATTGCTACGCCGGAGGAATTCAACATTGCCGTCAGTCAGCCCAAGGAAAAATGGGGCGAGCCGAAGCGCTCGGTGGCGATGTCCGTGCAACTGGAAAAGTTGTTGAGAATTCGTGAGGTGATGGTTGCCAAGGGCTATCCAACCAAGAGTGTCGATGACAAAATTGCCGCCGAGCGCTTGCGCATCCTGAAACAGGAATCTGCCCGCCAGGGGACTCCGCCGCGCGCCGCCACCCTGGAAATTACTGGCAGCCGCAAGGATCCGGACAAGGAATCGGTGAGTGTGGTTTATGAGGGCGAAGAGAAGCCGAAGGGGTTCAAGGTGCCGCCGGCCACCTTTTTCGGCAAGCCGAAAATGCCGCCCAAAGGCCAGGTCAAAAATTATTGAACGCCGGGAAAAATGCTGCATTGCAGTATAATCAGGCTTTCATTTCGGGGGTTCTCGTGAACGGCATCACTATTGCCCTGTCGAAGGGCCGCATTTTCGACGAAACCTTGCCCTTGCTGGCGGCAGCCGGCATTGTGCCGAAGGAAAACCCGGAAACCTCGCGCAAGCTGATTATCGAGACCAATCAGCCGGGCGTGCGCGTCGTCATCGTCCGCGCCTCCGATGTGCCAACCTACGTGCAATACGGTGCGGCTGACCTCGGTGTGGCCGGCAAGGATGTGTTGATCGAGCATGGCGGCGAAGGGCTGTACGCGCCCCTCGATTTGCAGATTGCCAAATGCCGCATGATGGTGGCGGTGCCGGTCGGCTTCGATTACCAGAACGCCGTCCGGCAGGGGGCTCGCCTCAAGGTGGCGACCAAGTACATCACCACGGCGCGCGAACATTTTGCCGCCAAGGGCGTGCATGTCGACCTGATCAAACTCTATGGTTCGATGGAACTGGCGCCGCTGGTCGGCTTGGCGGATGCCATCGTTGATCTGGTGTCGACGGGCGGTACGCTCAAAGCCAACAACCTCGTGGCCGTTGAAGAGATTTTCCCCATTTCCAGCCGGCTGGTGGTCAACCAGGCGGCGCTCAAAATTAAAACCCTTTCTATTCAAACCATCATCGATGCCTTTCAAAAGGCAGTGGAGCAATCACCATGATTAACATTAAACGCTTGAAAACGACCGACGCGGACTTCAAGCAGCGGCTCGACCAGTTGCTGGCCTTTGAAGGCGCCCAGGACGACAGCATCGACACTGTCGTCAACAACATCCTGAAAGATGTGAAAGCGCGCGGCGACGCTGCCGTGCTCGAATACACCAACCGGTTTGACCGCCTTTCCGCCCAATCGATGGCTGAACTGGAACTGCCAAAGTCGGTGCTGACCGAGGCGTTGAACAGCCTCTCCGCCGCCGACCGCGAGGCGCTGGAGGTCTCCGCCGCCCGCATCCGCGCCTACCATGAGCGCCAGGAGTTGAAGGGTTGGAAATACACCGAAGCCGACGGCACCGAACTGGGCATGATGGTGACGCCGCTCGACCGCGTTGGCCTCTATGTGCCCGGCGGCAAGGCGGCCTACCCGTCGTCAGTGCTGATGAACGCGGTGCCGGCCAAGGTGGCCGGCGTCAAGGAACTGATCATGGTCGTGCCGACCCCGGATGGCGAAAAGAACGCGCTGGTGCTGGCTGCCGCCGCCCTTTCCGGCGTCGATCGCGTCTTCGCCATCGGTGGCGCCCAGGCCGTTGCCGCCTTGGCCTATGGCACGGAAAGCGTGCCTCAGGTCGACAAGGTCGTCGGCCCCGGCAACGCTTATGTGGCCTGCGCCAAGCGCCGCGTGTTTGGCGTGGTCGGCATCGACATGGTGGCCGGGCCCTCGGAAATTCTGGTGGTGGCCGATGGTAGCGGCCATCCCGACTGGGCGGCGATGGATTTGTTCTCGCAAGCCGAGCACGATGAGTTGGCCCAGTGCATTATGGTCTGCACCGACGAAGCCTTCATCGACCAGGTACAAGCCAGCATCGACAAGCTGCTGCCAACCATGCCGCGCCAAGCCATCATCCGCGCCGCGCTGGAAAACCGGGGTGCCCTGATTAGCGTACGCGATCTGGAAGAAGCGATTGTGATCGCCAACCGCGTTGCGCCCGAGCACCTGGAACTGTCGCTGGAAAATCCTGATCCCTGGATCGAGAAAATCCACCACGCTGGCGCCATCTTCATCGGCCACTACACCTCGGAAGCGCTCGGCGACTATTGCGCCGGTCCCAACCACGTGCTGCCGACCTCGGGCAGCGCCCGCTTCTCGTCGCCGCTTGGCGTCGACGATTTCCGTAAGCGCACCAGCCTGATCAAGGTATCCAAGGCAGGGGCGCAGACCTTGGGGCGCATCGCCCATACCTTTGCCACCGGCGAAGGCTTGCCGGCGCACGCGCAATCGGCCAAGTACCGGCTCGAAAATTAACAGTTAATTTGGGTTCTGAAAGCGGGTATCCTTGCCGGGATACCCGTTTTGACTTGGTGAGAAATGCTGCTCTACTGGCTTGATTTGCTGGGTGTTGCCGTTTTTGCCATCAGCGGAGTCCTGGCGGCCGGACGCAAGGACATGGACTGGCTTGGCGTTTTTGTGGTGGCCGCATTGACTGCGATTGGCGGCGGCACCTTGCGCGATGTCCTGCTCGATCGCCACCCCTTGTTCTGGATTGTCGATACGACCTATCTGATCGTGATTGCTGCCGCAGCCTTCGTGACTTTGCTTTATGTGCGCCGCCGGCCCCTGCCCGGCAACGTGCTGTTGTTGGCGGATGCGGCCGGGCTGGCGCTGTTCACCCTGTACGGCGCTCAGGTGGCCGAAGCGGCCGGTCTGTCGCCCATCATTATCGTTCTGATGGGGACGATGACCGGGGCGGCAGGCGGAGTCCTGCGCGATATTTTATGCGCCGAGATTCCGCTCATTTTGCGGCGCGATATTTATGCCACCGCCGCAATCGCCGGCGCGTCGATCTATCTGGCTGCCCAAGCGCTGGGTATGGCACGTTCCTGGGCGTTTCCGTTGGGCATGCTGGTGGTCGTGGCCTTGCGCGTCAACGCCATTCTGCGCGGCTGGCGGCTGCCGACTTTTCATTTGCCGTAGTGACGTAGGGTGGGCAATGGCGCAGTTTATTTCATCCGCAAAAAGGAGCGGATGATCATGGGCCGTTCCGAGGTCGGCGCAAGATCAAGTCTGGAATAGCTTGCTTCCGGAAGCAGTGTGTATCGGCGCCGGTCGTTCTGAAAGTTTTCTACCCGCCATCCGTGTTTTTGCAGCCATTTCCACAATTCCTGCGATGTTCGGGCACCTACTTTCATCTTGAGGTGGTGATATACGACGAAATCGCCTGTTTTGGGCACTTGGGTTGATTTCGCCGGAACTCTCCGATCGATCTGAGGCTTCTGGGCGAAAAGTCTGGACTTCAGAACGTTCAAAACTCGGTGCATCGCGTTTGCCCTCCTGTTGGGCCGATTAACGGCGCATTATGGTAAGAGACTCCTTTTGCGTGGATGGCTACGATTATTCCACCGGACGGAAAATCTTGTCTAGGCCAGGATTTCCCGGAATGCGGAGACCAGCGCCGCGCATTCGGCATCGGTGCCGATACTGATACGCAGGAATTGATCGATGCGCGGCAGCTTGAAATGGCGAACGAGGATGGCGCGTTCGCGCAGTTGCTGCGCCAGCTCGGCACCATCGCGCTGCGGATGGCGGGCGAAGACAAAATTGGCGGCCGAAGGCAGCACCTCAAGGCCCAGCGCGGCAAGGTCGGCGACCAGCTTTTCGCGGCTCTTGATGATGGCTCTGCGGGTTTGCTCGAAATAGGCGGTGTCTTGGAGTGCGGCGATGGCGCCGATTTGGGCCAGGCGGTCGAGCGGGTAGGAGTTGAAACTGTTCTTGACCCGTTCCAGTCCCTCGATCAGGGCAGCGTTGCCGAGGGCATAACCGACGCGCGCTCCGGCCAGTGCGTGTGACTTGGACAGGGTACGCACGATCAGCAGGTTGGGGTAGGCGTCGATGAGCGGAATGGCTGGTTCGCCGCCGAATTCGATATACGCCTCATCAACGACGACGGCGCATTCCGGGTGGGCGGCGGTGAGACGCTCGACTTCGCCCAGGCTCAGCGCTTTTGCCGTTGGCGCGTTCGGGTTGGCGATGATGATGCCGCCGCAGGGGGCGGTGTAATCCTCCGGCCGGATCGAAAAATCCTCGGTCAGCGGGACAGTGCGGAAATTGATTTCATACAGGCCGCAATAGACCGGGTAGAAACTGTAAGTGACGTCGGGGAAGCAGGTCGGGGCGTCGTGTTTGAGCAAGGCCTGAAACACCAGCGCCAGTACCTCGTCCGAACCGTTGCCGACAAAGACCTGATTGGCGTTCAGGCCGTGCAGCCGGGCGATACAGGCTTTGAGCACATCGGCGTTGGGGTCGGGGTAGAGGCGCAGACGGGCGGCATCTTCGCCCAGTTCAGCGCGAATGGCCTGCAGTACATGTGGTGAGGGCGGGTAGGGATTCTCGTTGGTGTTGAGCTTGATCAGCTTGTCGATCTTGGGTTGTTCGCCCGGAACGTAGGGGGTGAGGCCGCGGACGACGGCGCTCCAGTACTGGCTCATGGTGGTGGTGTGTAAAAGTCGATCATCGGTTCGAAATGGTATCATGCCGCTTTGCACACAGGCTTTCATACCAACCATGCGCAACGCTGAAATCATTCGCAATACCCTGGAGACGCAAATCAGTGTCCGCCTCGATCTCGATGGCAGCGGCCAGGGCAGGTTTGCCACCGGAGTGCCCTTTTTTGACCACATGCTCGATCAGGTGGCGCGGCATGGGCTGATTGACCTCGATATCGAGGCCAAGGGGGATTTGCAGGTTGACGCGCATCATACGGTCGAGGATATCGGCATCACGCTGGGCCAGGCGCTGGCCAAGGCCTGGGGTGACAAGAAAGGGCTGACCCGCTACGGTTATGCTTATGTGCCGCTCGACGAAGCGTTGTCGCGCGTGGTGATCGACCTCTCCGGCCGGCCGGGATTGGAATTCCATGTCGAGTTTGCCCGTCCGCTGGTCGGACAGTTCGAGGTCGATTTGACGCGTGAATTCTTTCAGGGGCTGGTCAATCACGCGGGCATGACCCTGCATATCGACAATCTGCGCGGCTTGAATGCGCACCATCAGATCGAGACCATCTTCAAG
>JAKJFA010000013.1:0-30544 GCA_022705135.1 Pseudomonadota bacterium | reverse complement strand
TTTTGGCCGGGCTCTGCGCATGGCGGTGACGCCGGATGCGCGTCTGGCGGACGCACTGCCGTCCACGAAAGGCGTGTTGTGACCATTGCGGTGGTTGATTACGGCATGGGCAATCTGCGCTCGGTGTCGAAGGCGCTGGAGCATGTCGCCGGGGGGGTTCCCGTGGTGGTGACGGCGGATCCCGTTGTGGTGGCAGCGGCCGAGCGGGTCGTTTTTCCTGGCCAGGGCGCCATGCCGGATTGCATGCGCGAACTCGAAGCGCGCGGTCTCAAGCCGGCGGTGCTGGCGGCAGCGCGGGAAAAACCCTTTCTCGGCATCTGTATCGGCCTGCAAATGTTGTTTGAGCGCAGCGAGGAGGGTGATGTGCCGGGCCTGGGCGTCTTCGCCGGTCGGGTGCGGCGTTTTCCTGATGAGCGTATGGTTGATGCGGATGGCCAGCGCCTGAAAGTGCCGCACATGGGCTGGAATGGGGTGCAACAGGCGACACATCCCAAGACCCATCCGCTGTGGGACGGCATCGCCGACGGCGCTCGTTTCTACTTCGTGCATAGTTATTTTGTTGAACCAGCGGATGAGCGGCTGGTGCAGGGCGTCTGCGCGTATGGTCTACCCTTTACCTGCGCGGTGGCTCGCGATAATATCTTCGCCATGCAGTTTCACCCGGAGAAGAGCGCCCGCGACGGGTTACGCTTATTGAAGAATTTCGTGGCCTGGCAACCTTGAGCCCAGGCCGCATTTTCCCTGATGACAACTCCCTTAACCTTTCATGCTGATTATTCCCGCCATTGACCTCAAAGACGGCCAGTGCGTCCGTCTCAAGCAGGGCCTGATGGATCAGGCGACTGTTTTTTCCGATCACCCGGCCAATATGGCGCGTCACTGGATCGACCAAGGGGCGCGCCGTCTGCACCTGGTTGACCTGAACGGCGCTTTTGCCGGCAAACCCAAAAATGCGCCGGCCATCAAGGCCATCCTCGACGAGGTTGGCGACGATATTCCGGTGCAACTCGGCGGCGGCATCCGCGATCTCGATACCATTGAGCGTTGTCTGGATGATGGCATCAGCTACATCATCATCGGCACGGCGGCGGTCAAGAATCCAGGCTTTCTGCGCGATGCTTGCAGCGCCTTCCCCGGCCAGATCATCGTCGGGCTGGATGCCAAGGAGGGCAAGGTAGCGACTGACGGCTGGTCGAAAATGACCGGGCATGATGTCGTCGATCTGGCCAGAAAATACGAGGACTATGGGGTTGAGGCCGTCGTCTATACCGATATCGGCCGTGATGGCATGCTCTCCGGCATCAATATCGAGGCAACGGTGCGTCTGGCGCAGGCGCTCTCCATTCCGGTCATCGCTTCCGGCGGGCTTTCCAGCATCGAGGATGTCCGGGCGCTTTGCGCTGTCGAGTCGGAAGGGGTGGTTGGCGCCATTGCCGGCCGCGCTGTTTATGACGGTTCGCTCGATTTCCGCGCGGCGCAGGAAGCGGCGGATCAGGCCAGCAAGGCAGGGCGGGCGTGAGCCTCGCCAAGCGCATCATTCCCTGCCTGGATGTCACGGCGGGGCGCGTCGTCAAGGGCACCAATTTTGTTGATCTCAAGGATGCTGGCGACCCGGTCGAGATCGCGCGCCGTTACGATGAACAGGGTGCCGACGAGGTGACTTTCCTCGACATCACAGCTTCTTCTGATCAGCGCGACATCATTCTGCACATCGTTGAAGCCTGCGCCGAGCAGGTCTTCATTCCGCTGACCGTGGGCGGTGGCGTGCGGTCGGTAGCCGATGTGCGGCGTCTGCTCAATGCCGGGGCCGACAAGGTTTCGATCAACACGGCGGCGGTGCAGAATCCAGGTCTGGTGGCCGAAGCCTCCGGCAAGGTGGGGTCGCAGTGTATTGTGGTGGCCATCGACGCCAAGCAGACGGGACCGGGGCGCTGGAACGTGTTTACCCACGGTGGCCGCAACGATACCGGTCTGGATGCCATTGAATGGGCAAGAAAAGTTGAGACGCTGGGCGCGGGTGAAATCCTGCTGACGAGCATGGACCGCGATGGCACCAGGAATGGCTTCGATCTGGCGCTGACACGGGCGGTAGCTGATGCCGTCAAGATTCCGGTCATCGCTTCGGGTGGCGTTGGCAATCTCGACCATCTGGCCGAAGGCGTTTCAGAGGGGCGTGCCGATGCCGTCTTGGCGGCCTCCATTTTCCATTTCGGCGAATACACGGTGCGGCAGGCCAAGGAGTATTTACGGGCGCGCGGCATCGAAGTCCGTTTATGAAGCCGCCTCAAAAATTACTGCGCTTGCTATTTTGGCCTTACGCGGTACTCGCTCCTCGCCGTACTTCGTGTACGCCTCCGTCGCTGCGTTCCGGGTGCGGCCAAACTGGCTGCGCTCGTGACATTTTTGGGGCAGCTTTTAAGAATTTATGAGCGATTTAGACAATACTCTCCATTGGCTCGATGCCCTGAAGTGGGACGCAGAGGGCATGATTCCGGCGATTGCGCAGGATGCTGCGAGCGGGCGGGTGCTCATGTTGGCCTGGATGAACCGCCAAGCGCTGCAGGAAACCGTGAACACTGGCAATGTGGTGTATTGGTCGCGTTCGCGGGGGCGGCTGTGGCGCAAGGGGGAAGAGTCCGGGCATTTCCAGAAAATCCGGGCCATTCGTACCGATTGCGACGGCGATGTGTTGCTGCTGTCGATCGAGCAGGAGGGGGGCATTGCCTGCCACACCGGCCGGGAAAGCTGTTTCTTTAACGAATTGCAGGGCGAGCGCTGGGTGCCGGTTGATCCGGTGCTGAAAGACCCCAGGGAGATTTATTCAAAATGAGTGATGAAGTCCTGAGCCGTTTGTCGCAAACGTTGGCGTCGCGCCGCAATGCCGATCCCGCGACGTCCTACACGGCAAAATTGTTCAGCAAGGGGCCGGACGCCATCCTGAAAAAAATCGGCGAGGAAAGCGCCGAACTCATCATGGCCGGGAAAGACGGCCAGCCTGACCGTATTGTCAGTGAATCGGCCGATGTGTTCTATCATGTGATGGTGTTGCTGGCCTTCTTTGATTTGTCGATTGAGGATGTCCGGCGGGAACTTGAGCGACGCGAAGGGGTCTCCGGTATTGAGGAAAAGAATTCACGGGCGACCAAACGTTAGGGTGCGGCACCCTCCTGATGCCTGCCGGGTTTGTGCTTTACCGTCCCATCAGCCTGTTAAGGAGTTGTGATGCAAGATTGTCTCTTCTGCAAAATCGTCCGGGGTGAAATTCCCTGCAGCAAGGTCTATGAGGATGACGAAATCCTCGCCTTCCGCGATATTCACCCGCAAAGGCCAGTGCATGTGCTGGTGGTTCCGAAAAAGCACATGACGTCGTTGGCGAGTGTGGCGCCGGAAGATACGGCGGTGCTGGGACGCATCCTGCAGAAAGCCGGCGAAATTGCCCGGGCGGAGGGCAGCGTGGAGGGCTTTCGCCTCATCATCAATAGTGGGCGCATTGGCGGTCAGGAGGTGGATCACCTGCACGCCCACATCGTTGGCGGACCGAATCCGGTCGGCCCGATGCTTCAACACTAGTGGAGAGTACGCATGTTTACTGGAACCGGAAGCTGGATTCACTGGGTCATCGTTCTTCTGATCGTCGTGCTCATTTTCGGCACCAAGAAATTGGGCAGCATCGGCAAGGATCTGGGTTCTGCCGTCAAGGGATTTAAGGATGGCCTGAAGGAAGGCAGCGAAACGCCCGAGGCCAAGACGACGGAGGCCCCATCACAGCCGGGCCGGACCATCGAGGTCGACGTTAAAAAGGAATGAGGCGGAAGACGCTGCGCTTTTCCCCTCGCTCCCGATTCTGTCATGTTTGGCGTTGACCTGACCGAGCTGATCGTCGTCGGCATGGTGGCGCTGGTCGTCATTGGACCCGAGCGTCTGCCTGGAGTGGCACGCACCCTGGGGCACCTGCTTGGGCGGATGCAGCGCTATGTCGGCGAAGTCAGGGCGGACATCGAACACGAAATCCGTCTGGAGGAATTCCGGCAGATGCAGTCCCAGATGCGTGATTCAGTGCAAGCGGTGGGGGACGAGGTTCGCCGTGAGCTTGAATCCGCCCGGGCCACCATGGCGGCATTGCCTGACGAGGCCCGGTCTGCTGCACAGGCTGAAAAGACCGATGGGCCGGCTTCTGGTGCGCGGAAAAGCGATACGCCATGAACGACCAGACAGAAGCCTCCTTCATTTCGCACCTGATCGAATTGCGTACCCGTTTGCTGCGGTGCCTGTTCGCTTTTGCCCTCCTCTTCGTCGCGCTCTCCATTTATCCGGGCTCGAGCGCGATGTATGATTTCCTTGCCCTGC
The DNA here is from genome assembly GCA_022705135.1 of Pseudomonadota bacterium. Classification (GTDB taxonomy): domain Bacteria; phylum Pseudomonadota; class Gammaproteobacteria; order Burkholderiales; family Rhodocyclaceae; genus UBA1934. The sequence goes on along the minus strand of JAKJFA010000013.1, from coordinate 26,197 downwards.
CCCTGACCCACGCTTTGCCGGAGGGCACCAGAATGCTGGCAATCGGCGTGGTGACGCCGTTCATGGTGCCGCTCAAGGTAACGGCGATGGCGGCGTTTGCCCTGGCCTTGCCCTTCGTGTTGTACCAGGTCTGGGCTTTCGTGGCGCCCGGCCTCTACCTGCACGAAAGGCGCTTGGTCTTGCCGCTGATTATTTCGAGTTCCCTGTTGTTCTTGTTGGGCATGGCCTTCTGCTACTTTCTGGTGTTCGGCCAGGTCTTCAAATTCATCGCCGGTTTCGCGCCCAAGAGCATTACGCCGGCGCCGGACATCGAATCCTATTTTTCCTTTGTGTTGACCATGTTCATTGCCTTCGGGCTTTCCTTTGAAGTGCCGGTGGCGCTGGTGATGCTGGTCAAGATGGGGGTGGTGTCACTGGAGAAGCTGCGGGCTTGGCGCTCCTATTTCATTGTCGGCGCCTTTGTTGTGGCTGCCGTGATTACGCCGCCGGATGTGGTGTCGCAACTGGCGCTGGCGATTCCGATGTGTCTGTTGTACGAGCTGGGAATTTTCGCCGCCTGGCTGGCGACGCGCCGCTGAAAAAACGCTGAATCAATCCGTGCGCGGGCGGCCTGCTTCAGCGTTTTAAGGTCGGCCTTCTACCGATCCTGACCGGAATGTCGATTTTTTGGCGGTTGCGCAGCAGACGGAAGCTCGCCTTTTCTTCCGGTTTCAGGCTGGCGATGATGTCGAGCATGATCTGCGGATCCTTGACGGATTGCGCATTGACCGACAGCAGCACATCGCCGGGCCGGATTCCGGCCTGGTGTGCGGGGCTGCCCTGGATGACGCCGGCGATGAGGGCGCCCTGCATGTCGTCCAGGCCGAAAGACTCGGCCAGTTCGCGCGTGATTTCCTGCGCTTCGACCCCTACCCAGCCTCGGATGACCCGGCCGTTCTGGATGATCTGTTCCATGATGGCCTTGGCGCTGGAAACCGGGATGGCAAAGCCGATGCCCTGCGAGCCGCCGCTGCGCGAATAGATGGCGGTGTTGATGCCGACCAGATTGCCGTTGGTGTCGATCAGGGCGCCGCCCGAATTGCCGGGGTTGATGGCGGCGTCGGTCTGAATGAAGTTTTCGAAGGTGTTGATGCCCAGGTGCGAACGGCCGAGGGCCGAGACAATCCCCATGGTCGTCGTCTGGCCGACGCCAAAGGGGTTGCCGATGGCGAGCACGACATCGCCGACGCGCAGGCTGTCCATCTGCCCAAAGGTGACGGCGGGCAGTTTGTCGGCGTTGATCTTGAGTACTGCCAGGTCGGATTCCGGGTCGCTGCCGACCACGTTGGCCTTGAGCGTGCGCCCGTCGTTCAGGGCGATTTCAATTTCGCTGGCGGCCTCGATGACATGAAAATTGGTCAGGATGTAGCCATCGCCGCTGACTACGACGCCGGAACCGAGGCCGGCGCTCTTTTGGGTTCCGCCGCCTTCAAAACGGTCGCCGAAAAAGTGGCGGAAAATCGGGTCGTCGAGAAGAGGATTGCGGGGCGCCTTGATTTCCTGGGTGGTGTAGATATGTACCACGGCGGGTAGGGCTTTGCGGGCGGCATCGCGGTAGGAGGTGGCGGCCTGCGGCGCGGCCTCCGGTTGCGGCGCGGCGAGCTGTACGGCGACCGTGCCGGGCTGTCGTTTGCCCAGCCATTCGGGCTTGAGGGTGGCGACAATAAAGAAAGCAGCCAGCAGAAGTGTGACGCTTTGTGCAAAAATCAGCCATAACCTGCGCATGGAGACCCGATCCGATGAAACGCGACGAACTGGTGAGCACGCTCAACCAACTGCTGGACAACTCCAGATTTCGGGATTATTGCCCAAACGGCCTGCAAGTGGAAGGACGCGAGGAAGTCAGGCGGATTGTGGCCGGAGTGACGGCCAGCCAGGCCTTGCTTGATCGCGCCGTGGCGGACAGCGCCGATGCCGTTCTGGTCCATCATGGCTATTTCTGGCGCGGCGAGGATGCCTGCATTACCGGAGTCCGGCGGCGGCGGCTGGCAACCTTGATCCTTAACGACCTTAATTTGATCGCCTACCATTTGCCGCTGGATGCGCACCCGCAACTGGGTAACAACGCGCAACTGGCGGCACGTCTGGGTTGGGAAGCCACGGGGCGCTTTGGCGAGCAGGAGCTGGCCTGGCAGGGAAATGACCCGTGCGGCGACACAGCGGCCGATCTGGCAGCCCGCCTGGCGCGGGTACTTGGCCGCGTGCCCTTGCTGGTGGGGCCGCAAGAGCGGCGGGTGCGGCGTTTGGGCTGGTGCTCCGGCGGCGCGCAAGCCTACTTTGAGGAGGCAGTGACCCTGGGTCTGGATGCCTATGTCTGTGGCGAGATTTCGGAGCAGAATGTGCATCTGGCGCGTGAGGCCGGCGTCGTTTACTTGGCCTGTGGACACCATGCCACCGAACGCTTCGGACTTGAAGCACTGACAGCCTATCTGGTTGGGCAGTTCGGGCTGGAATGCACCTTCGTCGACATCGATAACCCAGTCTGACTTAGCTCCCGGATTGAGCTCGATGATTCCGCTGGTGTGCGGCCTGCCGGGGCTGCGATATTTCCCACTTTTGCCCATCCGGGCGGCAAATCACGCAAAGTCAATTTGACTCACATAAGAAACCCGCGTAAGAATAGCGGGCAAGCAACTGTTTTTCGGTTGTTTGAGCCAGGGGAGGCGGGTGCGGCAGATGGCAAGAGCAGGGTTCTGGAAGGCGGATTGGTTGATCGGGCTGGTTTTGGCCATTGTCATGCTGGCGGTCGCTGGCACGGATCTGATTCAGAGTCTGGAGCGCAAGGCCTACGACATGGGCGTGCGATTTTCCAGCAAGACGCCTTTCAGCGAAATTGCAGTAATTGCCATTGACGATACCAGCATCGCCAATATCGGCCGCTGGCCGTGGTCGCGCGAAGTGCATGCCAAAATGACGGATCTCTTGGTGGCTGGTAAAGCGAAGGTGATTGGCAATACGGTGCTGCTGTACGAGCCGCAGGTTAGCTCAGGTTATCAGTACATCACCAAGCTGATGGAGATCATCAGCCAGCCTGTGCCCGAAGGGGCGAGCGCGTCGCCGGATACCGAGAAAATCGCGGCTTTGCTGAAGGAGGCTGAAAGCGCCCTCAATACTGATCGCAAGTTGTCGGAAAGCTATGGCAGGGCCAATTCCGTCCTGTTGCCGATGACCTTCAAGATTGGCGCTGCGCAGGGTAGGCCGGACAAAGCCTTGCCTGCTTTTGTGGCGAAGAATCGGCTAGAAAAGGTGCAAAAACAGGAAGGGGGCGGCGCGCTGGAAGCGTTTTCGGTCCAATATCCGATAGAACTGCTGGGAAGCAAGGCTTCCGCTCTCGGACATTTGAATTACCTTAGGGACGTCGATGGGGCGATCCGCGCCGAGCCCTTGGTCGTTCAATACTACGATGAGTTTTATCCCTCGATGGCGTTGGTGATTGCAGCGAAATTCCGCAATCTGACGATAGAAAAGGATATCGAAATCAAACTGGGTGAAGAGGTCAAGCTCGGCAACTTGCGCATTCCCACCGACGAATCCACCCTGATGAACACGTTTTTCTATAAAGGCACGGAAGCCCGGCCGGCCTTTCAGGTGGATTCCTTTTACGATGTGGTTTCCGGCAAAATTCCGGCCAGCAAGTACGCCGGCAAGATCGTCCTGATTGGCGGAACGGCCGAAGGCGTGGGCAGCCCGATGGTGACGCCGGTTTCGTCATCGATGGACCCGGTGCTCAACATGGCGCATTCGGTGTCCAGTATTCTGCAGCAGCATTTTTTCATTACACCGACGTGGGGCGTATTGGTCAGCATTGCAGCTTATCTGCTGATCGCGGCTTACCTGATTTTCCTGCTGCCCCGCCTGTCGGCGGGTGTGGGCGCTGGGGCAACGGTGTTGTTTTTAGTGGTGCTGATCGGCGGGCATTTCGGCTTGATGGTGGGGGGTGGCCTATGGATCCGCTTGATGCTGCCTGCAACCCTCCTGCTGTTCGGACACCTGCTGTTGACCACCAAACGCTTCCTGGTGACCGAGCGCGGCAAGGAGAGGGCCGATCTGGAATCGGCCGAGTCGAACCGCATGCTTGGTTTGGCCTTCCAGGGCCAAGGGCAGCTGGACATGGCCTTTGACAAATTCCGCAAGTGTCCGATGGACGACGGCTTGATGGAAAATCTCTACAACTTGGCGCTGGACTACGAAAGGAAGCGCCAGTTCAACAAGGCCGAGGCGGTGTACCGCTACATGGCCGATTACAAGCTCGATTTCCGTGATTTGCCGCACAAGCTCGCGCTCGCCAAGAAGATGTCCGAAACCGTCCTGTTGGGCAGCAGTCGCGGACAGGCCATCGGGGGCACGGTCATCGTCGAGGGGCAGTCAGAGAAGCCCATGCTGGGCCGCTATCAGGTGGAAAAGGAACTGGGCAAGGGCGCGATGGGGGTGGTGTATCTGGGGCGCGATCCCAAAATCAACCGTGTTGTCGCTATCAAGACCATGGCCTTATCGCAGGAGTTTGACGAGGACGAACTGGTCGAGGTCAAGGAACGCTTCTTCCGCGAGGCCGAGACAGCGGGGCGGCTCAACCATCCTAATATCGTCACCATGTATGACGCTGGCGAAGAACAGGATCTGGCTTATATCGCCATGGAATTTCTGAAGGGCAAGGACCTGGTGCCCTTCACCAAGCCGGGTGCGCTTCTGCCTTTGGAAAAAGCGTTGTCGATTATCGCCCGTGTCGCCGATGCGCTGGATTACGCCCACCAGAACAACGTGGTGCATCGGGACATCAAGCCGGGCAATATCATGTATGAGCCGGAATCTGACCAGGTGAAGGTGACGGACTTCGGCATTGCCCGCATTACCGATTCCAGCAAGACCAAGACCGGCATGGTGCTGGGGACGCCCTCCTACATGTCGCCCGAGCAGTTGGTGGGCAAGAAGATCGATGGTCGTTCTGATCTCTTCTCGCTCGGAGTCACCCTTTATCAGATGTGTTGCGGCCAGCTGCCCTTTGTTGGAGACTCGATGGCGCAACTGATGTTCAAAATCGCCAACGAGGCACCACAGGACCTTTCGGCGCTCAATCCGCAGCTGCCGGCATCGGTCATCGCTGTTATCGACAAGGCTCTGGTCAAGGATGCCGCAGCACGCTACCAGCGCGGCGCCGAAATGGCGGCGGACCTGAGGGCCTGTCTGGCGCAGTTGGGCGGGAGCGCCGCTGCTCATCAGTCTGTCGATGTGGATATCCGTTTATGAGAGCCAAGGGGAAATGACGATGAAACTGGTGGAGGCGCTCGAAGTCGTTGCACGCACCGATCCGGGTATGGTGCGCGGCCATAACGAAGATGCCGTCTTTGGCGATGTGAGCCGAGGCCTGGTGATTCTGGCGGACGGCATGGGAGGCTATAACGCCGGCGAGGTGGCGAGTGGCATGGCGATCACCCTGCTATCGACAGGTTTGCAGCCGCTGATCGACAGTTGTCGGCCCCAGGAGAGTGATCCCGCCACTGGCAAGCGCCTCTCGCACGTTCATATCGCTCAGCAGGTGGCCATCACCAACGATTCCATCTTCAAGGCGGCGCAAAGCCAGCCTCTGTACGCGGGCATGGGAACAACCCTGGTCGTTGCCTGGTTTTACGAGAACCAGATGACGGTCGGCCATATCGGCGACTCGCGCCTGTATCGCCTGCGGGGGGAGGCGTTTTCGCAGGTGACGCGCGACCACTCGCTTTTGCAGGAACAACTCGATAGTGGCATGATCTCGGCCGAGGAGGCCAAGTTCTCGCAGAACAAGAACCTGGTGACGCGCGCCCTCGGGGTGGATCCCGAAGTCGAGGTTGAAATCCACGACTATGACGTGTTGCCAGGCGACATCTATCTGCTCTGTTCGGACGGGCTCAATGACATGGTCGAGGATGAGGAAATCGGCCTGACCCTGCAAACCCTGCAGAACAATCTGGAACTGGCGGCGGATCAGTTGATTCAGATGGCGAACGATAATGGCGGCCGGGACAATGTTTCGGCCATTCTGGTCAAAGTGCGCGGTGATTTTGCTGCGCCGGTGTGCTGGTGGCGGAAGCTGCTGGCTTGGTTCAAGTGATGAGGACGGCAAGATGGCAAAAATGATCCTTTCCATGGATGGTCTGGTCTTGAAGGAAATTCCGCTCGACAAGGAGCGCATTACCATCGGGCGCAAGGCGCATAACGACATCCAGATCGACAATCTGGCGATTTCCGGCGAGCACGCCGCCATCGTCACCATCCTCAACGACTCGTTTCTTGAGGATTTGAACAGCACCAACGGCACTCTGGTCAATGGCCAGCCGGTCAAGAAGCATTTCCTCAAGAACAACGACGTTGTTGAATTGGGCAAGTACAAGCTCAAGTACATCAATGAGGCACCGGTGGCGGCCAATGCCGATTTCGAGAAAACCATGATCATGCGTCCGGGCGGTTTGAAGGCGCCTCCACCTGCGGAGGAGGCTCAGGCGCGTGCGGCGGCGCAGACGGTGGTGGGTATCGAGCCGGAAAAAACGAGCGCGCCTGTTGGGCAGGCAACCGCTTCAATCGCAGCCGCCGCTGTCGCGCCGGCAGCCGGGCAAGCGCCGGCCGCCCCGGTCCAGCAGCAGTTGCCGGCTGTCATCCAGTTGCTCAACGGACCCAATATCGGCAAGGAACTGGAATTGACCAAAACGCTGACCACCCTGGGCAAGCCCGGCGTGCAAGTGGCGGTCATCGCCAAGCGTCCGCATGGTTACTTCCTGACCCATGTCGAGGGTGCGCACTATCCGATCGTGAACGGCAATTCGCTCGATCCGCAGGCCTATCAACTGGAGGATCACGATGTGATTGAAATCGCCGGTATCAAGATGGAGTTCTACTTCAAAACCTAAGCTCATTTTTGCCTGGCAGGGTTGCCTTGAAACAGTACGCTATCCGCTTTGCCTTGGGCGCCGCGCTGATGCTGGTGTTCCTGGGGCATGTGGTGGGCTGGTGGCAGATTCCCTTCGTCAGCCTGGTTGATGCCTATTTGTACGATGCGCGTTTGCGCCTGTCGGCACCCGGCGGCCTTGACGACCGGGTCGTCGTCGTTGACATTGACGAGAAAAGCCTCGCCGAGGAGGGACGGTGGCCCTGGAGCCGCGACAGGGTTTCTCTGTTGGTCCGGCAACTGACCGATCACTACAAGGTGGCGGTGGTCGGATTCGACGTTGTCTTTGCCGAGCCGGATGAAAGTTCCGGGTTGAAGGTCCTGGAAGAGATTGGCAAAGGCGAATTCCGCGACAACAAGGCCTACCAGGAGGCGCTCGGGGGGCTGCGCCGGAAACTCGACTATGACCGCCAGTTTGCCGAAACGCTGAAAGGCCGGCCGGTGGTGCTGGGATATTATTTTTCGGGTCAGGACGATGCGGGCAAAAGCGGCGCTTTGCCGCCGCCCTTGTTCAACCTTGCGGATTTCCGGGGCCGGCCAGTGACCTTCACGCATTGGAAGGGGTATGGTGCCAATCTCGCCGAGTTTCAGGAAACGACGGCCAGCGCCGGGCATTTCAATCCGCTCGTTGATTTTGACGGGATTTCGCGCCGGGTGCCGCTCCTCGTTGAGCACGAGGGCGGGTGTTATGAGGCGCTGTCGCTCGCCATGCTGCGCCTGAAGCTGGGGAATGCCGCCATCCGGCCGGGCTTCCCGGATAAGGATTCTGGCATGGAGTGGCTCGAAGTGTCTTCCGCCTCCGGCACCTTGCGCATTCCAGTGGACGATCAAGTGGCGGCGCTGATTCCCTACCGCGGCCCGGAGCGGAGTTTTCCCTATATTTCTGCAGTTGATGTCCTGCGTGGCAGTGTTGATGCCCAGAAACTGGAGGGCAAAATTGTTGTGGTCGGAACCAGTGCGCCCGGTCTGATGGATTTGCGCGCCACTCCGGTTGGCGCGACGTATCCCGGGGTCGAGATTCACGCCAATCTGGTGGCCGGCATGCTGGATGGGAAAATCAAGCAGAAGCCATCCTACGTCTACGCGATCGAGGTGCTGGAAATCTTCTTTCTGGGTACTGTGCTGATTGTTCTTCTGCCGCTGCTTTCCCCGTTGCGCGCCAGCCTGCTGGCCGCGGGCAGCTTGCTGGCGGCAGGGATGCTGAATTATGTGCTTTGGAGTTCGGCGGATATGGTGGTGCCGATTGCCTCCTTTTTGATCCTGGCGCTGATGCTCTATGGCATCGACGCGGCCTGGGGTTATTTTGTGGAATCAAGAACGAAACGCCAGTTTACCGATCTGTTCGGACAATATGTGCCGCCGGAACTGGTCGACGAAATGGCCAAGAATCCGGAAACCTACAGCATGGAAGGCAAGAAGGAGGAGTTGACGGTGCTGTTTTCCGATGTGCGCGGGTTTACGACCATATCGGAAGGCTTGGATCCGGGGGAACTGGCGCAGTTGATGAACGCCTATCTCGGCAAGATGACCAACGTCATCCGCAATCGGCGGGGAACCCTCGACAAATACATTGGCGATGCCATCATGGCGTTTTGGGGCGCGCCGGTTGCCAATGCCGAGCATGCCCGCGAGGCCGTGCTGACGGCGCTTGAAATGCAGCGTGCCTTGCGCGAGCTGGACGAACCTTTCAAGGCGCGCGGCTGGCCGGAGTTGCATATCGGCGTCGGCATCAATACCGGCCCGATGACGGTGGGCGATATGGGCTCGCCGATCCGCAAGGCCTATACGGTGATGGGCGATGCGGTGAATACGGCTTCACGTTTTGAAGGTCTGACCAAACAGTACGGCGTAGGCGTCCTTGCGGGCGAGGGCACGCGGACAATGGCCAAAGACATTCTCTTCCGCGAGGTTGACCGTGTGCGTCCCAAGGGCAAGGATGATCCGGTCGGAATTTACGAACCCCTGGGCCTGGTCAGCGAAGTCGGCAAAGAGGTGCAGGACGAATTGAAACTCTGGCAACAGGCGCTGCGTTTGTACCGGGCGCAAGATTGGGACGGGGCCGAGCTGCAACTGCTCAATCTGTTGCAACGCGCGCCGGAGTGCAAGCTTTATAAGGTGTATGTTGATCGTATCGGCCATTATCGCGCCAACCCGCCAGGCGAATCCTGGGATGGTGTGACCACGTTTGAGACCAAGTGACCATGAAATTACGGATTCTGGGCTGTAGCGGCGGGATTGGCGGCCGGCATTTGCGCACGACCTCCATGCTCATCGACCACGATATTCTGCTCGATGCAGGAACCGGGGTCACGGACCTTTCGATCACCGAGTTGTCAATGATCGATCATGTCTTCCTGACCCATACCCACATGGATCACATCGCTGCGTTGCCGTTGATGATCGATACCGTATTCGACCGGCGGCAAAAACCGGTGACGGTCTACGGTACCGAGGCGGTGTTGACCATACTGCGCAACCATATTTTCAACTGGGCGATCTGGCCCGACTTTTCTGAAATTCCCTCACCGGAAAAGCCGGTGCTGCGTTTTCAGAGCATCGAGCTTGGGCGCGCCGTCGATATCGGCGGCCGGCGATTCACCGCGCTTCCGGCCAACCATACCGTGCCGGCGGTCGGTTACCACTTGTCTTCGGGCGAAGGGAGCTTGGTGTTCTCCGGCGATACCTGCATTTGCGATCCCTTCTGGAAAATGGTGAATGCGATCACCGACCTCAAATACCTGATTATCGAGTGCGCCTTCTCAAACCGTGAGGAACTGATGGCCCGTATGTCCAAGCACTACTGCCCAAGTTTGTTGGCACAGGAACTGGAAAAGCTGGAACGTGACTGCGAAATTTTCGTGACGCATCTGAAGCCCGGCCAAATCGAACTGACCATGGAGGAAATCGAGGACTGCCTGGGGGATTACAAGGCCGGGATGTTGCAGAACAATCTGGTGTTCGAATTCTGAGGCGGTGCGAAGATGGAACTGACACTGGAAATCCTGGGGCGCCTGGAGCCGATTCATAGTCTTTCTGAGGAACGGCAGAGGGAATTGGCACGCATGTGCAGCGCCGAACACCATGATCTTGGCAGCGATCCGCTGCGTCTGATCCATCCTGCCGGGCAGTTGATTTACCTGCTGCGCGGAGAATTGCGGGTGAACCTGCCGGGGGGTGGCGCCCGCCTGATGGTGGGGGGGTGCGACGAAGCGAATTGGCCACTCGGGCAACAATTTCCCATGCCGGTCTCGAGCAAGGCGATCACTGATGTTCAATTGCTCCGTCTGGACAGTAACCAGCTCGACATCCTGATGACGTGGGATCAGCTTTGCGCCGCCGCACCGCCGGCGAGCAGCAGAGCCAAGGATGCGACTGTCTGGCGCACCATGTCGGGTATTTTTCACACCAGTTCGCTGGTCGGAGGCGCACTGGCCCAATTGCCGCCGGCGCAGATCGGCGAATTGATGCCGCGTTTCGAGCGGATCAAGGCCAAGCGGGGCCAGACGATCATCACACAGGGCGAGGAAGGGGACTACTACTACGTTGTTGAGTCCGGGCGTTGCGAAGTGACGCGGCAGGTTTCCGGCGCGGAAATCTGGGTGGCGGAAATCCGGGCCGGCGATGCGTTTGGCGAAGAGGCACTGGTGGCCGGCGAGCGCCGCAACGCCAATGTCCGGATGAAGACCGACGGCGCTCTCTGGCGCCTTTCCAAACCCGATTTCGTCGAATTTCTACAAGCGCCCCTTTTGCATGGGGTCGAGCGTGCCGACGCGGAGCGCCGCGTTGCCAGCGGCAAGGCCTTGTGGGTTGACGTCCGCTACCCGGCTGAATTCGGGCAGGATGGCCTGAAGGGAGCGCTCAATATTCCCCTGAAAGAGATCCGCAACGCCGCCGATGTTCTGGACAAGAAAAAAGAATATATCGTTTATTGCCAGAGTGGGCGCCGCAGTTCGGTAGCCGCCTTCTTGCTGGCGCAGCGCGGCTTGAATGCTTCCTGGCTGGAAGGTGGCCTGGCGAAGGGGAGGAAATGAACGCGGTTCGCGACGGTATTCTGCGGTGCGGCAGAGCTGGAGTCTGGTTATGGAGCTGAACCTGGACGTGCTGGGTTGGCTGGAGCCGATCCATGGCCTGTCGCTTGAGCGGCAAAAGGAATTGGCCGGAATCTGCAGCCTCGAGTATCACGATATCGGCAGTGACCCCTTGCGCGGCGTCAATCCGGACTGGCAGTTGGTCTATCTGTTGCGCGGCGAGCTGCGGGTCTGGCTGCCCGGCGGTTGCTCCTGCCTGATGGTGGGGGGATGCGATGAGGCGAATTGGCCGCTCGGGCAGAAGACGGCGTTTCCGGAGTCGAGCAAGGCGATGACCCCGGTCTACGTGATGCGCATCGACAGCGACCTGCTGGACATCATGATGACCTGGGATCAGCTTTCGACCGCAGCAGCGCTGCCGAATGAAGACAAGCCCAAGGAGCGTGCCTGGCACAACCTGGCGGACCTGTTCCAGACTGGATCGCTGTTTGGCGGAGCTTTGTCGAGTATGTCGCCTGAGCGCTTGAGCGAATTGGTCAAGCGCTTCGAGCGGGTCAAGACCAAGCGCAATCAGGTCATTCTGCGCGAGGGCGACGAGGGGGATTGCTATTACATTATTGAGTCCGGGCGCTGCGAGGTCACACGCAAGGTTTCCGGCGCTGAATTGCGCGTCGCCGAGTTGAAATCGGGAGACGCTTTTGGCGCTGAAGCGCTGGTGACGGGCGAACCGCGCAATGCCACTGTGACCATGAAGACGGATGGCGTTTTGTGGCGCTTGCTCAAGCCCGATTTTGCCGAGCACATGCAAAAGCCTCTTTTACATACGCTGAGCCGCGCCGAGTCTGAGCGGCGTGTTGCGAAGGGATCTGCCCTGTGGATTGACGTGCGTTACCCGGCCGAGTTCATGCAGGACGGATTGACCGGGGCGCTCAATATTCCGCTCAATGAAATCCGCAGTGCTTTTGATGTGCTCGACAAAAGCAAGGAATATGTTGTTTACTGCCACAGTGGGCGCCGCAGTTTGTCGGCCGCTTTCTTGCTGGCGCAATACGGATTGACCGCCTTCTGGCTGGAGGGCGGATTGGCAAGGGACAAGAAATGAGCGGATCAGCGAGGTTGGAATGAGTGATGTAGCAAGCCGTCTGGTTTTTCTCAAGAACCTGCACAATGTCACCAACAAGATCCATGCGACCAATAACGTCGACGAGATCATGCTGGAACTGGGGCAGGACATCTGTAGTCTGTTCGATGCGGATCGACTGACCATTTATGCGATGGGCGAGGACAACCAGAGCATCATTTCCAAGATCAAGACCGGGCTCAACTCCTTCAAGGATCTCAAGCTGCCGATCAACGACCAGTCGATTGCCGGCTACGTTGCTTCGACCAAGCGCGCTGTCAATATCCGGGATGTCTATGATGAAGAGGAACTGAAGCAATACAGTCCGAAAATGCAGTTCCTGACGGCGGTGGACAAGCGCACCGGCTACCGATCCAAGCAGATGCTGGTCTCGCCCATCCTCGATAACACCGGAACGCTGATGGGGGTGGTGCAGCTCATCAACAACAAATCGGACGAGCCGTTTTCCAAACTGGCCGAAGAGGGCATCGCCGAACTGGCGCAAACCCTGGCCATCGCCTTTGCCCAGCGGCAACGGCCGGCGCACGTCATCCGCAGCAAATACGACCATCTGGTGGCCGATAGTGTCATTTCCATTGCCGAACTGGAGCAGGCCCAGCGCACGGCCCGTACCAAGGGCTGCGATGTCGAGGAAGTGCTGGTCAAGGATTTCAGCGTCAAGATACCAGTGATCGGGCAGGCGCTATCCAAGTTTTTTGGCGTGCCTTACGAGCCCTTCAAGCAGGAGCGCATCAAGCCGACCGATCTCTTGAAGAACATCAAGCGTGAATTTGTGGACGGGCAGCAGTGGCTTCCGCTCGAGGAAACGCAGGAAGGCCTCATCGTCATGGCGCCTGACCCCGAGCGCGTCCGGGCTGGACGCATGCCGGACAACGTGTTTACCAAGAAAAAAATCGTCTACCGGGTCACCACCAACAAGGAATTCGGACAGACCGTTGATCAGTTCTTTGGGGCGCTTTCCGACGTCGGGTCGATGGATGATCTGCTTTCCGGTTTGGGGGAGAGCGAGGAAGGTGTTGAGTCGACGAGCGACGACGTTTCCGCCGCTGCCGACAACGAATTGGTCAAGCTGGTCAACAAGATCATCATCGACGCTTATCAACAAGGGGCTTCGGATATCCACATCGAGCCGCGTCCGGGCAAGGAAAAGACCGGCGTGCGCATCCGCAAGGACGGCTCCCTGATCAATTACATCGAGGTGCCGGCCGCCTTCCGCTCCGCCCTGGTGACTCGCCTCAAGATCATGTGTGACCTCGATATTTCGGAAAAGCGCAAACCGCAGGACGGCAAGATCAAATTCAAGAAATACGGTCCGCTGGATATCGAGTTGCGGGTGGCGACCATTCCCACCGCCGGTGGCGTGGAAGATATCGTCATGCGCATCCTGGCGGCGGGCGAGCCGCTGCCGCTCAAGGATCTGGGCCTGTCGCCGCATAATCTCGAGAATCTCATCAAGTGTGTCGAGAAGCCCTACGGACTCTTTTTTGTCTGCGGCCCAACCGGTTCGGGCAAGACGACCACCCTGCACTCGGTACTGGGCCATCTCAACAAGCCCGACACCAAAATCTGGACGGCGGAAGACCCGGTCGAAATCACCCAGAAGGGCTTGCGTCAGGTTCAGATCAACAAGAAGGCTGGCCTCGATTTTGCTGTCATTATGAAAGCCTTTCTGCGGGCCGACCCGGACATCATCATGGTGGGCGAAATGCGCGATGCCGAGACCACCGGTATCGGTATTGAGGCCTCGCTCACCGGCCACCTGGTGTTTGCTACCCTGCACACCAATTCGGCGCCAGAGTCGATTATCCGCTTGCTCGACATGGGTATGGACCCCTTCAACTTTGCCGATGCCTTGCTGGGCATTCTGGCTCAGCGCCTCGGCAAGCGTTTGTGCAAAAATTGCAAGGAGGCTTACCACCCGGATCAAAACGAAATCCGCCAGCTATTGCACGAATACAGTGAGGAACTGACCAATACCGAAAGCTGGAAAAAAGATCCCAAGGGTTCGCTGGAAGCGGTTTACAAGGATTGGGTCAATCGTTTTGCCAAGGATGGCCAATTCACCCTGTACCGGGCCAAGGGCTGCGAAGCCTGCAACGATACTGGCTACAAGGGGCGGGTGGGTCTGCATGAGTTGCTGGTCGGCACCGATTCCGTCAAGAGGCTGATTCAGGAGAAGGCGCGGGTGGCGGAAATCCTCGCGCTGGCGCTCAACGAGGGAATGCGTACCCTGAAGATGGACGGGATTGACAAGGTGCTGCAAGGCATTACCGATATCAAGCAGGTGCGGGCGGTCTGCATCAAGTAGACGGCGCAACAATGCCCGGCTCTTCTGGCCAAGGGTGCGGTGGAGGGGAGAACATGGACGCAAGTACAGACAACCTGTTTCGCCGGCTGGATCGCCTCAACGACATCGGCGCTTCACTCTCCAATGAGCGGCACTTGCCGCGCCTGCTCGAAAAGATTCTGCTTGCCGCCAAGAACATCACGCATGCGGATGGTGGAACGCTCTACCTTGTCTCGGAGGACAAGCGTCACCTGCATTTCGAGATCGTCCGCAACGATACGCTGAAGGTTGCTTTTGGTGGCACCAGCGGCCAGCCCATCTCCGATAAATTCCAGGATTTGCCGCTCTACAAGGAGGACGGCGCCCCCAACAACAGCATGGTGGCGGCCTACGCCGCCCTGACGGGTGAGACGGTGCACATTGCCGATGCCTATGTTGCCAAAGGCTTCGATTTTTCTGGTACTTCCCGCTTTGACCAGAACACCGGCTACCGTTCGAAATCCTTTTTGACCGTGCCGATGAAGAACCACGAGGGGGAGATTATTGGTGTTCTTCAACTGATCAATGCGATTGACCAGGAAACGGGCGAGGTGGTGGTGTTTTCCATGGCCGACCAGCGTCTGGCCGAATCGCTTGCTTCGCAGGCGGCGGTTGCCCTGACCAACCGTCAGTTGATTGCCCAGATGGAAGAACTGTTCGAGTCCTTCATCAAGCTCATCAACTTGGCGATTGACGAAAAATCGCCCTACACTGGCGGCCATTGCCAGCGCGTGCCGGAAATCACCATGATGCTGGCCGAGGCGGTCAATGAGACCAAGGAAGGCCCGCTGGCTGATTTCCATCTGACCGATAAGGACCGCTACGAACTCAAGATCGCGGCGCTGCTGCACGATTGCGGCAAGGTGACGACGCCGGTGCATGTCGTTGACAAGGCAACCAAGCTGCAAACCCTGTTTGACCGCATTGGGCTCATCGACACCCGTTTCGAGGTCTTGAAGCGCGACGCTGAAATCGAGATGTGGCGTGCCATTGGCGAAGGCCTGCCGCCGCCGCTGGCGGAGGAGAACTGGCGCAAGCGGCTCGGCCAGATCCAGGCGGACCGGGAATTCCTGCGTCACGTCAACATTGGCGGCGAACGCATGCGCGACGAGGATGTCGAACGCGTTCATCGTATTGCCGGTGCGTACCGCTGGGTCAATGCTGAAGGTGTCGAGGCCCCCTTCCTTGATGACAACGAGGTCGAGAACTTGACGATTCGCGCCGGCACGCTGACGGCCAAGGAGCGGGAAATCATCAATTACCACATCGTTGCCACCATCAAAATGCTGGAGCAGCTGCCTTGGCCCAAGCACCTGAAAAATGTTCCCGAGTATGCCGGGGGGCACCACGAACGCATGGACGGCAAGGGCTATCCGCGCGGTCTGACCCGCGACCAGATGAGCGTACAGGCGCGCATGATGGGCATTGCCGACATTTTCGAGGCACTGACGGCCAAGGACCGGCCCTACAAGGAGGCGATGAAGCTGTCGCAGGCGTTGGCCATCATGGAAAACTTCAAGAATACCGGACACATTGACCCCGATTTGTATGATGTGTTCGTGCGCAGTGCGGTGTTTCGTACCTATGCCGAACGCTTCCTGAGCCCGCAACAAAACGATGTCTGAACCGGGGCTTTTAACGAGCGAAACCCAACTGAATTGGCCCATCCTTCGGTACAATACGCCGCCGGTAGGAGGTAGATAGACATGACCAAGATTTTTGTTTCATACCGTCGCGACGAGAGCCAGGAGATTGCCGGACGGATTGCGCGCCGTCTGCAGGAGCGTCTCGGGCCGGGGTCCATTCTCTGCGATGCCGGCGAGCCTCCGCTGGGCGTCAATATCCGCAAGCATTTTGCCGAGCGCATTGGTCCATGCGATGTATTGCTGGCGATCATGGGCAAACACTGGCTGACGCCGTCCGAGGACGGATCATCGAGCCTGCATGAGCCGTTCGACTGCCAGCGTGTCGCTATCGAGTCGGCCTTGGCTGCCGGAGTTCCGGTTGTCCCGGTCTATGTCGACGGAGCGGCGCGCGCTCAGGAGAGCGACTTGCCCGCATCCCTGGCCGAGCTGGCCCTGCTGAGCGGGTTGTCGATCAATGATGGTCCGGATTTTATGAACCAGATGGAACGTCTGATCCGGGGCATTAATGCGTTTATCCGCCCATCAACGGGGGGGGCACAGGCAAAGGCGGACGAAGCAGGGTCTGGCGTGCAGGCACCGGCTGTGGTGAGCCGCATCGAGGAGCTGCGGCGGGCCGAACGCGAGATTCGGCAAAACACAAGGAGAATTCTCCTGGCACGGTCGGCGCCGCCAAAGGCAGGTGGTATGCACACGCTGCGCGATATTCCGATTGCGCCGGAATTGCTCATCATTCCGGCTGGCCGCTTTCTCATGGGGTCACCGGAAAGCGAAGCCGAGCGGCGCGAGAACGAGGGGCCGCAACATGAAGTGGTCATCCGGCGGTTTGCGATCGGCAAGTTTGCCGTCACCTTTGACGAATACGATGCCTACTGCCGGGCGACGGGGAATCCCCTGCCGGAGGATGAGGGCTGGGGGCGCGGGCGGCGCCCCGTCATCAATGTCAGTTGGGAGGATGCCCAAGGCTATATCCAATGGCTCAACCACGAGGCCAGAGCCGAGCTGGGCGACCAGTACTACCGGTTGCCGACCGAGGCGGAATGGGAATACGTTTGCCGTGCCGGGACAACGACCCCGTTTTTCACCGGCGAGACGATCAGCACCGATCAAGCCAACTTCGACGGCAACTACAGTTACGGCAGCGGCAGCAAGGGCAGAAGCCTGAAGGCGACGGTCGAGGTGGGCAGTTATCCGCCGAATCCGTGGGGCCTCTACGATATGTTGGGGAATACCTGGGAGTGGGTGGAAGACCGTTTTCACGACAATTACCGTGGGGCGCCAACGGACGGCAGCGCCTGGGAGATCGGCAAGACCGAGAACCGCGTGCTGCGAGGCGGGTCCTGGGACAGCATTCCGGGCTGCGTCCGTTCTGCTTACCGCAATATGAACGCCCAAGGGAGTTGTTGCAGTTTTGACGGATTCCGTATTGCGCGCACGCTATAGGTAACCCTGAATCAACGGCTGCGCGTCCAGGTTGCCGGTCGATCAGAGCCCCTTTTTCCCTGCCAGATCTTCCCGGATCATTCTCTTTGCCGAGGCGAGCGCCTGTGTTCCGGTAAAGCTGCGCGACAGGCGGAAGCACTCGGCGCAATGCCAGGTGTGCGGGGGCTGGAGCGTAAACACCAGTTCCGTATCTCCCATGAAGGGCTTGTCGAGGTGGAGGACCATGATGGGTTCCCGCCAGAATGAGGTGGTGAATCGGCCAGCCAGGGTCAGGGCGTAGAGGCCGTCCTGTACCGTCAAAGTGGCGCGGCCGTCACGCGCCACCAGCCGCGCCGATCCGCTGGCGCCATCGGTCTGAACGAAAGACCCTTCGGATGGCGGTTTCGAGGCGAAGTACAGGAGCGTCAGCGCAAGGACGTAAGCGACGATAAGTGGAAGAAACCTGCCCATGGGCAGCTTGTACAGGTTTTGACGCAGCCGACTGAGGGTGTGGACGGACATGGCTCCTCTTGTCAGTAGATGAAACCGGTCCATCGGTTGTAGATGATGCACAGGGAAAACCAGACCGCAGCCAGAACGCCCGACCATGCTACGTCAATGAAAAGCTTTTGGACGTCCTCGTGTTCGACCAGAAGGAGGCCGTAGCCGATACCGAGGCCGACGCCGATCAGAAACTGGGGCAAGGTGACGAAATGGAGGAACACGTCAGGGGATAGTGGGAGCGAAGTGCATGAGCGTGGGGGCATTATCCCCCAGCCTGCACCGAATGCTCCAACAGTTCCCACAGATTGGGTGTTTTTTTGCGTTGCCAGGACGCAAAAAAACAGACCGACCAAAGCAGCCCGCCCGCATTACTAAGCTGTTTTCGCCCAGAGGGAAGCGGAAATCAAACCGCTGGCGCTGCCTTGTGTTGACCCTTTGGGCTCACCACAAGGCAGGTAGAGAATCAGAGCCAGTGCTTGAGGACGTAACTTACGATGACGGCGACACCGACGACGTAGCAGCCTGTAATCATAACGGCGTGCCAGTCGGCGACCATTCCCTCTTTGCACCATACCGGGGGTTGCGGTTGATGCAGCATTTTTTTGACGAGGATGGTGTAAAACACGGCAATAACAATCAGTGCAATACCCACGGCGAATTCAATCATGATCTGCTCCATTGGTTTGTTTAGAGGAGACCATTCTGTTCCCTGAACCTTGCCGTGGACTTGCGCGAACCTTACGGTGAACTTTCCGCCGGGTTACATTCCTGTAATGTTTACAGTGAATTTGGCGGTTGGCTCGGGGTGCTGACTGATACGCTAAGTTTTCCCTCCCAGCCTGTCTTCGGGTGGACTGTCCACGCTGGCCGGTTGGGTTGCCGGGTCGGGCAGGAGCACTTCGAATAGTGCCCCGCCTGTGGCGGCCGACCGTGCGCTGACTGTGCCGCCGTGCGCCTGCACGATCGCGCGCACCAGGCTGAGTCCGAGACCGATCCCCTTTTGAGTGGCTTGGCGGCCACGATAAAGTAGCTCCCAGAGATGATCGATCTCGGCCGGATCGAGTCCGCCGCCGTTATCCTCCACCTGTATCCGCACCTGTCCGGGTTCCGCTAATACGGCCAGATCAATCCGGCCGGCCGGTGGCGTGTACTTCACCGCATTGTCGAGCAGGTTAGCCAGCACCTGGCTGATGCGTTCCGGATCAAGTTCAAGTTCCATGCGGGGAGGCAACTGAAGATGGATCCCAATGCCTTTCTCCTCGGCGACGTATTGGTACATATCGACGACCGCCCCAACCAGTGCGACCAGGTCAACCCGGCGGCGCTGCAGACGCAGGGTGCCGGTTTCCGCCTCGGAAATATCCATCAGAATGGCCAGCATGCCGAGAATGCGGTCCGATTCCTCAATACAGTCCTGCAGGGCTTCACGATAGGCGAGCGGGTTGCCTTCTTGGTGCAGCGCGGTTTCCGCCCGGTTGCGGAAGCGCGTCATCGGGGTGCGCAGGTCATGCGCAACGTTGTCCAGGGCGTCTTTCATGCCGCGAATGAGGCGTTGGATCTGGCCGGTCATTTCATTGAACAAGCGTCCCAGCTCATCCAGCTCATCCCGGTTGTGACTGCGTGGCACGCGTGCTTCCATCTGCCCGGCTTGAATGGCGACGACGGTCCGGATCAGGTGGCGCAACGGGCTGAGAATGCGCCGGGCCACAAAGGAACCGCCGGCCATGCCGAGCAGGACGAGCGGAACGGTGACGAAAAGCAGGGTGTCGGTAAACTGATCCAGAATCAATTGCCGGTCGGCCGAACTGATCCCCACCTGGAAGCGAAACCCATCCGGCAATTCAGCGGTGAGGATTTCGAGCTGCTGTTTTCCTTCCCGCGCCTTCAGGTAGATCCACTCGTCACCCGGATCAACTGGCAGTTGGTCGAGGGCAGAGAGATTGAACTCTTCCCAGTACTGCGTGAAAAACACCTGCACGCTGTGACCCTTGTGGTCGATGATGCGGGTGAAAAAGGGGTTGTTCTTGCGGAAGCGGTCGTTGTTGAGCACGGTCTGTTCGAATAAGGCTCGTCCACCGGCAAGGTACTGGTCGCGCAGACTCTGCAATTCGACGCGCACTTGCTCACGGTCGCGGCGGTGCAGGGTGGAGTCGAGAAACAGGTAGGCGATCAGGGTGATGGCGATAAAACTGAAGGCGAACACCAGCGAATACACCGCTGCGACGCGGAAGCTGATGGTGTTGCTAATCCTTGTATTCGTCTGCTTTGAGAACATAGCCCATGCCGCGAAGCGTATGGATGAGTTTTTGCGGGAAACCCCGGTCGACTTTGTTGCGTAGCCGGCAGACCAGCACATCGACGACGTTGGTTTGCGGATCGAAGTGGAAATCCCAGATGTGTTCCAGGATCATCGTTTTCGACAGAATGCGGTCCGGATGGCGCAGCATGTATTCCAACAGGGCATACTCCCGAGGCTGCAGATCGAGCAGTTGATTGCCGCGGCGGACTTCACGCCTGAGGACGTCGAGAGTCAGATCGGCATAACGCAGGCTGGTGGGTTCGACGCTGCCGCTGGCGCGGCGCAGAAGAGCCTGGATACGGGCCAGGAGCTCGGCGAAGAGAAAGGGCTTGACCAGATAGTCATCCGCCCCCTTTTGCAGCGCTGCCACTCGCTCGTCGGCGCCCTGCTTGGCGCTGAGAACCAGCAGCGGCGTATTGATGCGGTTCTGGCGCAGTGCGCTCAGAAGACCGATGCCGTCAAGCCTGGGCAGCATGATGTCGACGACGGCCGCGTCATAGGGAACCGATAAGGCCAGGCTGAGACCGCTTTCTCCATCCGCTGCGTGATCGACGGCAAAACCGGCCTCCTGGAATCCCTTGACGATGAATCCCGCAATATTCTGATCGTCTTCAACCAGCAACAGCCGCATGCTCGGCCCCCGGTGACAGGTTGGCCGGGATGCTAGCACGAAACAGCGGTTACCGCAGTTACGGCGCGCTTACCAGAATTTCCACCAGGGGTTTTTCTTTTGAATGGTCAGTTTTTCCGGGCCGATGCTCATGGCAAAGTAGGGCAGCATGAGGTCTTCCATCGTGTATAGGCCACTTTTTTGCTCCGGCAGGTTTTCCAGGGCGAACATGATGCCGTTGCCAAAGGCCTCCCTGGAGATGGATTCGTGTTTGAGCCGGACCGTCTGGTAGGGAAAACCGAAAATGATTTCATGCACGCCGATAATGCCGCCGGCGCGGACCATCTTGATGGCACTTTCTGGCAAATCAAGCGCGTTGCACAGGACCTTGGCGGTACCGGAGGTTTCCGCCTTTTGCTTGAAGTGCTCCTCGATAATTTCGATGTCGGTGTACGGCGCAATATTCTTCAGAATTTTGGCGGTAATAAGCAGAAAATTGATTCCGAGCGTGATGTTGGGTGAAAAAATAACCCGTGTGCTTTCGGAAAGACGTTGCAAAAGCGCTTTGCTTTCGTCGGAATACTGCGAGATTGCGCTGACGATGGTGATGCCGCGCTGTGCGGCTTCTTCGCCGTAATATTGGATTCCGTCTTCGGACGAAAAATCGACAATTGCGTCAACGGGATACCTCTGCAGCAGATTCTCAGCGCTGAATTCCGAAATGGAGTAGATAAGCCCGGGTTCCTCGGAAGAAATGCCGAGAAATTCAGGGACGGAGCGATGTTCCAGGACATGCGAGCGGCGCAGTACCCATTGCAAATTCGTTTTTTTCGATTCCAGCAGTACCGAAGAGACGGCGCGTCCCGCGCGCCCAAAGCCAATAACGCCAATCTTCATGATTTCACCATGCAAATAGCTTTTCGGATTTACGGAGGGTTCCGGGACGAGCGTTGTCCCAGGATTCGAATTTTCAAGGCGTCGGAGGAAGCCTTGAGATGCCCTTCAGAGGATGGGGCGGTTGGCAGAATAAAGGCATTCGCTGGTGTTGTACGCGAAAGCCTGTCTATTTGCCTTTGGCATTGAAATTATGACCAACGGGGCTCGAATTGTTGCCCATTATGGGTCATAGGTCAAGCAGGTTCGGGGTGCTATCTCGGGGATTTATGCCAAAGGAGAATCGTTCTTCATCTGTGTATCCCTTGTTTTGGGAAGGATAATACTGTTGGGGGTAAGAGGATTCCCGGCATGAGGGCAGTGACATTTCTTCTTGGGCAGCGCACAATGCGCGCATTCATTTTGTGGACGTTTCCGGCCATGAAGTCCAGGGCCTTGATTATATTATACTTTTTGCTGTTTAGTTGTTCGGCGTTGGCCCAGTCAATCGAGCGCGTGGCCTTGAGTATTGGCCTTTTTCGCATTGACGCGGAAGTGGCGGCGGATCAGGAAAATCGCATGCGGGGCTTGATGAACCGTCGCAGCATGGCGCCGCAACAGGGGATGCTGTTTGTTTTTCCCGAAATTGGCCGGCACTGCATGTGGATGCGTAATACTTATATTCCGCTTTCGGTCGCCTTCCTTGACCAGGAAGGACGCATCGTCAACATTGAAGACATGCAGCCGCAGACCGAGGACAATCATTGCGCCAGCCGCCCGGCGCGTTACGCGCTGGAAATGAATTTGGGCTGGTTTTCCTCCAAAGGGATCAAGCCGGGCGCACGGCTCTCGGGTTTGGAGAAAGCGCCCGCACCGCACTGATGTGGTTGTTGATTGCGGCGCTGAAGCCCGGCAGCGTAGAATGCATTCCTGGCCGGGATGTTGTGCCAAAAATAAAGCCCTTGAAAAATCAAGGGCCTATTATCAGTCGGTGGTGCCCAGGAAGGGACTCGAACCCCCACGCCTTGCAGCGCTAGTACCTGAAACTAGTGCGTCTACCAATTCCGCCACCTGGGCAGGTGCGAAGAAGGCAGGATTCTAAAGAAACTCAAAAAGATGTCAAGCAAGAAGATTTCCAAAGTGCGCCGTAACGACCCCTGTTTCGAGCGCGAATCGGCCCGCTATGCGCGTCCTTTGCCGTCACGCGAGTACGTGGCGCAGGTGCTGGAAGATGAGGGCAAGCCGGTCAGTTTCGAGCAGTTGTGTTCCCTGCTTGAGATCGGGCGGGATGAGCGCGAGGCGTTTGTCCGCCGTCTGGCGGCCATGGAGAAGGAAGGCCAATTGCTGCGCAATCGCAAGAATGCCTACATTTTGCCGGAGCGTGCCAGCCTGAAACCCGGGCGGGTGGAAGGCCATCCGGACGGTTTTGGCTTCTTCATCCCGGACGATGGCGGCTCCGACGTTTTTCTCGACCAGCACCAGATGGAAAAGGTCATGCATGGCGACCGCGTTCTGGTGCGGATGACCGGTATCGACCGCAAGGGCCGACCGGAAGGCAGCATCGTCGAGGTGACCGAACGCGCCAATACGCGCGTGGTCGGCCGGGTGATGATCGAGCATGGCGTCGTCTTCGTCGTGCCCGAGAATCGTCGTATTGCCCAGGATATCCTGGTTCCGCCCGAGAAGAAGGCGAAGATCAAGCCCAAGGCCGGGCAGGTGGTGATGGTCGACATCATCGAGCAGCCGACCCGCTACGCGCAGCCGATTGGCCGCATTAGCGAAGTGTTGGGCAATTACGCCGATCCCGGCATGGAAATCGAAATCGCCTTGCGCAAGCATGACTTGCCCTTTGAATTCAGCAAGGCGGCGCTGGAAGAGAACAAAAGTCTGCCGGACAAGGTGAAGAAGGCCGATCTGGAAGGACGGGTTGATCTACGGGCCTTGCCGCTGGTGACGATCGACGGCGAAACAGCCAAGGATTTTGACGATGCCGTCTATTGCGAGAAAAAAGGGCGCGGCTGGCGGCTGGTGGTGGCGATTGCCGATGTCTCGCATTACGTCCGTCCTAGCATGGCGTTGGATCAGGAAGCAATGCAACGCGGCAATTCCGTCTATTTCCCGCGCCGGGTCATTCCGATGTTGCCGGAAAAGCTCTCCAACGGGATCTGTTCGCTCAATCCCGAGGTCGAACGCTTGGCGATGGTCTGCGATGCCGAGCTTGCGGCGACCGGCAAAATCAAGGCCTATCGCTTTTATCCGGCGGTGTTCCGTTCGCAGGCGCGGCTGACCTATACGCAGGTATGGGGCTGGCTGTCGGGCGAACAAAAACCGGAAAGCGAAGTGCACCGGAAACTGCAACCGCAGTTGCAGAATCTCTACACGCTGTATCACATTCTGGCCAAGGCGCGGACCAAGCGCGGTGCCATCGATTTCGAGACGGTCGAGACGCAGATGATCTTCAACGCCGATGGCAAAATCGAGAATATCGTTCCGGTCGTCCGCAACGATGCGCACCGGTTGATCGAAGAATGCATGCTGGCGGCCAACGTCTGCGCCTCCGATTTTCTGGCAACGCATAAGCATACCTGCCTCTACCGCATCCACGCCGGCCCGACCGAGGAGAAGCTGCAGAAGTTGCGCTCCTTTCTGTCCGAATTCGGCCTGTCGCTGGGCGGCGGCGACGATCCGCACGCCAAGGATTACGCCCAGTTGCTGGAAAAAATCAAGCTGCGGCCGGATGCTCAGTTGCTGCAGACGGTAATGCTGCGCTCGCTCAAGCAGGCGATGTACAGCCCGGACAATGTCGGCCATTTCGGCCTGGCCTACGAGCATTACACGCATTTCACCTCACCGATTCGCCGCTATCCCGATCTGCTGGTGCATCGCGCCATCAAGGCGGTGTTGGCCGGGAAGAAGTACCAGCCGGGTTCGTGGGAAGACATTGGCCTGCATTGCTCGGCGACCGAGCGCCGCGCCGACGAAGCGACGCGCGATGTGGAGGCCTGGCTCAAGTGCTATTACATGAAGGAGCGCATCGGCGAAGAATTCGACGGCAGCATTTCCGCCGTGGTTTCTTTCGGAATTTTTGTCGCGCTCGATACGGTCTATGTCGAGGGTTTGGTGCACGTCTCCGAACTGGGCGAAGATTATTTCCAGTTCGATGCCCTCAAGCACCAGATGCTGGGCGAACGCAGCGGACAACGTTTCCGCTTGGGCGATCGGGTCAGGGTGCGGCTGGTGCGGGCCGATCTCGAAACCAACCGGATCGATTTCGTGCTGGTGCGTGCGCCGGGGTCAAAATCGGCCGGGGGGACATCGGCCAAAGCGAAGAGGATCAGAGCGAAATAACCTCGATCTCGATGCCGGAAAGGGTCATCGGCGTGCGCTGGCCGGTGATGCCGGCGTCGTCCGGAATGCGGGCGAAGGCGTCAGCGGTAATGAGGGTTTCGCCTGCTTCGGCGATATCCTCGCCGAGCTTGGAAGCCCGATTGACCGGGTTGCCGAAGACATCGATGTCATCCACCATCAGGACCTTGCCGTAATCGATGCCGATCGAAACCCGGATTTTTTCCGGGTGATTTTCGGCGTCGAGGGTGCGATGAATTTCTTTCGCTGCTCGGACGGCCTGCAGGCTGGTGTCGAAAACGGAGAAGCTGTTGTCGGCCTCGAATTTGACGACCTTTCCTCCGTATTCGGCCACCAGCGGGGCGACAACCAGATGCATGCGCCGCACCATGGAGAGGTAGAAAATGATGCCGTGGCGCTGGGTGAGCAGCGAGAAGCCCGACATGTCGAGCACCAGCACGGCGCGTTCTTCGCCGTAAATTGACCAGATTTCCTTTTCGATTTCCAGGCGCCGCTGGGCGGTGGCGTGGGCATATTCTTCAAGTTGCGGGCGGGCAAACAGGGAAAGGGTGCGCATGGGACAACTCCTGCAATCAGGGAATTCGCTGCGGCCATTCTAACAGGATGCGGCAAGGCGCCGCCGCAACTGGTAGACTGCTTCCCCCTACCTCGCTTTGGTCTGCCATGTCTCCAACACGCTTGATTTACGGTTTCCACGCCCTGACGGCCAAATTACGCCAGGATCCGCAGGCGATCAGGGAAATCCTGGTCGATGGCGCGCGCCAGGATGTCCGCATGCGCGATTTGATGAAGCTGGCGGAGTTTCACGGCATCCGGATGATCGAGAGCAGTGGCGGGCGTCTGGACGGCATGTTGCCGGGCGCCCGGCATCAGGGGGTGGTTGCCCGCATTGAGGGCGGGCGCAAGGCGGCGCATCTCGATGATGTGCTCGATACGCTGGAAGAGCCGGCGTTCCTGCTGGTGCTGGACGGCATTACCGACCCGCGCAATCTAGGTGCCTGTTTGCGCGTGGCCGATGCGGCGGGGG
>JAKJFA010000139.1 GCA_022705135.1 Pseudomonadota bacterium | reverse complement strand
CTTTGCGGATCGGGGCGTCGGCGTCTCTCATAACCCGCGCAGTTCCATGAAACTGGCGGCCGGAATTGCTCCCGTTCCCCGGATGATCGACAAAGGCCTTGAGGTCGGTCTGGGAACGGACGGCGCCGCCAGCAACAACAACCTGGACATGTTCACGGAAATGGATTCCTGCGCAAAGATACACAAAGTCGCCGCGCTCAATCCCGCCGTCATGGACGCACGATCCGTCGTGCAAACGGCCACGATCGGCGGCGCGCCTTTTAGGCCTGGGAGAGGTGGTCGGTTCACTGGAGGCGGGTAAGCAAGCCGACATCATCATTGTGGATATGGATCAGCCGCATCTGACACCGCTTTATCGCCCCTATTCTCAACTGGTTTACGCCGCCCGCGGCGCCGATGTGAAGACAAGCATCGTGGCGGGCAGACTTCTTCTGCGCGACCGAAAACTGCTGACTCTTGACGTGGATACGGCCATCACGCGCGTGCGCGAAATCGCCCGGGCCATTTCCTCCGACCGGAACCCGTCCTAAACGTTTTGTCCTTTCATTCCGATAGACGCC
>JAKJFA010000138.1 GCA_022705135.1 Pseudomonadota bacterium | reverse complement strand
CTGATCCCGCCGTAAACAAAACAGGAACGGCATAATTTTGACGACATCGTAAAAACTCTCCTGCCCCGTGGAGAACCACGAAGCATGAAAATGGCATTTTCATAGTAAGTCATTTCATTCCTCCCCCTTCAAGGGGGAGGTTAGGAGGGGGATAGGGTAATCATTTTACGTAACAAAACCCATCCCCACCCAGCCTTCCCCTTGAAGGGGAGGGTCATTTGTGACTTTTTAAAAGTTCATTAATTTTTCAACATCACTACAAAGTAATTGACCACAGTTCAATTTCTGGTTAAAAGTCAGGCTGCGGAGGTAATTCCTGTGGGACTCGAAGAACGTCGGAAAAGGGAAAAGGAAAACCGCAAGAACGCGATCCTGAAGGCCGCCCGCAAGCTTTTCTTCGACAAGGGCTTCAAGCATGTTACCGTCGAGAGCATAGCCAGAAAGGCGGAGTTGAGCAAAGGCTCCGTTTATCTCTACTTCAAGAGCAAGGAAGAGATCTACACCCACATCCTTTTGAACGACATCGACAAGTTCTACAAGACCATCGCCGGTCTGCTGGAGGAGG
>JAKJFA010000137.1 GCA_022705135.1 Pseudomonadota bacterium | reverse complement strand
GGAGTGCAGGCCACGCGGTAATCGCGGCCCATGATCTTGACGTCGAGGAAATTCGGCTCCGCGCTCATCTCAGGCCTCCTCGGGCAGCTTGTCCATCAGGCCTTCGAGACGCTCGCGGGCGGCCGTCATCGTCTGGCGCAGGTGCAGACGTTCGGCTTCGGCCGCCGCCATCTGGTTCTTCAGCACTTCGTTCTCGGCACGCAACTGGTGCACCAGGGCGACGACCTGTTCGATCTTGTTTTCGAGCGCATCGAGTTCGGTATTCATGGCGCGCACTATAGAGGCTGAAAGCCCGTGTGGTCAAGGACTAAGCCTTTATTCTAAAAGTGGTTTGTCGAGTCCCGGGCGACAATTTCCTGGTGCAACGCAGCATGGAGCAATGTAGAATGTGCGCCGTGTCAGGTGCTGCGGAAGGATTCTCCAACCGCGGTTAAACGGGAAAGCGGTGCGTCTCCGAGGAGACAACTCCGCTGCTGCCCCCGCAACGGTAAGCAAGTGCGGATGCGCCACAACGCCACTGGGTTCTCCCTGGGAAGGCGGCGCCTCAAGACTTGCAAGCCCGGATA
>JAKJFA010000136.1:325-569 GCA_022705135.1 Pseudomonadota bacterium | reverse complement strand
CTGAGGTATTTGTCCACGGTAGGCTTGTGGTTGATATGCTTTGGGTAGGCTTGGTAAAAGGCTTCGGCATCAGTCTCGTTCTCACACACGCGCGGGCGCGGTGTAGTACTCTTCTCTGTTTCTGTATCTGTATCTGTATCTGTATCTGGGGCCGTTACAGGTTCCGTTACACCCACCGTTACACGTTTCGTTACATCACCGTTACGGTAACAACCTTGTAACGTTACACCGCGCTGAGACTCCC
>JAKJFA010000136.1:0-247 GCA_022705135.1 Pseudomonadota bacterium | reverse complement strand
ATCCCAATTCAAAACCACCCAATCCTTGGAAATGAGCTTGCGAATGAGGAACGCGGCCTTCGTTTCGGCAAGATCGGCGGGCGAAATGTTCAGCACCCGGGCGAGTTCCGCTTCGCCGCCGAACTGCATTATCTCGCTGAGGGCGTCCTGCCCGCGTAGGCACAATACCATTATCCACCGGCGCTGGTCCGCTTCGCTCATCGTTTGCATTTTGGGATCCGATGCAAACTTCACGTACAGCCGAAAC
>JAKJFA010000135.1 GCA_022705135.1 Pseudomonadota bacterium | reverse complement strand
AGCGCATGCAGGGCTACCGCGAGCAGTCGCTCAAGATCCATCCCTGGGTCTGCGCGCGGTGCGGCCGTCAGTTCACGATCAAGAACATCCGCGAACTGACCGTGCACCACAAAGACCACAATCACGACAACAATCCGCCCGACGGCAGTAACTGGGAGAACCTGTGCGTTTACTGCCACGACAACGAGCACGGCCGCTATGCCGATGACGTCGAGGCCGGAGCCACGCCCTGGGAGGAACTGAGCGTGGGCGTGACCCACAACCCCTTCGCGGCCTTGGGCGAGATGCTCAAGAGCGGGCAAAACGGCAAGGACTCCAAGCGCGAGCGCAGCGGCAAGAAGCGGAAATGAGCCTCCGCGTTAAGCGTTTGACCAAGCTGCCTCTCGTCCTAACTTGGGCTGGAAACCGGCTTGACCGGTTAAGAGCCTCAGAAAGGAGATCCCATGGATGATCAACAGGGGCAGGAGCATGGGCATCACATGCAGGACCACATGAAGCTCATGCATGAGCTTCATGGCCAAGCTTGGAGCCACCAGCGACCCCAGAGAGCGCCAGCAGCTCATGAACGAGTACA
>JAKJFA010000134.1 GCA_022705135.1 Pseudomonadota bacterium | reverse complement strand
CTTTGTCACCCTGAGCTTGTCGAAGGGCCATTACCTCGCTTCCCCAAATTCGTCATCGGCGTCCAGCGCCCCTCCGTTCGCTCCTTCTGGAAAATTCCTCTCCTCAACCGCGGCATCACTCCTGTTGAAGCGGAAGACCCCGAAGTGGCCCCCATGATTGCCCGCTGCGTCAAAGACAAGAAAACGCTGATCGCCACTTATACTGAAGACGCCCTGACCCTTGCCGACTGCGTCGTTGTGGACGTCCAGTGCGACTATTTCAAGGAAACCCTGGGCAACTGCCGTCAGGGGCACGGGGAACCACAGAATACATTGCCTATCCGATTATCAAAAAGGCCTTCGAGCGCCGCTTCCCCTCAACGGATTTGCAAGGCAAATCCGGAAACCTAGAACCTAGAACCTCGAACCCAGAACCCCTTTTGGCCCACTCCTACGAGCGCGTCATGCCGGGGCGGGAATATGTCGCCTCCATTCGGGACTTCTGGCGCGTATGCAGCGGCGTCAACCCGACCGCCCGCGCCCGCGTCGCTAAATTCCTGTCCGAAGTCCTCAATGTAGAAAAATATCCGCTCACGGTTT
>JAKJFA010000133.1:351-579 GCA_022705135.1 Pseudomonadota bacterium | reverse complement strand
TGCTTGACCAGGGCTTTCATGACGGCATCGATGCTCTTCCAGGTCGGGTTCTCGGCGCTCCCGGCCTGGCGGATGATGAAGGGCCGCCCTTCGTCCGCGGCCTTCCGCATATCGGGATCGAGCGGGATGGCGCCGAGGAAGGGAACCCCGAGCTCCTTTGCTTCTTTCTCGCCGCCGCCTTTGCCGAAGATATCGATCTCCTCCTTGCAGTGGGGGCAGATAAAGCAG
>JAKJFA010000133.1:0-265 GCA_022705135.1 Pseudomonadota bacterium | reverse complement strand
CCTGCGATGTTCGGGGCGAGCTGGGCGACGGTGAGCGCCTCGTCGCCGGTTCCGGGCGGGAGGTCGACGACCAGGTAGTCGAGGCTGCCCCAGTTGACGTCCTCCAGGAACTGCTTGATGACCGTCATCTTCATCGGGCCGCGCCAGATCACGGGGGTGTTGCGCTCCGGGAGCAAAAACGCCATGGAGATGATCGCGAGGTTGCCGGTGACCCTGACCGGCTCGATGACCTTTCCGTCGTAGGACTGGAGACGGGCATCCTCGA
>JAKJFA010000132.1:346-587 GCA_022705135.1 Pseudomonadota bacterium | reverse complement strand
GAAATTTGCCGGAACGGCAAAAGTTTTTCAATCGCAGGAAGACGCATGTCGAGGAATTCTTGACGGAACAGTACAATCCGGCGATGTGGTGGTCATCATTTATGAAGGTCCGAAAGGCGGTCCCGGCATGCAGGAAATGCTCTACCCCACCTCCTACATCAAATCGCGACATCTGGGAAAAGCCTGCGCACTGATTACCGACGGACGATTCTCGGGAGGCACCTCCGGTCTTTCCATCGGG
>JAKJFA010000132.1:0-308 GCA_022705135.1 Pseudomonadota bacterium | reverse complement strand
CATTGCTCTGGTTAGATCAGGCGATATCATCGAAATCGATATACCGAACCGCAGCATCAACCTAAAGATTTCCGACAACGAATTGACCGAACGTCGAAAAGCCGAAGAGGCAAAAGGCAACAATGCCTTTAAGCCACAGCGCGACAGAAAAGTATCAAAAGCCCTCAAAGCTTATGCACAACTGGTCAGCTCTGCCGATTTGGGAGCAGTCAGACTCATAGACTGAACTTCAATCGGAATCAATTTTAAAACGTCAACAATCAAAATCATATATCATACAATGAAAGAGAATGATACAACAAACGAAA
>JAKJFA010000131.1 GCA_022705135.1 Pseudomonadota bacterium | reverse complement strand
CCGCGCACAACGAAGGGCTTTTCGAGACCCCTCCGGGGGCGTTGTGGGACGCTTACGAAAATGTGATTTATGAGCGCCAGGAAAAGCTAATGAAAACGCTGGATCGGCCCAAAACGCTCGACGAGATCTGCGCGGCCTGGATCATCTACGGCCGCCCTCGCGAACCGAAACAGTTTTTTGAATTCAACGAAAAGGTCATGATCGGCAAGCATCTGGAGTATTCGCTTCGCCGCGGCGACATTGTTTTGAAAGACAAGACCTATAAGAAGGTCTAAACATCATCATGCAAAAAGAAGAAGGAAAAACCCATGCCCATTCCGGAAATACTTTCACGAAACGCGACGCTCTACGGCGAGGAAATCGCTTTAATTGAAATCAACCCCGACATTGAAGAACGGCCAGCCAACTGGAAGGAATACGATCTGGTCGAGACCAACCCCGAACGCCGCTATCGGCGCGAGATGACCTGGCGCGAATTCGACGACAAGGCCAACCGCCTGGCGAACTTTCTTTTAGGCCGGGGGCTGCAAAAAGGGCACAAGGTCGGCATACTGCTCATGAACTGTCTGGAGTGGCTGCCGATTTATTTC
>JAKJFA010000130.1:318-591 GCA_022705135.1 Pseudomonadota bacterium | reverse complement strand
ATTATGCCCAAAAAGAGAAATAGTAGCTGAAGATTGTTAACCCTAAAGACCACCAAAAAAATAGCGATAAAAAGAAAAAGAATGGTAGAGGCCAACAGGTGGTGGCGGAATTTATATTTCACTAATAAATGATAGCAGAAAGTTTTACTCGTATCTGAGGGCTTCGATGGGAGAAAGCTGACTGGCTTTGCGGGCGGGAGTGACACCAAAGATAATTCCAACCATAAAAGAAACCCCAAAAGCGGTTAAAATAGAGTTGAAAGTGACTTTGGC
>JAKJFA010000130.1:0-293 GCA_022705135.1 Pseudomonadota bacterium | reverse complement strand
ATTGTTGATAGCGGCTGTGCCCAAGGAACCTAATATAATACCAATAATTCCACCCAAGCCGGAGAGAATAACGGCTTCAAAAAGAAATTGAATGAGAATAGCGCGAGGGTAGGCGCCGATGGCTTTTCGCAGACCAATTTCTCTGGTCCGCTCAGAAACAGTAACCAACATGATATTCATAATGCCGATACCGCCAACAACCAGAGAGATGGCGGCAATGCCGGTTAGGGCAGTGGTAAGAACGCTGATAATAGAATTGATCGATTTTAAAAGTTGGGAACTGTCGTAAACTG
>JAKJFA010000012.1 GCA_022705135.1 Pseudomonadota bacterium | reverse complement strand
CGGCCTGCATGGTGACGCGAAAGGTTTTACCGAATTTGCTGAAGTCGTCGACATAGGTCGAACCGAACAGGGATTGCAGGCTGCCGAACAGACTGGAGAGGGGGACGCCGAGCGACTTGGCTTTTTCCCGGTCGACGTCGATGTAGAGTTGTGGTGAGGCGCTGCGAATCTGGGTCGAAAGGCCGACTACTTCGGGCCGTGTTTGGGCTTTGGCAATCAGTTCCCGCGTCGTGGCTTCGAGCGCGGCGGGGCCGCCGGTGGTGCCGAGGCCGGGAATGGCGGGCGGGTTGAAGGCGACGACCTGGGCATCGCGGATCTGGCCAAAGCCGCCCCACAAGGCGCCAAGGACGGCGAGGGCGTGCAGATCGCGGCCCTTTCTTTCGTCCCAGTCCTTGAGCATGACAAAATAGGTGGCGGCGTTCGAGGTGATGCCGCCTTCCAGCATGTTCATGCCGGTAAAGGCAATGACGTCGCGCACCGCCGGGTGTTTGGCAATGCCTGTCTCCACCTCGCGGGTTACGACGCCTGTCCGGTCAATGCTGGCGCCGTCGGGCAGCATGGCGGCGGCGATCAGATAGCCCTGGTCTTCATCGGGGATGAAGCTGGTCGGCATCAGCCTGAAGAGAACGAGCGTCAATAGAACGATGCCGCCATAAAGGGCGATTCCCAGCGCCATGCGTTTCAACAGGAAGCGTGTTCCCCGGGCGTAGCTTTCGGTCAGGCGCTCGAAGCGTTCATTGAACCATTTGAAAAAGCCTTTTTGGGCGGCGTGGCCGGGTCTGAGCAACAGCCCGGCAAGGGCCGGGGTGAGCGTCAGCGCTACGACGCCGGAAATGACGACGGCGATGGCGATGGTGATGGCGAACTGCTTGTAGAGCTGGCCGGTCATGCCGGCCATGAAAGCGACTGGCACAAAGACCGAACAGAGTACCAGCACAATGGCGATGACCGGGCCGGTGACTTCGTCCATGGCCCGCTTTGCCGCCTCCCTGGCATCGACGCCGGTTTCGTGCATGATGCGTTCGACGTTCTCGATGACGACAATGGCATCGTCGACGACGATACCAATGGCCAGCACCATGCCGAACAGGGTGAGGGTATTGATGCTGTAGCCAAGCAAAATCATGCCGGCGAAGGAGCCAAGGATGGACACCGGCACCGCCAGCAATGGAATCAGTGTGGCCCGCCAGCTTTGCAGGAAGAGGAAAACCACCAGCAGTACAAGCAGCAGCGCCTCAAAAAAGGTATGCACCACTTCATTGATCGAAACCTCAACGAAGCGCGTGGCATCGAAGGGGATGGAATAGCTGATGCCGGAAGGGAAACGCTTTGACAGTTCCTGCATGGTGGTGCGGATGTGGGCGGCAAGGTCAAGGGCGTTGGCTTTGGGGGATTGATAAATGGAAATCAGCGTCGTTGGTTTGCCATTGAGCGTCCCGAGGAAATCATAGCTTTGCGCACCCAGTTCGATGCGCGCGACGTCCTTCAGGCGGACGCGGGCTTGATTGTCGCCAGTACGCAAGATGATTTCGCCGAATTCACGGGCATCGGTCAGACGGCCTCGTGTCGTGACCGGAAAGGTCAGTTGTACCGGCGACGGGGTGGGGGGCGCGCCGATTTGGCCGATGGCGACCTGAGCGTTGGCTTCGCGCACGGCGGCGGCAATGTCGTCGCTGGTGATGCCCAGTTGCGCCATGCGGTCTGGTTTCAGCCAAAGCCGCATGGAATAGTCGCGTGCGCCCATGATGTCGACCTTGCCGACGCCCGCTATGCGCTTCAATTCGTCGGTGATGTTGAGGCTGGCGTAATTACTGGTGTAGATGTCATCGTAACGGCCATCCGGCGATTGGATGGCGACGACCATTAACATGTTCGAAGTGGCCTTCGCCACGGTGACGCCGCTTTCACGCACCACTGCGGGCAGTTGCGGCAGGGCGAGGTTGACGCGGTTCTGGACGTCGGTGGCGGCCTTGTCAATATCAGTGCCGACTTCAAAATTGACCGTCAGCGACATGCTGCCGTTGGCGGAGTTGTTCGAAGTCATGCTGGTCATGCCTTCGGCACCGTTGATCTGCTGTTCCAGCGGCGCGGCCACGGTCGAAGCCACTGTTTCGGCACTGGCGCCGACGTAGGCGGCAGAAACCGACACGGAGGGCGGGGTGATTTGCGGATATTGCGCGATCGGCAGGGTCTTCATCGCGGCCAGCCCGGCCAGGGTGATGATGAGTGAGACGACGGTGGCGAAAATCGGACGGTCGATGAAGAAACGCGGAATCATCTCGCCCTACTTCTTCGCTTCAGGTGCCGGAACGGGCGGCTTGCCGGGGGTGTTGGCGGTTTCGCCGAGGATTGTTAACGGTGCGCCGGGTTGCACCCTGACGCCGCCGCTGACGACTACCTGTTCGCCTTCCTTCAGTCCGCTGGTGACAAACCAGTCCTCACCATGCCAGTCCCCGACTTCCACTGGCCTGATTTCAGCTTTGTGGTCGGGGCCGACAACGTAGACGAATTTGCCGGCCTGTCCCTGCATGATGGCGCCTTGTGGTACAAGAATGGCACCGGGCCGGATCACGCCGTTGAGGCGAACCCGTACGAACTGTCCGGGGCTGATGGCCATGTCTTTATTGGGGAAAGTGGCGCGTACGGCGTAGGTCCCGGTCTGCGGGTCAACCGAGGGCGAGGCGAAATTGACCTTGCCGCGGCTGGGAAAAGTACGGCCGTCGGAGAGGAGCATTTCCACCTCAAATTCGAAGTCCTTGGGGAAACGCAGGGTGCCGCGCTCGACTTCATCGCGGTAGCGCAGCCATTCGTTTTCGGAAATGCTGAAATTGACCCAGATCGGGTCGACTTGCGCCACCGTGGTCAGCAATCCATTGACCGCCGGGTTGATGTAGGTGCCCTCGGCCAGATTGGCACGGCCGGCGATGCCGGTCAGCGGTGCGGTGATACGAGCGTAGGAGAGGTTCATCCCGGCCCGTGAATGTTCAGCCCGGCTGGCGGCGAGCGCGGCGGCGGCCGACTTTTCAGCGGCGACGGCGTCGTCGAAATCCTTCTTGCTGATGGCGTTTTCGGCCAGGAGGGGCTGCAGGCGTTCCTGCGTCTTTCTGGCGTTTTGCGCCCAGTTTTCCTTGTCCTGAAGCGTGGCGGCGGCGCTGTCGGCTTGAGCTTTCAGCGGGCGGGGGTCGATTTGGAAGAGCGGATCGCCCTGGCGCACCATCGTTCCCTCGACGTAATGCTTTTTCTGCAGGTAACCATCGACGCGGGCGCGGATTTCGACCAGACGCGAACTCTCGGTTTGGCCCACGTATTGCAGCGTGATCGGGATGTCGCGCGGCCGGATGACGGTCGTCGTGACTTC
Source organism: Pseudomonadota bacterium (assembly GCA_022705135.1). Classification (GTDB taxonomy): domain Bacteria; phylum Pseudomonadota; class Gammaproteobacteria; order Burkholderiales; family Rhodocyclaceae; genus UBA1934. The sequence continues at coordinate 40,635 of JAKJFA010000012.1, read as the reverse complement.
CGTCGGGGAGGGGGCAGGGGCTCCTCCCTGCGGCCCGCAGCTTGCAGTCAGCAGAGCGCTGATGAGCGGCAGCAGCGTTCTTCGTTCAAACAGGTCACGAATCGTCGTCATCTTCGCCATCCTCCTCGCCTTCGCCCGCGCGAGTGCTTACGCCGGAAATGCCGGTCAGGGTTTCTTCTGTGCTGGCTGGGGTGCCTTTGCCGTCGACTCGGCAACGTCCTTCGAGTCTGTATTCAGGATGAGCGGCAGCCCATTTTTGGGATTGCCGACGACAACCACCTTGGCATTGGGTGACTTGGCCAGTTCGAGCGTGGCCTCAATACCGCGCCAGCGCAGGTAGGACTCCGACATGCCATTGCTGACAATTTCCTGGAAATTGCGGATTCCAAGCGCCTCGATGCGTTTTCTTTCCGCCTCCTTGTGCTCCCGCTGAACCCGGAAGGTGTATTCCTCCATCTGGTGGAACATGGCGTTTTTCCGGACGATGGCTTCCTGGACGCCGCGCGGCAGAACCATGCCCTTGATGAGCACATCCTCGAAAACCAGCCATTTGACCTTTTTGCCATGCGGGTTGAAGTTATCGTCCAACTCGTAACGCACCGACTCAAGAATCTGGTTCTGGATCTTCAGGCGCCGTTCGGTATACACCTCGTCCGGTTGGTAGATGGCGATGATGTCGCGGGCGCGGGCGCCGACGGTTGGCGTGATCATTCTCTCGGCGTAGTCGGGGCCGATGAATTTGTGCAGCGTGGGAACATTTTCCGGGATCAGGTGATAGCGCCAGACCAGATTGAGCGTGATCTGGAGACCATCGGACGTCAGGACGTCGACGTCCCGCTCCATTTTCTGCAAGCGCGTGTCATAGATGTAAAGGATGTCCCAGGGAAAGGTCAGGCGGTAGCCTTCCGGAAAAACTTCGTCGGTAACCGTGCCGCCGCTGAAACGCTTCCAGAGGACGCCGACATGGCCGGCGGGAATGGTGTGATAAACAAAAGGAAACAGGAAAAAGGTTGCCACCAGGGCAAAAATGACCAGTTCAAAACGATAGGCGTGCAACTGGGCGCGGAGATGCCGGAATCCCTGGCGCAATGCCTCTTTTGCGCGGGAAAGGAAGGACAGGGGAGGTGTTTCATCCATGGGCCAGAGTCTCCGTCAAATCTTGCAGTTGTCCTTCTTCCATGTGGAGCCGGCGGTCGGCAACGTGAAAATAACGGTCATCATGGGTGACCGCAATGATGGTCTTGCCCGCGGCCTTCATTCCGGGCAGCAGCATGTCGTAGAACTTGCGGCGGAAATGCGGATCCTGGTCGGCGGCCCATTCATCCAGGACGATGATCGGCTTGTCTTCGAGCATGGCGGAAATGAGGGCCAGGCGTTTTCTTTGCCCTGAGGAGAGATCGACGTTGGTAAAGCCGCCATTGACGATTTCAGTTTTGTCAGCGATTTCCATTTCTTCCAGTAAGGCCCGAGCGGCTTCGGGCGCCGGTTCGTCAATGCCGTAGAGTTTCCGGAACAAGTGAAAATCCGAAAAAACGGCACAGAAGCGGTCACGGAACGCCTGCGCGTTTGCCGCCGTGATTGGAATGTCATTGACCAGCAACTCGCCGGAAATCGGCGGGTAAAGACCGGTCATCAGCCGGATGAGAGTGGATTTGCCGGAGCCGTTGCCGCCCGTGATGAATACCGTTTCGCCAGCATGGATGCAGAGGTCGACCGGGCCGACATCGAAGTGGCTGTCCTCGCTGACGTGTGAGAAGAAGACCCGGCGCAGCTCCAGGGTTTTCAGGGCAGGCACCGGTGCCTTTCGCTTCGGAGCAACAGCGGCGCCGTTGTCTTCGACAATGCTGGCATCGAGCACCAATTCAAGTTTGTGAATATTCTCGGCGGCGGCATTGGCGATGGTCATTTGCGGCACGGCCGTGACCAAGCCGGAAATCGGGCCGAAGAGGAAGATGACCGTCGTCATCGACTCCGTCACGCTTCCCGAATAATTGGCGCCCAGCATGGGGGTGACGAAGACCAGCGTTCCGAGCAGGACCATGAAGGCGCACTGGGCAAAAATGAAGTTGGCGGCTAGTGCTTTCTTGGCCTTGGTCCGGTAATTTGCCGTTTGCTGCGAGACGCGGACAAAATCGGCCAATATGGCCGTCGCGCGCTGACTGGACAGCTTGACTTCCTTGAAACCGTCCAGCACGCCGCTGACGATGTCGTGCAGCTTGTTTTCCTCGTCGTCCGCTTCATGCAAGGCGATGTTGACCTTCTTCATCTTGTGCAGATAGATGCGCGCGGTCAGGGTGAGAAACACGGCCGAGACCACCAGCGAGGTCACCGAGATGGTCGCTAGATAGACGCAGGCACACAGGATCAACACCGCGGCCTGCGTGCCGAGCACCAGGGTGTCGGCGGTTTGCGAAATGGTACGGGTATCGGTGCCGATGGCGGCGAAGAGGGGGCCGCGGCCGATATGCTCCACTTCCCGCAATTCACATTTCTTGAGGCGTTCAATCAGTCGTTCGCGGCAGCGATGGATCATGTGCTCCACTTCGGTTGAGGTGGTGACCAGAACGTAGCGTTGGGAATAAATGTAGGCAAGGATAATCAGCAGGAACAGGACGACGCTGGTGAGCTGCGGTTTGCCGTCCTTGATGTGTTCTGCAGCGCTATTCACGATGGCCAGCAGTACGGCGTTGCTGCCCCCTGCCACTGTGGCCATCATTCCCAGGCGGCGTAGCGAGGTCCGATTTTCGGCGAGAAGCAGATCAACGATGCGCATCAGGTGTTTTTGTTTCCCGCTGCACCCGGGGTTGATCCCGTTCTTGGCTCCGGGCCAAGGGTCGTCAGGATGAGCAGGAAAATGGTGATGACAAACGGAGTGAGTAGGAGACTAAACAGAAAACTGCGGAAAAAGCCGAGACGGGTCCGGTACCCGAGCAGGCCAACCATGAAACAGAGGACCAGGTAGATGGCGATGATGATTGGGGACACGATGACCTCCGGGCTTTACTTCGTTCGCAGCGGAATGGCGCCGAAACTGATGGCTTCGACGTCTTTGGAACAATCCATTCCTGTTGAATACTTGCAACGCAGAACACTGAGCTTGCCTTCCACCCCTTTGCAGGAACTGGTGGCGAGCTGATAGAAATGGTGGGTGTCCTCTCTTTGCACCTTGATGCCTTCAAAACGCGAGGCGCTGCTGCCGACGATTTGACCGGTGCTGTTGCGGTATTCAATGCCGATAACGAGTTCTTCGACGACGGCAAAAGAGGAATTGGCAATGACTACCGATGGCGAGCAATAGTGCGGATTGCGCTCGTCGCCCAGACCGAAGACGTAAGCGACGGGAATGACGACATAAATCGGCCCCCGGCTGATCTGTCTTCCGATCACCGTTTGCAGGGGGACGGACTTGCCTTCGTCGTCCGTCAGCACATGTTTGGCTTGGGCGTGGGCCCGATCGGCGATCGATGCCGATAAACACAGGAACAGCGCCAGACTGGCGGCCCAAAAACTGAGGCACGTTTTTTTTTGCATAAGAAGCCTGTTGTTCCGGAGTCAATCCACCACAACGCCGCCGATCCGGAAAGCGGACCGGCGGGTAAAGAAAACGAGTGGCTACAGACTCAGGAGGCCTTGGCCAGATCGGGCTGGGCCTTGGCTTTTTCGAATTCGGCAATGAAATGGGCGCGCATTTTCTGCGGGTCGAAATCGAGGAAGGTGCCGCCAGCCTCGAAATGGGTCACGAAAACACGCCCAACGGCGTAGGTGGCTGCCGAGTACATGCCAGGAACGGCAAAAAAGGCGGCAATCGGGCCGACCAGCGGGATACCCTTGATCAGCGATCCCAGGCTGGCGCCGACGCCAGTCGAGAGCAGGGTTCCGATCAGGGTGCTGACGAGGCCCTTGACGGTGTTCTCGCGGTAGGGCACGTCGTAAATTTTCGAGATTCTGGAGAGCATGTGCAATTGCGCCGCCATCAAGGCCGCCATGTCGAGCAGGGGGATGGGCAGGATGCCGGCGACGGCGGTCCAAGGGGTATAGGTTCTGACCACGGCCATGGCTTGCTGGTCGCGCGTCAATTCAGGAGCGGCAGTTTCGCCTTCGACGGCAATTTGTTCAACGGCGGGTTCGGATTTTGCGGTAGCAGCCTTCATTTCTTCCTCCAGTGTGGTAAGCGATCAGTGGCTCGCCGAATTTGGGACACCGGGACAATGCTGCGTTGCTTCATTGTTCTCGAAGCGGCATCTGAAACCCGATGGCTGCGTCTTGAGCCGACTTGTTCGGGCATTATAGCGCCTCAGCCAGTAATCCGGCACGATTTCGACATCCGATTTTCCTACGGTTGTTTTCGACTTCCGGAGGGTTTTTCAATAACCTGTTAAAGCCTGAAACGGCGCATGCTATATTTGCCGCTATGCCTGAAAAGAAAAACTCCGAGCATCGTTTGACCCTGGTCGAAGTGCTGACCATGCTGGTCGAGGATGGCATGGTTCGTCCGGAGGATGCCGAGGCGCTGCGTGCCGAACGGCGCCTGCAGGGCGGAGAGGGCCTCCATCCCCTTTCGCTCGTCGCTGGGCAGAAATGGCGGATGCCGACACCGGAGGCAAAACCGCTGCAGCTGGAAATGCTGACGGAGTGGCTGGCCAAGCGTGTCGGCCTGGATTATTTGCATATCGATCCGCTCAAAATCGATTTCACCGGGGTGGCGGATGTGATGTCCAGCACCTACGCGGCGCGTTTTTCCATCCTGCCGGTGCAGGTCAGCTTGCGCGAAGTGGTGATTGCCACGGCCGAGCCCTTCATGCGCGAGTGGGAAAGCGAAATCAAGCACGTCACCCGCAAGGAGATTCGCCGGGTGGTGGCCAATCCGGAGGACATCAAGCGCTATCTGGTCGAGTTCTTCAATCTGGCCAAGTCGGTCAAGAAGGCCGCCAGTTCTTCGGTGGGCGCTTCCGGCTTGTCCAGTTTCGAGCAACTGGTGGAGCTAGGCAAGACCAACAAACAGTTCGACGCCAATGACCAGCACATCGTTCACATTGTCGACTGGCTTTGGCAGTATGCCTTTGACCAGCGCGCCTCCGACATCCACATCGAGCCGCGCCGTGAAGTCGGCATCGTGCGTTTCCGCATCGATGGCGTCCTGCATCAGGTGTACCAGATTCCGATGGCGGTGATGACCGGCATGACCAGCCGCATCAAGCTGCTGGCGCGCATGGACGTGATCGAGAAACGCCGGCCACAGGATGGCCGCATCAAGACGCGCACACCGGACGGGCAGGAAGTCGAGCTGCGCTTGTCGACGCTGCCGACGGCGTTTGGCGAAAAGCTGGTGATGCGGATTTTTGACCCGGACGTTCTGGTGCGCGATTTCCGTGATCTCGGGTTTTCTGATGAGGATCAGGCCCGCTGGCAGCAGATGACGAAAATGCCGAACGGCATCATCCTGGTGACCGGCCCGACCGGATCGGGCAAGACGACCACGCTTTATACCACCCTGAAGCAACTGGCGACGCCCGAAGTCAATGTATGCACGATCGAAGACCCGATTGAAATGGTCGAGGCTTCGTTCAACCAGATGCAGGTGCAAAACGCCATCGACCTGGGGTTTGCCGATGGCGTGCGCGCCCTGATGCGTCAGGATCCGGACATCATCATGATCGGTGAAATCCGCGATCTGGAAACGGCTGAAATGGCGATCCAGGCCGCGCTGACCGGGCACCTGGTGCTGTCCACCCTGCACACCAACGATGCGCCCTCGGCGATTACTCGCCTGCTTGATTTGGGGGTGCCGTCCTACCTGATCAACGCCACCCTGCTGGGGGTGATGGCGCAACGTCTGGTGCGTACCCTTTGCCCGCACTGCCGGGCGGCGCTGCCGATGGACGAGGAGCAGAGGCAAAACTGGCGGGTTTTGGCGCGGCCGTGGAAAGCCAACGAGCCGAACCGGATTTACCGGCCGGTCGGCTGCTTGGAGTGCCGGATGACCGGATATAGCGGCCGGGTCGGCCTGTATGAAATCATGGTGGCTTCTCCGGAATTGCGCAAGCTGATCCGTCCCCAACTTGACATCGCCAAATTACGCGAGCAGGCTTTTCGTGAGGGGATGCGTCCACTACGTATTTCCGGGGCGCTCAAGGTGGCGAGCGGGCAGACCTCTCTGGATGAAGTCGTCCGGGTTGCGCCGCCGGCGGATGATCAGTAAGGGGGGGATCACTTGGCGGACCGGCTTTGGGATTTTTCGCGCAACAGGTTCGGGAAGGGGGGCGGAATGCGAGAAAAAAGAAACTGCCAGGACTGCCGGGCAGGGCAGCCGAACGATCCAGCGTGTTTGCTGCGCAGGCCTGCGCCATCCAAGCTCTGAGCGCCGTACGCCATGTCTGAGCGCCATTTCTCCTTGAAGCATCGGGTGCTCGCCCGTTTGGGCCGGCTTTGGTCGTCTGCCGGTCCGGGCGATGTTCTGGCGCTTCGCCTGGTTTTGGCGATCGTCTTTTTTTCGGTGTTGTTTACGCTGCTATCCACCGCCATTCAGTCATATCTCCAGTACCACAAAGAGGTAGCGACAATCCAGTCGCGTTTTTCCGAATTCCGGGAGTTGCAGATTCCCGTTCTTGCCGAAAGTGTCTGGGCGTATGAACGTGACCAGATTCAGGTCCAGCTCAAGGGGATCACCCAGCTTCCTTACATCGAAACCGCCAAGGTCCGGGTGAATGGCGAGGTGATGTGGACGTCGGGGAATGCGGTTTCCAAACGTGTCCTGTTTGAGACCTTCCGCCTGCTGCGGGAGGAAGACAAAACCGAGATTGGCGTACTCGAAATCACCGCCAGCCTCGATGAGGTGTATCAGCACTTATGGAATGGCGCTGTCTGGATTCTTTTGCAGAATGCTCTGCAAACCCTGGCGATCGCCGGTTTTGCCCTGATTTTCTTCCAGAAATCGGTGACTGCGCATATCTACCGCATGGCTGACTATGCACGGCGGATCGACATCCAGCGCAGCGCTCCGGATCTCGATTTGTTGCGGCCCCCGGCCAGAAATCGGGATGTGCTGGATCAACTGGCAGCCTCGATCAACACCATGCGGAAAAACCTGTCGCAGGCCTACAGCGATCTTTCCGTGTACGCGGCGGAATTGCTGGAAAACAAGAAAAAGTTTTCGGCCATCTTTCATTCTTCACCGGTAGCCCTTTCGGTTTCGCGCTTTCACGAGCAATACCACATCCTCGAAGTCAATGAGGCTTGGGAACAGCAGTATGCCGTATCGCGTGAGGCGGCGATCGGCCGCGATATTGGCGAGGCGGAGTTCTGGAAAAGTCCGCAGGACTGTGCTGGTCTGCTGGCCACTGTGGAGCAGAGCGGCGAACTGCACGGCTTTCAGTCCTGGCGTCGGCGCGGCGACGGCGAGTTTTTGCTGTGCGAAATCTCGGCCCGGCTCTTCGAGGTCGGCGGCTTCTGGCGGAAATGGACATCACCGAAAAACGCCGGAACGAGGACAGAATTCGCGAGCTCAATATCGGTCTGGAGAAACGGGTCGAGGAACGCACTGCCGAGTTGCAAGCTGCAAACGACCAGTTGAAGACCGCGATGGCGCACCTACAACAAGCGCAGGACGAACTCCTGCGCTCCGAAAAGCTGGCGGCGCTGGGTTCTCTGGTGGCGGGCATCGCGCATGAACTCAATACCCCCATTGGCAACAGCCTGATGGTGGCCAGCACTCTGGGGGATCATACCAAGTCGATCCGCGAGGGAATGTCGGTCGGTTTGCGGCGCGCCGATTTTGAACATTACCTGGCCGACATGGATGAGGCCGGAGAACAGTTGGTGCACAACTTGCGCCGCGCTTCCGAACTCATCAACAGCTTCAAGCAGGTGGCGGTCGATCAGACCAGTTCGCAGCGCCGGGAATTTGGACTGGCGGAGGTGATTTCGGAAATATTGCTGACCTTGCGGCCGGTGACCAAAAAGACGCCTTATGTCATCGATGTCGATGTTCCCGAAAATGTCCAGATGGACAGCTACCCGGGGCCCTTGGGTCAAGTGATCAGCAATCTGGTGCAGAATGCCATTCTGCATGGCTTTGACGGAGGGCCGAAGGGCAAGGTGCTGATCCAGGCGCACAAGCTGGACGACCACCAGGTCGAACTCAAGGTCAGCGATGACGGCAAGGGGATTCCGGCGGCGCACATGCGGCGCATTTTCGACCCCTTCTTTACGACCAAGCTGGGTCAGGGCGGCAGTGGTCTCGGGCTGAATGTCGTTCATACCGTCGTTACCGGCGTTCTGGGCGGTCATATTTCGATCGAGAGCGAGCTTGGACGCGGCACGCTTGTGACCGTGGTTTTCCCGATGGTGGCGCCGGCGGCCCAATCTTCCTAGCCGATGCTGCGGCTCAGTTGTTCCAATCGCTTCGAGATCCTGCAGGACCAGTTGCTCGACCGCTTGGCCTGTGGGCGCGACCCGGTGTTCTCTCCTTGGCAGATCATCGTTCCGAGCGCTGCCATCCGGCGCAGGGTTGAACTGGCCTGCGCCGACCGCTTCGGCATCGCCGCCAATCTCGAAAGCCCTTATCTGGCGCAGTGGCTCTGGCAACAGATTGGGCGCGTCGTTGCTGTCCCGGAAATCTCACCTTTTTCGCCGGCTTCGCTGTCCTGGCGCATTTTCGAGTTGTTGGGGGACGCCGTTTTTGTCGAGGCCCAACCGCGCCTGCACCACTACCTGAAGCAGGCTGACGAGGTCATGCGCCTCGATTTGGCGGTGCGGGTGGCGCAGCTACTGGAGCATTACATCACCTACCGGCCGCACTGGCTGGCGGTCTGGTCGGCTGGAACATCGGTTGGCCTGCCGGGCGGGGCGGAAGATGAGGCCTGGCAGGCGGCGCTGTGGCGGCGTATTGCCGACGAGCTCGGCATCCGCCGCCAGCATCCGGCAGCGCTCTTTTTCGAGACCATCGAAAAACTGGGAGAGCAGGCGGCGTGCCGTGCCGGACTGCCGGATTGCGCGCATATCTTTTGTCTTCCCGCCATGCCGCCGCTTTATCTGGAAATCCTGCGTCGACTGTCGCGCTGGATGAAGATCGACTTATACGTCCTGAATCCGTGCCGCGAATACTGGTTTGAAATCGTCGACCGCAAGCGCCTCAGTTATCTGGCGACGCGGCAGCAGGACCTGTTCCACGAAGTCGGCAACAGCCTGTTGGCTTCTTGGGGCCGGCAGACGCAGGCGCATATCGACCTGCTGTTTGCCGATGCCGGACAGATTGTCGAGGAAAACAGCCATTTCCAACCGTCCACCGACAAGAGCCTGTTGGCGGCGCTGCACAATGCCCTGCTCGACCTGGAGGAACTGACGCCCGGTTCTGTTCCACTGGCCGAGGGGGATCGCAGCATCGAAATCCATGTCTGCCATTCGCTGACGCGTGAGCTGGAAGTCCTGCAAGACCAGTTGCTTGGCCTCTTCGTCGAGGATGAAGGGCTTAAGCCCGGCGGTATTCTGGTGCTGACCCCCGATCTCGAAGCGGCCGCGCCACTGATCGACGCTGTGTTTGGCACGGTGCCGGAAGCGCGGCGCATTCCCTATCAGATTACCGGCCGTGCCCAGACGTGCACTAATCCGGTCGCTGCTGTCCTCGACCGGCTGCTTGGCCTGTGCGATTCCCGCTTTACGGCCAGCAGTATCTTCGATCTGCTGCAGCAGGCGCCGGTGGCGGCGCGTTTTGGGCTTGCCACCGACGATCTCGAACGCATCCACGGCTGGATGAACGAGGCCGGCATACGCTGGGGGCTCGATGCCGACCAGCGTCAGACGCTTGGCTTGCCGGCAGAAGAACGGCATACACTGGCCGATGGTCTCAACCGCCTGTTTCTTGCCTTTGCCCTCGGCGACGGCGAGGAAGCACGTGACACGGTCATTGCTGGCAGCATCGGCGCTGGTCATCCGCAGGGCAGCACGGCTGCAGCGCTGGGTACCTTTTGGTCATTCGTCCGCCTGCTCGAAACGGCACAGCGTGAATGGAGGTGCCGGCGCGATGCTGACGGCTGGCAAACCCTGCTCAACGACTGGCTCGAACGTTTCATCCCCCTTGGTACGGAGTGGCTCGACGACCTCAATGTTGTGCGTGCCGCCATCGCCGAACTGCACCGCAACATGGCGCAGGGAGGCCTGCGTGCGCCAGTTTCCGGCGAAATCATCCGCGCCGCGCTGACTGCCGTGCTTGACGATCCGGCACGCGGCGCGGTGCCGGGCGGCCTGCTCACCTTTTCCGCTCTGGCTGGCCTGCGTGGCCTGCCTTATCGGGTCATCTGCCTGATTGGCATGAACGACGGCGTCTTCCCTGGCAACGCGCGTCCTGCCGAATTTGACCTGATGGCGCGTTTTCCCCAGCGCGGCGACCGCCAGCGGCGGCTGGACGAACGCAACCTCTTCCTCGATCTGTTGTTGGCGGCACGGCAGCGCTTTTACCTCAGTTACAGCGGCCGCAGTATTCGTGACGACAGCCGTTGCCCCCCGTCGGTCTTGCTGGCCGAACTGCTCGACTATCTCACTGCTGCCACGGCGGCGGACCCTGCCGATCCGCAAAGCCTGCAGGCGGCCCGCCGCCGCTTGGTGGTCGAACACCCGTTGCAGCCATTCTCTGCCTGTTATTTTGATCCGGAAGGCGACCCGCGCCGCCGCAGCTTTTCCCAGGAATATCAACAAAATCGGGGACAAACCACGGCTTTCCCTGAAAAACCGTGGTTTGTCCCCGATTTTTCTGCCGATTTTTTCGAAGAGGAAGCCGACGGATCGGCACTGGATTGCCTCGACCAGCGGCCTTTCTTTACAGAACCCTTGCCCCCGCCGGGTGAAGTGTGGCGTTCGGTTCGCCTCGAATCGCTGATCGGCTTTTTCCGTCATCCCGGCAAGGCGCTGCTGCAAAGGATTGGTATCCGCCTGCCGGAAAGCCCGGATGAATTGCAGGACGAGGAGCCCTTTTTGCCTGACTGGCGCGGTCGTCAGCGTCTGGCGGGGCGCTTGTTGCCGTGGTTATTGCAAGAAAATCGGGGACAGACCACGGTTTTTCGGGAAAAACCGTGGCCTGTCCCCGATTTCACCGATTTTGCCAAGGCAGGCAATGAATTCCCGCCCGGTATTCTGGGTGAACGTTGGCTGGTGCGCGAAATCGAGGCATGCCGCAAGTTTTCCGCTGCCTTGGCGCCGCTGCTGGTTGAAGCCTGTCTGCCACCGGTCGAAGCGGTGCTGGACTTCGACATCGAAGGGGAGAGATGGCAATTGTATGGGACCCTCGCCGAAGTGCGTCCGCAGGGCTTGCTCCGCTACCGTTATGATGAATTACGGGCTACTGATTACTTGTCTGGCTGGATTGAGCACTTGTCCCTCTGTGCTGTCGCTCCACCCGATGTGATCTTCGAAACCCGCTGGCATGGGCGCGACGGCAGCTTTTGTCTGAAACCAATGGGGGCGGCGGAAGCCCGGCAACAACTCGAAGGCTTGTTGCGGCACTATCGTGCCGGCCTGATGGCGCCGCTCTCCTTTTTTCCGAAGAGCGCCTGGGCCTATATGTCCGGCGACCTGAATTTGGGGAAAGCGCGTCAAATCTGGGTCGATACCTCCGGCCGCGGGTGGGGCGAAGGCGACGATGCCGTCTGGCGGTTGGTGTTGCGTGGCGTTACTGATCCGCTCGACCGTCGTTTCGAAGAGACAGCGCAAGCGATTCTGGCGCCGCTCATTGCGCAACTCGACGCCTGAGACCCCCGTTACCCGAATCCAAGGCGCGGGCATGGGCTGTCCTGCGCCTTGGGAGGGATTAGAAATTAGAATACGGCCCGGTTGATCAGCATATGGGCCCCGATACTGGCGGCGTAGCCGGCGGCGATGGCGGGCGTCCACTTCAGGTGGCCGAAAAAGGTGTACATGCCGCGTGACTGCCCCATCAAGGCGACGCCGGCGGCCGAGCCGATTGACAGCAGCGAGCCGCCGACACCGGCTGTCATGGTGACCAGCATCCACTGTCCGACCGACATGTCCGGCATCATCGACAGTACGGCAAACATCACCGGGATATTGTCGACAACCGCTGACAAAATGCCGACGGCGATGTTGGCGTTTGTCGCACCCCAGCCCGTGTAGATGGTCTGCGACACCAGATTGAGATAACCGATGAAGCCCAGACCGCCGACGCAGAGGACAACGCCGTAGAAGAAAAAGAGCGTATCCCATTCGGCGCGGGCGATGTTGCGGAAAACATCGAAAGGCACCGGGCTGCCCAGATCCTCATCGTCTTCGCCTTGGCGGCGATGGGTGCCCGATCGCTTGAGGAAATAGCCGAAGATTTTCAGGTAGGAGAGCCCGGTCAACATCCCCAGCACCGGCGGCAAATGCAGGAAATTATGGAAGCTGACGGCGGTGACGATGGTGAGCAGGAACAGAACGATGATGGTGCGCCCGCCCGGTTTCATATGGACCATTTTGCCGCCACCCGCCGGGCTGCCTTTGGCGACGGCAAAGTGCATGGCGGCGGCCGGGACCAGCCAGTTGATGACGGAAGGGACAAACAGCATGAAAAAAGTCCAGAAGTCGATTTTGCCATTCGTGGCCTGGATGTTCTTCTGCTAGACCATCAGGGTGGTGATGTCGCCGAAGGGGCTGAAGGCGCCGCCGGCATTGGCGGCAATGACGATGTTGATGCAGCACAGCATGACAAATTTCGGTTTGTCGCCGGCGACCGCGAAAACAACGGCAAACATCAGCAGGGCGGTGGTCAGGTTGTCGGCGATCGGCGAGATGAAAAACGCCAGCCCTCCGGTCACCCAGAACAAGGCGCGGTAGCTGAAACCTCTCTGGACCAGCCAGGAACGCAGTGCCTCGAAGACATGGCGCTCTTCCATGGCGTTGATGTAGGTCATGGCGGAGAGCAGGAAAAGCATCAACTCGGCGTATTCGAGCAGGTTGTGGCGAACTGCGACTTCCGCTTCGTGCGGCATGCCGTTGGTGCCGTAGAACCAGGCGACGAGCGCCCAGATGATGCCAGCGGCCAGCATGACCGGTTTGGATTTGCGCAGATGGGTGAATTCCTCGGCCATCACCAGGAGATAGGCCAAAAGGAAAAAAGCAAGGGACAGAAAGCCGATCCAGTGGTTGGTGAGGTCGATTCGTTTTCCGCCTTCCGAAGCAAAGGCCAGTGCCGGGAAAGTACAGGCAAGGAGGAATAGAAAATGCTTGGACACGGTGTTCTCCCTTTTTATGGCTGTATGAAGACCCGCGCATTATACCGGTACCGGGAGAAGAATCTTCGCAGGCGCGAAAGCGGATTGCGGTGGCCAAGCAGTGTTAAACCATTGGCCACCCCACCCCGATCACAGTTTGTCTTTGAGGCCCATCGGCGCAACCATGAAGATGGAAGCGTCCATGCTCTTGAGCGGTTCGGCAATGCGCGGCCGGAAATCCATTTGTGCCAGGATGTCGCGTTCAAGATCGATGCCGGGAGCAATTTCGGTCAACGTTGGTCCTTCTGGACGCAGTTCCAAAACCGCGCGTTCCGTTACCAGGGTGATTTTCTTGTTCTTGCGGCTTTCGAACTTGCCATTGAAGGTGATCTGTTCGACCTGATGAATGAATTTCTTGACGCGTCCCTCATGCACAATGTTGACGCGCCCATCCTTGACCTCAACCTCGAGCCCGTCTGCAGTGAAGGTCCCGCAAAAAACGCATTCCTTGGCATTCTGGGAAATGTCGATAAAGCCGCCACAACCCGGTATTCGCGGACCGAAACGCGAAACGTTGAGATTGCCCTCGGCATCGCATTGCGCCATACCGAGGAAAGTGCAATCGATCCCGCCACCATCGTAGAAATCGAATTGGTAGGGTTCGTCGATAATGGCCTGTGGCGACAGGGCGCTACCGAAATTGAACCCCCCTTGAGCAATCCCGCCAAACACGCCGGGCTCGACCGTCGACATGAAGCGGTCGGCAATTTCCTCTTCCACCAGTACCGTCGCCACCGCTTCGGGATAGCCAATACCGAAATTCAAGACGAGGGTCTTGCTGTTGAGTTGCATGGCGCAACGCCGGGCGACGACTTTGCGCTCATTCAGCGGCAGCGGTTTGAAGTCGGTATGGAAAACACCGGTCGCCGAGATGAAGTCCTCATTGTATTGCGTCCCCGCCGTCTGCATGTGGTTCTTGACGTCATCAACGACGGCCACGACATCGACCAGAATGCCTGGAATGCGCACATCCTTGGGCGGAATGGTGCCATTCTTCACCAGCCGCTCGACCTGAACAATAACCAGGCCGCCGTTGTTGCGTGCCGCGGTGGCGACCGAGACATGCTCCAAGGTCAGCGCCTCCTTGCGCAGGCTGATGTTGCCGTTCTCGTCCGCCTCGGTCCCCCGAATGACAGCAACGTCGATGGGTTGGGCGCGATAGAAAAGATAGTCCTTGCCGTCTACCTGTATCTTGGCCACGATATCGTCCTTGGCCAACGCATTCAGTTTGCCGCCACCATGATCCGGATCAACAAAGGTTCCCAGTCCGACATGGGTCAGCACCCCCGGCTTACCCGCCGCCATGTCCCGGAACATCTGGCAAAGCACCCCCTGCGGGAAGTTGTAGGCCGCAACCTTGTTTTCGACGATAAACGGCGAGATTTTTCTGATCAGGCCGAAATGCCCGCCGATCAAGCGCCCAAGTAGTCCCTCGTGGCAAATGTGGTTCAAACCGCGCTCATCGCCACCGCCGATACCGGAAGCCCACATCAGCCCGACGTTACGTGGCGCCCCGGTCGCCAGGAAACGCTTTCCCAACTGCAGCCAGATTTCCTCCGCTGCACCGGTCAACATGAAACCGCAGGTCCCGATACGTGCGTTGTCCGGAATCATCTCTGCCGCTTCGCGCGTTGAAACAAATTTGACTCTGCCCATATTTTGTTGTTTTCCCCAGTTTCTGTGGTCGTTATTTGAATAACTCCGGCCCATTACCGCAATGCAAGAAAAACTTGCTGGGACAAATGATATCAGGTGGTTATGGCATCAGGCGGTGTTCATAGTGAGCTTTCCCCGAAATTTTGTTTGCAGGAGAGTGGCCAGGATGAAGGAGGCGTGTTGTTCGGGATAGCGAAGCCCGAATTCACGGCCGAGTTCGGGGAACTGGCTGTGAAGATTGTCAAGACTGGGATGCCGATTGGGGTATTGACGCCGGAACAGATCGAATTGCCGCACCTTCGAACCGGGAATGCCCGGCTAAAAATCCTGATAAATTGGGCGTGGCCATTTTTACTCCTTGACTTGGCATGGGGGATCGGTAGAATGCGGCCTTCTTCAGGCGCGTAGCTCAGCTGGTTAGAGCACCACCTTGACATGGTGGGGGTCGTTGGTTCGAGTCCAATCGCGCCTACCAATTCGACCCACGGAGCAGACTGGATGCCTTTCCGAACTTGCACAAACCCGGTTCAGAACCCCTGACGAGTTTGCCTTCGTGTTGAAATAAAAAAGTGCGGCTCGTCCGCGCTTTTTTTTTGCGTTTTGCCTTGAGGTCCGATCATGCCCGAGATTAGATTACCCGATGGTTCCCTCCGTTCTTTCCCACAGGCGGTGACGGTGGCCGATGTGGCCGCCAGCATCGGCGCTGGTCTGGCGCGCGCGGCGCTGGCCGGCAAGGTCGATGGCAAGTTGGTCGATACCTCCTTCCTGATCGAGAACGATGCCGATCTGGCCATCATCACCGACAAGGACGCCGAAGGGCTGGAAATCCTGCGCCATTCGACCTCGCACCTCATGGCCTATGCGGTTAAGGAACTGTTCCCGGAAGCGCAGGTGACGATTGGCCCGGTGGTCGAAAACGGCTTCTATTACGACTTTGCCTACAAGCGCCCGTTTACGCCGGAAGATCTGGAAGCGATCGAAAAACGTATGACCGAACTGGCCAAGCGTGATATTCCGGTGACGCGCGAGGTCTGGGCGCGCGACAAGGCCATCCAGTTTTTCCTCGATCAGGGCGAAAAGTACAAGGCCGAACTGATCGGCGCTATTCCGGCAGGTGAAACGGTGTCGCTTTATCGCGAGGGTGATTTTATCGACCTGTGCCGCGGCCCGCACGTCCCTTCGACCGGCAAGCTCAAGGTGTTCAAGCTGATGAAAGTGGCCGGCGCCTATTGGCGCGGCGATCAGAAGAACGAACAATTGCAGCGCATTTACGGCACGGCCTGGGCCAAGAAGGAAGAACTCGACGCCTATCTGCTCATGTTGGAAGAGGCTGAGAAGCGCGATCACCGCCGACTGGGCCAGAAGCTTGATTTCTATCATTTCCAGGAGGAGGCACCGGGCTCGGTATTCTGGCACCCGAAGGGTTGGACGCTTTTCCAGCAGCTCATTAATTACATGCGGCGGCGTCAGGAAGAGGCGGGCTATGTCGAAGTCAATACACCGGATGTGATGGACCGCAGCCTGTGGGAAGTCTCTGGTCACTGGACCAATTACCGCGAGCATATGTTCACCACACAAACCGAGGACGAGCGGGTGTTTGCCTTGAAGCCGATGAACTGCCCCGGTTCGGTGTGCTTGTTCAAGCAGGGCGTTACCAGTTATCGTGACCTGCCGCTCAGGATGGCCGAATTTGGCAAGGTGCACCGCTACGAGCCCTCCGGCGCGCTGCACGGCCTCTTGCGCGTGCGCCATTTCACCCAGGACGACGCGCACATCTATTGCACCGAAGAGCAGATGGAGGACGAGTGCAAAGAGGTCGTCAAGCTGATTCTCGACATTTACAAGGATTTCGGCTTCGAAAACGTCCGCATCAAACTGTCGACACGCCCGGACAACCGCATCGGTTCGGACGAGACCTGGGACAAGCTGGAGACTGCGCTGTCGTCGGCGCTCGACCACATGGGCATGGCGTATGCGGTTTTTCCTGGCGAGGGCGCCTTTTACGGGCCAAAACTGGAGTTTGTGTTGCGCGACGCGATCGGCCGTGACTGGCAGTGCGGCACGCTGCAGGTCGATATGAATCTGCCGGAACGCTTTGATATCAACTATGTGGCCCCGGACAACACACACAAGCGTCCAGTCATGTTGCATCGCGCCCTGTTCGGTTCGCTGGAACGCTTTACCGGAATCCTCATCGAACATTACGCCGGCGCTTTGCCGCTGTGGCTGTCGCCGGTTCAGGCCGTCGTCCTCAGCATTTCCGAAAAACACGCGGAGTATGCCGCCGATGTCGTAAAAACACTACGCCGGGCGGGCTTGCGCGCTGAGGCGGATTTGCGCAATGAGAAAATTACCTATAAAATCCGCGAACATAGCTTGAACCGACTGCCTTACCAGCTGGTTGTGGGGGACAGGGAAAAGGCGGAAGGAATGGTGGCCGTGCGAACTCGCGGCGGCCAGGATCTCGGGCAAATGCCCGTACAGGCCCTGGTTGAGCGGCTTCTTGCTGAAGTCGCAGCGCGTAGTGGCACGGCTTAGTTTTTGTCGTTTTCAGGAGTTTGACCATCGCTCAGAACAAGGCGCATCGCCTCAATGAAGAAATCACCGTGCCGGAAATCCGCCTGATTGGCGCAGAAGGTGAACAAGTTGGTGTAGTTAATATTCGTGCTGCAATGCAAATGGCCGAAGAAGCCGGGGTCGATCTGGTCGAGATCGCGCCGCTGGCCCAGCCGCCGGTTTGTCGCATCATGGATTACGGGAAATTCAAGTACCAGGAGGCCAAAAAGGCGCATGAAGCCAAGCTCAAGCAGAAGCAGGTGCAGGTCAAGGAAGTCAAGCTGCGGCCTGGAACCGACGAAAACGATTACCAGATCAAGCTGAGGAACATGCTTCGTTTCCTCGAGGAGGGTGATAAGGTGAAAGTCACCTTGCGCTTTCGGGGACGTGAAATGGCGCACCAGGAATTCGGTATGCGCCAGTTGGAGAGAGTCAAGACTGATCTCGAGAATATCGGGGTGGTCGAACAGATGCCCAAGATGGAAGGGCGTCAGATGATTATGATTGTGGCCCCGGCCAAGAAACAGCCGGGCAAGTAGTTTTTTTACAAGTGGCGTTGGGTCATGCAAGTTTTCCCGCCGGGAAACACCTGACGGCATGTCATTAGGAGCAGAAAATGCCCAAAATGAAGACCAAGAGCAGTGCCAAAAAGCGCTTCAGAGTGCGCGCAGGAGGGAGTGTCAAACGCTCGATGGCGTACAAACGCCATATCCTGACCAAGAAAACGACGAAGAACAAGCGTCATCTGCGTGGAACGACCGGTGTGCATGAGTCCGATGCCGCCGCCATCCGCGCCATGATGCCCTACGCGTAAGGAGAAGCGAGATGCCTCGAGTCAAACGTGGAGTTACGGCGCGCGCGCGCCACAAGAAAATTCTCGATCAGGCCAAAGGCTACCGCGGCCGTCGTAAAAACGTCTATCGTGTCGCCAAACAGGCGGTGATGAAGGCGGGCCAGTATCAGTATCGTGACCGCCGTCAACGCAAGCGTCAATTCCGCGCCCTGTGGATTGCCCGGATCAACGCGGCGTCCCGCGAGCTGGGAATGAAGTACAGCACCTTTATGAATGGCTTGAAGAAGGCCAATATCGAGGTCGATCGCAAGGTGCTGGCCGATCTGGCAGTGTTTGACAAGCCGGCTTTTGCGGCTTTGGCCAATCAAGCCAAAGCCCAACTCGGCGCCTGAGTTGAACTAAACAAAAAAGGGAGGCGCAAGCCTCCTTTTTTTATCACTCATTGGGTTTTTCCATGAAAAATCTTGATCAAATCGTTGCCGAAGCTCAAGCTGCCTTTGCCGCCATTTCCGACCCGGATGCGCTGGAGCAGGTCAAGGCCCGCTACCTCGGCAAAACCGGCCAGATTACCGAGTTGCTCAAGGGCTTGGGTAAGTTGCTGGCGGAAGAGAAAAAAACCGCTGGCGCAGCTATCAACAAGGCCAAGGAAGCGATCGAGGCAGCCTTGAATGCCCGTCGTGAGGCCATCCGCAAGGCGGCGCTGCAAGCGCGGCTGGCAGAGGAAGCGCTCGATGTGACTCTGCCGGGACGTGGCGAGGAGCGCGGCGGCCTGCATCCGGTGACGCGCACGCTGGAGCGCATCGAAACCCTGTTCCGCTCCATCGGCTTCGAAGTGGCCGACGGTCCTGAAATCGAAACCGATTTCCACAACTTCACTGCCTTGAACACGCCCGAGGATCACCCGGCGCGTTCGATGCACGATACTTTTTACCTGCAGGATGCCGAGGGCAAGGTGGCCGATGGCATTCTGCTGCGGACGCATACCAGCCCGATCCAGGCGCGTTACATGCAGGCGCATGTCGCCAAATACGGGCATCTGGCGACCATGCCGGAAATCCGTATCATCGCGCCCGGTCGCGTTTATCGCGTCGATTCCGATGCCACGCATTCGCCGATGTTTCATCAGGTCGAGGGCCTGTGGGTGGGTGAGGGCGTCTCCTTTGCCGATCTGAAGGGCGTGGTGGCTGATTTCCTGCGTCGCTTCTTCGAGAGCGATGACCTCAAGGTACGTTTCCGCCCCTCTTTCTTTCCCTTTACCGAGCCGTCGGCCGAAATCGACGTGGCTTTCATGTCCGGTGCGCTGGAAGGCCGCTGGCTGGAAATCGCCGGCTGCGGCATGGTGCATCCCAATGTGCTGCGCCACGCCGGCATCGACCCGGAAAAATACACTGGCTTCGCCTTCGGCTTTGGCCCGGATCGCCTGACCATGCTGCGCTATGGCGTCAATGACCTGCGCCTGTTTTTTGAAGGCGATTTGCGCTTTTTGCATCAATTTATTTGATGCGCTGCGAGAGATAAATCATGAAATTCTCCGAATCCTGGCTAAACAGCTTTGTCGATCCCGGTCTGAGCAGTGAGGCGCTCTCGCATCTGCTGACTATGGCCGGTCTTGAGGTCGAGGAACTTGACCCGGTGGCGCCGCCGTTCGGTCAGGTTGTCGTGGCCCGCATTGTCGACATCCACAAGCATCCCGATGCCGATCGTCTCAATGTCTGCCGTGTCGATGTCGGCGACGGTCAACTGCGCGTGATTGTCTGCGGCGCGCCCAATGCTGCGGCTGGTCTGAAGGTTCCTTGCGCCTTGCCGGGCGCCGAATTGCCGGGTGGTTTGGTCATCAAGATGGCCAAGGTGCGCGGTGTCGAATCCTCCGGTATGTTGTGCTCGGCCAAGGAACTGGGCATTGCCGAAGACGCTTCCGGCTTGCTGGTATTGCCGGAGGATGCGTCGGTGGGCCAGTCGATTCGCCAATATCTTGATCTGGATGACCAACTGTTCACGTTGAAATTGACGCCCAACCGCGCCGATTGCCTGTCACTGACCGGCGTGGCGCGCGAAGTGGCGGCGCTGACCGGTAAAACGGCCCGGTTTGTCGATGTCCCGGAAGTGCCGGCGACCATAACTACCAAACGCGACATCGTGCTCGATGCGCCGGAAGCTTGCCCGCTCTACTGTGGTCGCGTTATTCGCGGCGTCAATGCCAAGGCGCCGACGCCGGAATGGATGAAGCGCCGGCTGGAGCGCAGCGGCATTCGCGCCATTTCAGCGCTGGTCGATGTCACCAATTACGTCATGCTCGAACTCGGCCAGCCGCTGCATGCCTTTGATAACACCCATCTCGAAGGCGCCATCCATGCCCGTATGGCGAAGCCAGGCGAAAAGTTGCTGTTGCTGAATGAGCAGACCATTGCGCTCGAAACCGATGTGCTGATGATCGCCGACGACGCCAAGCCGGTCGCCATGGCCGGCATCATGGGCGGCGAAGAAAGCGGCATCACGCTGGAAACGACGGAACTGCTGCTCGAAGCAGCCTTCTTTGCGCCCAAGGCGATTGCCGGTCGCGCCCGTCGCTACAGTTTTGTGTCGGATGCCTCGCACCGTTTCGAGCGTGGCGTCGATTTCGGCGGTACGCGCCGCGCCATGGAGCGTGCCACCCGTCTGATTCTAGATATCTGCGGCGGCGAAGCCGGCCCGGTGGTCGAAGCCAAGGCGGCGTTGCCGCAGCGCAATCCGGTTCGCCTGCGCACCGCGCGCGCCGCCCGAGTACTCGGCGTGGCGCTACCAGCCGAAACCATTGCCGATCTGTTCCGTCGCCTCGGCCTGACCTTCACGCGCGAGGGCGACGATTTCCTGGTGACGCCGCCTTCCTACCGCTTCGATCTCGAAATCGAGGAAGACCTGATCGAAGAAATCGCCCGTTTGCACGGTTATGACAATATCCCGGCGCCGGCGCCGCGCGGCGCGCTGGCCATGCTGGCGCAAGGCGAAGCCCATCGCCCGCTGCCGCGCATTCGCCAGTTGCTGACCGATCGCGGCTATCAGGAAGTGGTCAATTACGCCTTTATCGAAGAAGCCTGGGAACAGGATTTTGCCGCCAACAGCGATCCGATCCGTTTGGCGAATCCCATCGCCAGCCAGATGGCGGTGATGCGCAGCCAGTTGTTCAGTGGCCTGGTGGCCAATGTACAAACCAACTTGAAGCGCAAGCAAAACCGGGTGCGCTTGTTCGAGACCGGCCGCTGCTTCCGGCGCGATGCAGCGGGAGGGCCCGTTGCCGGCTTCAGTCAGCCTTGGCGCCTGGCGGCACTGGCCTACGGCGGCGCTTTGCCGGAAGGCTGGGGCAACGGCAATCGCAAGGTTGATTTTTACGACCTGAAAGGTGATGTCGAAGCGCTGTTTGCCGGTCTGTCGCTGCGGTTTGAAAAGGCGACGCATCCGGCACTGCATCCGGGCCGTTCGGCCAACATCCTGCTGGAGGGCAGAGAAATTGGCGTGATTGGCGAGTTGCATCCCGAATGGATGCAGAAATATGAGTTGCCGCTGGCACCGGTCGTTTTTGAAATCGATCTCGCCACGGCCCAGAACGCCATTCTGCCAGCCTATGCCGAGGTCTCCAAGTTCCAGCCGGTGCTGCGCGACCTGGCCATTGTGGTGGATCAGAATCTCGAAGTGCAGACGCTACTCGACGGGATGAAGAAGAATAAGCCGGCGTTGATTTCGGACCTCAATCTCTTTGATGTTTATGCCGGAACCGGTGTACCCGAAGGCAAGAAAAGTCTTGCCTTCCGGATAGTTATGCAAGATACTCAACGTACTTTGCAAGATGTGGAAGTCGATGCTGCTCTGCAGCAATTGATCGTTTATGTCGAGCAGGCCTTTGCCGCTCGCTTGCGTTCCTGACGGAAATAACGATGACGCTGACCAAAGCTGAACTCGCTGACCTGCTTTTTGAGCAAGTCGGATTGAACAAGCGCGAGGCCAAGGACATGGTTGAGGCCTTTTTTGAAGAAATTGGCAATGCCCTTGAATCCGGGGATAGCGTCAAGCTTTCCGGTTTCGGTAATTTCCAGTTGCGCGACAAACCGCAACGCCCCGGTCGCAACCCCAAGACGGGCGAAGAAATCCCCATTACTGCCCGGCGTGTCGTGACTTTTCACGCCAGCCAGAAACTGAAGTCGGACGTCGAGACGGCGGCGCATGGAAGCAAGGCCTAAACTGAGCGGCAGCGAAGAGTTGCCGCCTATTCCGGCGAAGCGTTACTTCACGATCGGTGAAGTCAGCGAGCTGTGCGGCGTCAAGCCGCATGTCCTGCGCTACTGGGAACAGGAGTTTACCCAGTTGAAACCGGTCAAGCGTCGCGGTAACCGGCGCTACTACCAGCACCATGAAGTGCTTCTCGTCCGCCGTATCCGCGAATTGCTCTACAGTCAGGGCTTTACCATCAGCGGTGCACGCAACCGGCTTGGCGATCTCGAAGAGGGAAGCGAGCGCGCGGTTAAGGAAGAAGCGCCTGAATTCAGGCTGCGTTCCGAATTGCAGTCTGTTATTGATCTGTTGCGCCTTTGAAATCCTGCGTAGTCCAGTTATAATGCGCGGCTCGTCGGGGCGTAGCGCAGCCTGGTAGCGCACTTGCATGGGGTGCAAGGGGTCGCGAGTTCGAATCCCGCCGCCCCGACCAATGGATTTGATAATACGCGGCCACCTTTTTAGGGGGCTGTTGTTGCGGGCAGAAACTTGTGATGCGTCGTAAGCTGGTGGCAGGGAACTGGAAAATGCACGGTAGGCTGGAGAGCAACCGTGCCTTGCTCGAAGGTCTGCGGCTTGCGATCGGGCAGGAGGATGCCTGTGAAGTGGTGGTTTGCGTGCCCTTTCCTTACTTGGCGCAAGCGCAGTCGGTGTTGACCGGAAGCGTATTGGCCTGGGGGGCGCAGGATGTCAGTGCACATAACGAAGGCGCCTATACCGGCGAAGTTGCGGCGGCCATGTTGGCTGACTTCGCTTGCCGTTTCGTCATTGTCGGCCATTCCGAGCGGCGCGCTCTGCATGGTGAGACGGACGCAGTGGTGGCGGAGAAGTTTTGCGCCGCGCAGGCGGCGGGTTTGACGCCGATTCTGTGCGTCGGCGAGACGCTGGCCGAGCGTGAGTCCGGCCGGACGATGGAAGTAGTGCATCGGCAACTGGCGGCAGTGCTGGAACTTGCCGGTGTGGCGGTTTTGGCGCGGGCGGTGGTGGCCTATGAGCCAGTCTGGGCTATTGGCACCGGCAGGACGGCAACGCCCGAGCAGGCACAGGAGGCACATGCGGCCATCCGGGCGCAGGTTGCGGCCGGTAATGCAGAGATTGCGGCGGATTTGAGAATTGTGTACGGAGGCAGCGTCAAGCCGCAGAATGCGGCGGCGCTGTTCGCTCAGGCGGATGTCGATGGCGGTTTGATTGGCGGTGCTTCGCTGGTGCTGGAAGATTTTTTGACGATCTGCCAAGCGGCAGTTTGATAGGGAAAAAATAATGAACTGGTTGTTTTCGCTTGTTCTGACAGTGCATGTCCTGGTTGCACTGGTGATTATCGGTCTGGTTCTGATGCAGCATGGCAAAGGGGCGGACATGGGCGCGGCGTTCGGCAGTGGAGCTTCTGGCAGCCTGTTTGGCGCTTCCGGGTCGGCCAATTTCCTGAGCCGCACGACGGGCATTCTGGCAGCAGTCTTTTTTGCGACCAGTCTTTCGCTGGCCTATATTGCCTCGCATAAGCCGAAGGCGACTGGCAGTGTCATGCAAGAAGCGGTAAAATCGCAGCCCGCTCCCGCTCCCGCTCCCGCAGCCGCAGTGGTGGAGGCAGAGAAGAAACCAGCGGCGGAGGTTCCGGCGGGTGACGATTCGAAAGCCAAGGAAGTTCCGAAGTGAAACCCGAAGTTTTCTGAAAGATTCTGGGTTATCCCGGATGTTCTGGTGTCAAGCAGTGCCGACGTGGTGAAATTGGTAGACACGCTATCTTGAGGGGGTAGTGGCGAAAGCTGTGCGAGTTCGAGTCTCGCCGTCGGCACCAATCAAAGGATTTGCCTTTCCGGTATCCCGGCATGTCGCGCCATACCTTGATTTCCCCGCTTTTTTCGCCAAGATCCCGGTGCTCCTGAGATGAACCCAGACGGACATCTGCACGAAGAGAAAATCGACGGTGAAGTCGTCTTTGAGGGCAGGTTGCTACAGGTGCGCCGCGACCGTGTCCGCTTGCCGAACGGTGCCGAGTCGACGCGGGAATTCGTTACCCACCCCGGCGCGGTGACCATGCTGGCCCTGCTGGATAATGGCAACTTGTTGCTGGAACGGCAGTTCCGCTATCCGCTGGGCCGGGTTTTTCTTGAATTGCCGGCCGGCAAGATCGATGCCGGCGAGACGCCGATGGAGGCGGCGCGCCGTGAGTTGCTGGAAGAAACCGGTTACGTCGCCGAAGACTGGCAGCGTCTCGGCGTCATTCACAACTGCATTGGGTATTCCAACGAATTTATCGACATCTATCTAGCGCGCCGTTTGCGCCGGGTGTCCGGACAGCAACTTGACCACAACGAGTTTCTAGAAGTGGTCGAAATGTCGCCGCAGGAACTCGGAGCGGCCATACGCAAGGGCGAAGTGACCGATGCCAAGACCATCAGCGGTCTGTATTGGCTGGAAAAAATACTGGCCTGATTTCAGGGTTTGGCCAGCAAGCCTGATTTGACCAGGGTTTCGGCAATCCCGTCGGCCAATTTTTGGTAACCCGCGCCGTTGGGATGAATGGGGTCGGTTTTCAGCCGGTTGTTGGAAAGAATGTCGGAAAAGACCTGTTCGACCAGGAGCACCCCTTCTTCATTGGCCAGTTCGGCGTAAATCGGCGAGTCGCCCGGTTTGGCGAGGACGGCCAGCATCGAGAGCCGCGGCACCGCCACGAGAACCGGGATGGCGCCGGATTGACGGACGCTTTTGAGGATGGCCCGTATATCCTCTTTGACTTCTGCTTCGGGGCGCTGGCGCAAAAAATCGTTGCCGCCGATTTCGACGATGACCAGCGCCGGTTTGCTCTCCTCGATGGCGTCTGCAATTCTCGACTTGGCCAAGTCAGCCGTATCGCCGGGAATGCCAGCATTGTGGATTTTCCAGCCAGTGCGGGCGGCCAGTTTGAGCGGGTAGTTTTCGTTGGATTGGGCGCCGGTGCCGTAGGTGACGCTGTTGCCGAAGGCCAGTACCGACGTGCCGGATGGCAGGGCGGAATGTTGCGGTGTTTTGCCGCAGCCGGCCATGGGTACAAGAACGCAAGACATGAGAATGATTCCGAAAGCTCCTCCAAGAAAACGGCGTGGGCCATCTGGATTGCTCATGGCTGGTTTTTCTTGAGCATGCCGGCCAATGCGGCAAACGGATTGTGGGTCGCCGGCGCCACTTCTTTTTCATTCGGGCTGCGGCCTTCGGAATCAATGCGGCGGGCGTGCTCGTTTTCGTGGCAGTAGACGCAGAGCAATTCCCAGTTACTGCCGTCGGGCGGATTGTTGTTGTGATTGTGGTCACGGTGATGGACAGTCAGTTCCTTCAGGCGCGTTCCCGAAAATTCACGGCCGCAACGGCCGCAGACCCAAGGGTAGAGCTTGAGGGCCTGTTCCCGGTAGGATTCTTCGGCGTCTTTCATTTCCGGATGATGCGCTTATCTTGGCAGCGTAGGCGTTTTGTGTTCGGAGATCAGTTTGAGCAGTTGGGCGAAGATTTTGGGATTTCCGGCGACCAGGTTACCGCTGGCAAGGTAGCCCGCTTCCCCGCTTAAATCGCTGACCAAGCCGCCGGCTTCGGTAATCAGGAGGGTGCCGGCCGCCATGTCCCAGGGCGAGAGGCCGAATTCCCAAAAGGCGTCATAACGGCCCGCCGCGACATAGGCCAGATCGAGCGAAGCAGCGCCGGGACGGCGGATGCCGGCGCTGCTTTGAGCCAACTCCTTGAAAATGGCCAGGTAGGTGTCGATATGCTCGAAGGCGCGGTAGGGGAAACCGGTGCCGATCAGCGCATCCTGCAGTTTGACGCGCTTGGAGACGCGAATGCGGCGATCATTGAGGAAGGCGCCGCTGCCCTTGCTGGCCGTGTAGAGGTCGTTGCGGTTGGGGTCGAAAACGACGCCATGCTCAACGATGCCATTGCGCGCCAAGGCGATGGAGACCGCGTATTGCGGCAGGCCGTGAATGAAGTTGGTAGTGCCGTCAAGCGGATCGATGATCCATTGAAATTCCTGTTCACTCTTTCCTTTGCCCGCTCTTTCGCCCGATTCCTCGGCCAGGATGCCGTAATTCGGGTAGGCCTCCTGCAGGATTTCGATAATGGCGGCCTCTGCAGCCCGGTCAATCTCGGTGACATAGTCGCTTTGCTGTTTGGTCGTGACTTTGATGATATCGAGATCGTTGGAGGCGCGGTTGATGATCTGACCGGCGCGCCGTGCTGCCTTGATGGCGATGTTCAGGATTGGATGCATGTGAAATAAGGAGGCGGAAGACCTCGAGGTGCCTTTGAGTCGGAGGGGCGAATTCTACACTGATCGCGGCTTTGCTGCCCCGGCGGTTTTGCCTCAGCCTTTGGGCAACAGCTTCAGCAGCGTTTCATAGAGCAGGTCAGGATCAATCGGTTTGGTGATGCAGGCGTTCATGCCTGCCTCCAGACAGTCCCGCAGATCTTCGTCAAAGGCATTGGCGGTGATGGCGATAATCGGGGTATCGGCACGACCAGGCAGGGAACGGATGGCGCGTGTCGCTTCCAGGCCGTCCATTTTGGGCATCTGCACGTCCATCAGGACCAACTTGTAGTCCGTGGCGCGTGCCTTGTCGACAGCTTGCCGGCCGTTGCTGGCGATGTCGACGGCCAGTCCCGCGATATGCAGCAATTCCAGAATGACCTCTCGGTTGGCCGGGTTGTCTTCAACCAGAAGGATGCGTGCGCCGGCGTGCTGTTCGAGCAGTTCGGACTCGATGGTCTTGCCGTGGTCGAAGATGGCGGAAACGACATTGCGGCCCGTTTGCAGGCGGGCTGTAAACCAGAACGTGCTGCCTTTGCCCAGCGCGCTTTCCACTCCGACCTCTCCCCCCATCATTTCGGCCAGCCGCCGGGTAATGACGAGGCCGAGTCCTGTGCCCCCGTATTTGCGCGTGGTGGAAGCGTCCCCCTGTTCAAAGGCCTGGAAGAGCGCAGCCTTCTTTTTGGGCGCAATGCCGATCCCGGTATCCTGAACTTCGAAGCGCAGCAGCAAATGGTCCCCTTTTCTTTCCTGCAGAAGCGCGCGCAAGGTGATCGAGCCTTGTTCGGTGAATTTGATGGCGTTGCCCAGATAATTGAGCAGGGCCTGCCGCAGGCGGGTCGGGTCGCCGCGCAGCCAGAGCGGAACATCTCCCGAGATGATCTCAATATTCAAACCCTTGGCTTCGGCCTGGTTGATGACCAGGGCGCGTGCTTGGTCGAGGATGGCAGCGAGTGGGAAGTTGGTAGTTTCAAGTTCGGCCTTGCCTGCCTCGATCTTGGAAAGGTCCAGGATATTGTTGATGAGGGCGAGCAGGTGGCTGGCCGCAGCGTCGATTTTGTCCAGGCGTTCGGTTTGTTCGGGCGTCGCGTGGCTACGGCGCAGAAGGTGCGTCAGACCAACGATGGCATTCATCGGGGTGCGGATCTCGTGGCTCATGTTGGCCAAAAAAACGCTTTTGGCGATATTGGCGCTCTCAGCCGCTTCCTTCGCCTTTTCCAATTCGATGGTGCGCGAGACGACGAGTTCGGCGAGGTGTTCGCGGTGTTGATCCAGCTCCTGTTCGATGCGTTTGCGTTCGGTAATGTCGCGGCTGACGCCGTGGAAGCCAATGACCTTGCCCTGTTCGTCACGGTCGGTGGTGGCACGGACTTCCATCCAGATCTTCCGGCCGTCTTTGCAGCGTTGCTCGATTTCGTAGGATCGGGTATCGGGCAGGCGCCCACTCTGACAGAGTCTTTGTTTGACTGCATCCTGGTGGGCTTTGATTCCCTCCTTGGTCATCACTTCGGTGACGTCCTTGCCGATCATCTCCTCCGCCTTGTAACCGCGTAGATGCTCGTCCGCTGGGCTGATGTAGACGATCCGGTGATTGCGGTCGAGTTTCCAGATGACGTCGGGAACGTCTTCGGTCATCTGGCGGAAGCGCGCCTCGCTTTCGCGCAGCGCTTCTTCTGCCTGCTTGCGCTCGGTGATGTCGATGGTGTAACCGGCCAGGTAGCGCGGTTTACCCTCAAGAACGATGGGAAACTTGACGGTCCAGTAGTAGTGACCGTCCAGTTTTTCTTCGACCGTGACGACCTTGCCCTCGTGCAAGATCCTCATATCGTCCGCGACCATGCTTTTGGCCAGATCGGATGGAAAGAGATCGTCCATGTTTTTGCCGAGCAATTCGGACAACGGTCTGCCCAGCATGGCTTCGTAATTCCTGCTCAAGCGGATGGCCCGGATCTGTTCGTCCTTGACAAACACGTAGATCGGGCTGTTTTCCATGAACTGGTTGAAAATCTCCTCATTTTCCCGCAAGGCCTGTTCAGCGGCTTTGCGCTCGGTGATGTCGGTATGTGTTCCCGTCATCCGGATGGGTTGGCCGTGGCTGTATTCGGATACTTTTCCGCGCGCCAGAACCCATTTCCATTCCCCGTTTTTGGTGCGCAGGCGCTGCTCCACCGAAAAAAGCGGGGTCTTTCCGCTGAGATGGTCCTGCAGGCGAAGTTGCGTCTCTTCCAGATCGTCGGGGTGGACCATCTCCATCCATTGCACCATGCTTTTTTCGAACTCGCCCGCCGAGAAGCCGAGAATCACGCAGCCGCGCGGGCTGAGATAGGCGCGGTTGATGCGCAGATCGACATCCCAGATTCCGTCATTGGCGGCTTCCATGGCAAAACGCAGGCGTTCCTCGTCCTCCCGCAGCATCAAGCTGCGCCGGAAAAACTTGCTCATCACGAGGTGAAGTGTTTACTTGAAATCCATTAATTGTTGTACATACCTAGCGCTGGCCGCGCGAACCCGGGAACGTTCGATTCCTGCGATATCCCGCCCCTCAGTGGTTGTGTTTTGCGCGCCTTGTGGAATCTTCTGCTGGTATCTTACTCGTTTGATCGAGCCTTCGCATCGGTTGAACGTGGATTTTTGAGCATTCTGGTGAGGGTGTACAGGGTCTCCAGTGCTTCCCGTGGCGTCAGGCAATCCGGGTCAATTGCTGTGAGCTGTTCCAGTGCCGGATGGGGTTCTTCGGGTTCTTCCAGCCGGAGAGGTTCGGCGCTGGCAAAGAGATCCGGCTGGTGCGGATCGAAAATGACCCGTTGTTCCAGTTCGCGCAACTGTTTTTTCGCCGCCCGTACCACCGAGCCGGGAATGCCGGCCAGCGCCGCGACCTGAATGCCGTAGCTCTGGTTGGCCGGGCCTTCCTCGACGGCGTGCAGGAAAACAATGCGATCATTGTGCTCGACGGCATCGAGATGGACATTGGCCAGGGTCGGATATTCGTGCGACAGCCGGGTCAATTCGAAATAATGGGTGGCGAAGAGCGTCAGGCTGCGGTTCTTTTCGACCAGATGGCGCAAGATGGCGAAGGCCAGCGCCATGCCGTCGAAGGTCGAGGTACCGCGGCCGATTTCGTCCATCAGCACCAGCGTGTTCGGTGTGGCATGGTGCAGGATGGCGGCCGCCTCGGTCATTTCGACCATGAAAGTCGAGCGGCCGGAAGCCAGGTCGTCGGAAGCGCCGATGCGCGTGAAAATGCGGTCGAGCGGGCCGAGCACGGCGCGGCTGGCAGGCACGTAACTGCCAATCTGGGCGAGCAGGGCAATCAGGGCGGTTTGCCGCATGTAGGTGCTTTTGCCGCCCATATTGGGGCCGGTGATCAGCAGCAGGCGGCGGTCGTCAGCCAGGCGCAGGTCATTGGCGATAAAGGGCGAGGCGGCATCGGTCATTTCGGCTTCCACCACCGGATGGCGTCCGGCCTCGATGAAGAGTCCCGGCTCAGCGGAAAATTCCGGTTTGCACCAGTTGCGCCGCTGTGCCGTATCGGCAAATCCGGCCAGCAGGTCGAGCAGGGCGATGGCGCGGGCGTTTGTCTGCAACTGCGGCACCACCGGCAGTAATTCGGCCAGTGTTTGTTCGTAAAGCAGTTTTTCGCGGGAAAGCGCCCGATCCTTGGCCGACAGCGCCTTGTCCTCAAACGTCTTCAGTTCCGGCGTAATGTATCGCTCGGCGTTTTTCAGCGTTTGCCGCCGGCGGTAATCGTCTGGCACCTTGTCGGCATTGGCGTTCGTCACTTCGATGTAGAAGCCATGCACGCGGTTGTATTCGACCTTGAGATTGGCGATGCCACTGCGTACGCGTTCGCGGGCTTCCAGATCGACCAGAAAGGCGCCGCAGTTGTCGTTGAGCGCACGCAATTCATCGAGTTCGGCATCGAAACCGGGCGCAATGACGCCGCCGTCGCGCACCAGCGCCGCTGGTTCCTCGGCAATGGCGCGGCAGAGCAGGTCAAGGGCTTCGACAGGCGCGTCCAGATCGCCGCGCAAGGCCGTCAGCAGGTCGTCGTCAAGGCCGGAAAGAGGGCGTTGCAAAGCTGGCAGACGTTTTAACGATTCGCGCAGGCTGGCCAAGTCACGCGGCCGGGCATTCATCAGTGCAATGCGGCCGCTGATGCGCTCGATGTCGGCAATGCTCTTCAACTCGCTGCGTACCGCTTGGGCGATAAAGGCGTAGTCGTCGAGCAGGGTTTCGACCGCCGCATGACGGAGGGCGGCCTGTGCCTGATCGGCAAAGGGATGATGCAGCGTATGCCGCATCAGCCGGGCCCCCATGCTGGTAATGCAGTTGTCGAGCAGCGAAAAAAGGGTCGGCGCTGGTTGGCCGCGCAGGGTTTCAGTCAGTTCCAGATTGCGCCGGGTGGCGGCATCCAGCCCAAGGAAAGCGCCTTCCTGTTCGACGGTCAGCGCCTGCACATGCGGCAGCGTGCGCGCCTGTGTCGCCGTGGCATACGTGAGCAGGGCGCCCGCCGCGCCGATGGCGGGCTTTAACCCTTCGGCTCCAAACCCGGCGAGCGAAGCGACTTTGAAATGCCCGCAGAGCAGGCGTTTGGCCGAATCGACCTCGAAATTCCAGTCCGGCTGGCGGGTGCGGGCGGTTTCAATGGGCAATTCGCCGGCAAAGCTCTCAGGCAGCAGGATTTCGGCCGGGCGGATGCGCTCCAGCACTGCATCCAACTGGGCAGTGGGCACCTCGGTCAGCACGAATGCGCCACTGGCCAGATTAAGCCGGGCCAATCCTGCCGTTTGTTTGTGGCAGCACAGTGCGAGCAACCAACTGTCGCGCTTGTCGTCGAGGAGCGCCGCATCGGTCAGCGTGCCGGGCGTGACAATGCGCGCCACGGCGCGTTCGACCGGCCCTTTGCTGGTGGCCGGGTCGCCAATCTGTTCGCAAATCACCACCGATTCGCCCAGTTTGACCAGCCGCGCCAGATATTGCTCGACGGCGTGATAAGGCACGCCCGCCATCTTGATCGGCATTCCGGCGCTCTGGCCGCGCGTGGTCAGAGTGATGTCGAGCAGCCGCGCCGCCTTTTCGGCATCGTCGAAAAAAAGCTCGTAGAAATCGCCCATGCGGTAGAACAGCAGGGTGTTGGGGTGCTGCGCCTTCAGCCGCAAATACTGCTGCATCATCGGGGTGTGGCAGGACAGGTCGGCGGCTGGGTTCATGGGAGCAGGTTGGGCGCTGGGAGGCCGATTTTACCAGTGACTGCTTACAGAAACCGCGTCATCACGATGGCATCGCCCATCGGCCCGCCATCGGGCTGGAAGAAGGCCGGCAGGCGGGCGATTTCGCCGAACCCCTCGCTGGCATAGATTTTTCGGGCTTCTTGCCAATGCTCATTGACGATCAGGAGGGCTTCGCGCAAGTGCGGAAAAGTTTGCGCCATCTGATCCAGCCCGGCGCGAAAGAGGCGGCGGCCGAGGCCAGTGCCGCGCTGCTGCGGTGCGATGGTCATCGAGGCGAGATAAAGCATTTCCCCTTGCCGATTGAGCCAGTCGGCGATGTCGTGCCCGAGGTCAAAGCGTGCCGGATCACACACATCCCAATCCATCCAGATTTCAGTGCAGAAATAACCGCAGGGTGGTTTTCCGGTTTCCTCCGCCAGCAGAAAACCTTCGGGAAAAACGGCGATACGCTGCGCGAAAACGGCGCGGTCCTCGACAATCCCCGGCGCAAAGCCGGAAGTTTCGAGGGCCATGACGGTGTCGAGGTCCGCCAGGGTGGCCCGACGCACACTCAATTTCATGGGCAGTTTGCCGGGTCGGCAGGCCAGCTCCGCAACTGCGTTTCGACCAGACCGGCCAGTGCTTCAATCCACAGCGGATGCTCGTTGAGGGCGGGGATGTAATGAAAGAGGCTGCCGCCGGCGGCCAGGAAGGTGGCCTTGCCCTCGATGGCGATTTCCTCCAGCGTTTCCAGGCAATCGGCGACAAAGCCGGGGCAGATCACGTCGACGCGCCGCCCTGCGCGGCCAAGTTCCC
Organism: Pseudomonadota bacterium; assembly: GCA_022705135.1. Classification (GTDB taxonomy): domain Bacteria; phylum Pseudomonadota; class Gammaproteobacteria; order Burkholderiales; family Rhodocyclaceae; genus UBA1934. Next base: position 7,836 of record JAKJFA010000012.1, on the reverse strand, counting down.
GGAGAACTTCGGCGGTATCCGGCCCCAGCCATTCGCCACGGCCGAAGCGCGATTGGAAGGCGATGCGGTAGCGTTCCGGCGGCAGGTTCAGGCGTTCCGCCAGCAGGCGGCCGGTGGTCCGGCATTCCTCTTCGTAGGGGTCGCCGGCGCCGAGGGTGTTTTTGGGCTGGCCGTGAAAGCTGATGAGCAGACAGTAGTCCGCATCCGGCAGGCTGGTGTGCTGCCAATGTGTGCGCACGGTTTGTTCCAGCGCCGCCAGATAGCCTTCGTCCTGAAAAAAACTGTCCACCGTGCGCACTTCCGGCGGGTTGGCCGTTTTGGCCAGCCAGGCGGCGACTTCATCCAAAGCCGACGCTGTCGTGCTGACAGCGTATTGCGGATAGAGCGGCAAGAGCACGATGCGGGTGGCGCCTTCTTTTTCCAGTTGCGTCAGGGTTTCGGGGAGGGAAGGCCGGCCATAGCGCATCGCCCATCGAATCAGCAGGGTGTGACCGCGCTGTCCGAGCAGGCCCTTGAGCAGCTTGGCCTGTTTTTCTGTATGGACCTTGAGCGGTGCGCCTTCCTTGCTCCAGATGCGTTCGTAACGGGCCGCCGATTTTTTGGGCCGGGTGGTCAGGATGAGGCCATGCAGGATCAGCCACCAGAGCAGTCCGGAGCGGGGCACGACACGACGGTCGGAGAGAAACTGGCGCAGATAGGTTTTGACAGCAGCTGGACTCGGGGCGTCCGGCGAACCCATGTTGATGAGCAGAACAGCGGTCTTACCCGAGACGCTGTCGCTCATGTCTCGTCCGGGTGCGACAGGGCGCTACTAAGCAGGCGGGCGGTAATGTCGACAATCGGAATGACCCGTTCGTAGGCCATGCGGGTGGGGCCGATGACGCCGACCGAACCGACCACCTGACCGTCGACCTCGTAGCGGGCGGTAACGACGCTGCATTCGTCGAGACTGGCGATGCCCGATTCCTCACCGATGAAAATCTGCACCCCGTCGGCGCGATGGGAAATGTCGAGCAGACGAACCAGCGTTGATCTCTGGTCGAAGAGATCGAAGAGATTGCGCAGACGCTTCATGTTGGAAGAGAGTTCTTCGACGTCGAGCAGGTTTTTTTCGCCGGAAATGACAAACGCGGTCTCGTTTTCACCCAGCGCCTCGTTGCCGGCCTGCAGGGTGGCTTCCATCAGCGGCTTGATGTCGTCGCGCAACTGCTGCAATTCGTGATGCAGGCGATAGCGGATTTCCTCGAAATCGAGGCCGGAAAAATTCTGGTTCAGGTAATTGGCGGCGGTCGTCAGTTCGGCGGGCGAGTAGCTTTTTTCCGTGAACAGGATGCGGTTTTGCACGTCGCCGTCGTTGGTGACGATGATGAGCAGGATACGTTTTTCAGACAACTTCAGAAATTCGATCTGGCGGATTTTGGGAGCGTGACGCCGCGGCGCCATGACAATGCCGGCAAAATGGGTCAGGCTGGAAAGCAGTTGCGAAGCGCTGGCGATCAGTTGCTGGGGTTGGGAAATGTGCAAGGCACCTTCGATTTCGCCGACTTGCCGGGCGGCCAGCGGCTGCACGGTCAAGAGGCTATCGACAAAAAGCCGGTAACCACGTGGTGTCGGGACACGGCCGGCGGAGGTATGTGGGCTGGCGACAAAACCGGCTTCTTCCAGATCGGCCATCACATTGCGGATGGTGGCGGGCGACAGGTCGAGACCGGAAAACCGGGAGAGCGCCCGTGAACCGACCGGCTGGCCGTCGGCAATATAGCGTTCGATCAGGGTTTTGAGCAGGCTGCGGGCGCGGTCGTCGAGCATGGGAGGATTGTACAAAAATTTGAGCGGCTCGCCAGAAGCTTTGAACGTGGCACATGAGCATTGGTGTTTGTCATTTTTCAACCTCCGGTGTAATGTCATGCCCCGGAGGAACCGGATGAGCGGAATGCTGATATTGTGCGATCAGCCGAGGTTGCACGGCAGGCTCGTCGGCCTCTGGACGTTTCAATAATTTGACCGCGGCCCCTTTATTATTCGCGTTAGAACTACTGAGGAAACTATGACTCCGCAACAAATCGTAGGTTTGGCCGCACGGCTGTTTGCTCTTTGGCTAGTGGTAATTGCATTACAAATTTTTGGTATTGCTACCGCAATGAACCAGCAGTTCAATCAATCTGGAGCATTTGCGCTTTACTTTATGCCCGCTCTGCCTCTGTTATTGGCAGTATTTCTATGGTCGTTCCCTATGTTTGTCGCGCACAAAATTGTGCCTCGAACCCATGATTCCAACACACTTCGACTGCCCGCGCGAGAGGCAACAGCTGCGGCCTCTGCAATTATTGGCATCTGGGTGCTCATTTCGATGCTCCCGCACTTGGTTGCGTCTGGCGGAATAGCCTTCTTCGGTGGCGGAACCCAAGTACTCGCAACGTATTTTACGCCCGAGCGTACACTGCAGCTTCTGGCAGTTGCACTTCAGTGCGCATTCGGCCTGTTTCTTGTCGCAAAACCGTGGTTTATTGCAAGCAAAGTGTTTCCTGCTCCGGCTGTTGGTGATGAGCCAGCCAAGTAGTTCTAACATGTCCATTATGAAAAGAAAGAATTAAAGGGCCCCCTTTTCTCTTTTTCTCACGTTTTTTTACGTTGGGAAATTCAATAACGGAGAAGTTTCGTGCGTAATATGCTTAGAGTTTGGCTGGTTTTATTGTTGTTGGCATTGTCCGCCTCATTCACCTGTCAAGCTCAAATTGAGGTCAAGGAATTAACGACACGCCCAGGTGTCACCATCCGTTTCGTCTATGCAAAGGCAGTTAATCCTGTCGCCAGTGCTGTTCTTTTTCAAGGTGGCACCGGCAATATTGGGATATTCCCAAACGGATCAATCAATAGGGAAAGCTTTCTTTCGGGCGGTGCCCATAGGTTCACCCAAAACGGAATCAGCGTTGTGATCCCCGATGTCCCATCGGATAGAAACGGCCTCCATGACTTCCGTGACACTCCCGAGCACGCACAGGACAATTTGGTGTTGATTGAGTTTCTCAGGAAAGAGAGCAAGAACCCGGTGTGGGCGATTGGCACAAGCAACGGTTCGCTATCGGCCGCCGCCGCATCTACCCACCTGAAAGCAAATGGGCCAGACGGCATTGTTCTTACCTCGTCTGTTACCAAATCACCGGTTTCATCGGCTCATCCCGTCACGGCAGCGCCGCTGGATAAAATCAAGGTGCCGGTACTGATTATTCATCATAAATACGATGGCTGTACTGTCTCACCCTATGACGCCGTGCCGGGGCTTGTTGCAGCCTTCAAGTCGGCGAGAAAAATTGAACTCATTACAGTGGAGGGGGGTACGGGGGGTGGTGCCTGCAATGCCGGTAGCCATACGTTCTTGGGGATTGAGGATGCCGTCACCAAAGAAATAGCCGAATGGATCAAGCGTTATCAATTCATCCCTGCACGGTGAGATTTTAAATCGGCCAAAGGCCCAACAACTCCTTCCAGGTCACTCTCACCGGGCCCTTTGTGGGCCTTCAGCACATCCCTCGCTTTGCTCGGGACCGCAGCTGCGTTGCATCCTGCGCCCTCCGGGCTGGTCCCGCAAGCAGGCAAGGGGAGATTCATAAGCCGCTACGCGACTTTCACACTGAAGTGCTGACACATTCTGAATCTGCCGAGCAAATTCCAGGCGCGTAATTGCCCGCCCGGCCCGGCTTTGTGCCAAAATCCCGCCCATGGATTCCACTGACGGTATCGAGTTCTCGCCACGCACGGTGGCGCTGGTCGGCAAATTCAGGAGCCCGGAAATTTCCGGGCCGCTGGTTTGTCTGGCAGAGTGCCTGAATGAACGCGGCATTACGGTTCTGGTCGAGACCGCAAAACCGTGGTCTGTCCCCTATTGTCCCCTATTACGGTTTGACTTTGACGCTCTTGCACGAAATTGACGGTTAGCTTCGGCGACCAAACCCAAAGATACATCCAATTGCGTGTTCGAATTTTTTGTCCTTTTATTTAGGAGGTAATAATGGATATTCTGGTGATAAACAGCGGTAGTTCATCCATCAAGTTCCAATTAATTAATATGCACAATAAAAAAGTCCTCTGTAAAGGACTTTTAGAGAGGATCGGAATAGCAGACGGTATTTTTAATTATGAATCTCATGACGGCAAGGACAAGATTAAAGAAACACGAGATATTCCTAACCACAGGGTAGGAATTAAAATGATTTTGGATGTAATCCAGGATCCTAAGGCTGGCGTCATTAAATCACTTGATGAAATCGAGGGAGTTGGGCACAGAATCGTGCATGGAGGCGAAAAGATCAATACTTCGGTCTTATTAACCGAAGCAAATATCAAACTAATAGAAGAGTGCATCCCGTTAGCGCCGCTTCATAATCCACCAAACTTGATGGGTGTTGAAGCAGTCAAATCCGAACTTCCCAATGTCCCGCATGTAGGTGTTTTTGACACCGCATTCCATGCCACCATGCCGGAAGAATCCTATATTTATGGACTCAATTACGAATACTATGAAAAACATAGGATCAGAAGGTTTGGGTTTCACGGCACATCCCACCAGTATGTGGCCGAGAAAGGCGCAGACATCCTTGGTATTCCAAGAGATCAGTTCAACTGCGTAACCTGCCATATGGGGAACGGTGTTTCGTTTACTGCAGTAAAGAATGGGAAATCATTCGACACTTCACTGGGCTACGGAACCATGTGCGGAATTCCGATGGGTACGCGTGCAGGAGACCTTGACCCCGCCATTCTGCTCCATATGCTCGACAATCTAAAAATGAGCACAAAAGATGTGCACAATCAAATCTATAACAATTCCGGACTCAAAGGAATGAGTGGATTATCCAACGATATGCGTGATGTACAGAAAGCAGCCGCAGAAGGGAATAAAAGAGCAGAACTGGCACTGGAAGTTTTTGCCCATGCTGCCAAAAAATATATCGGTGCTTTTTCCACACTGATGGGCGGGACGCTTCATGCCATCATTTTTACAGCAGGTATCGGAGAAAACGATATTGCTACTAGAGAAAGGATTTGCAACGGTCTTGAAGTTCTCGGAGCAAGAATTGACAAGAAAAAGAACGATATTCGCGGCGAAGAAAAAATTGTATCAACCGATGACTCCAGGGTGAAAATCATGGTCATCCCTACCAATGAGGAACTCATGATAGCGCTGGAGACTCACAGGGTTGCCGAAGAGTCGCATTGATCGAATTTTTATTTATGCGTTTTCACTACTGTCCGGTGGATTTCCGTTACGCGCTATTGCGCGACTGTTACCACTCTTCAAGTTCCTTCTGACGAAGATTAGTTATGCGTAACTGGCACTGAAGGAAAAGCGGTCTGGGTCGAATTATGTGGATTTGCTTCCATCCCTGAGGAGCTTTGGCCCTGATTTTTCCCCGTTTTCAAGGCTTCTTGCGCATCCCATCTTGCTTTGTGCCAAAATCCCGCCCATGGATTCCACTGACGGTATCGAGTTCTCGCCACGCACGGTGGCGCTGGTCGGCAAATTCAGGAGCCCGGAAATTTCCGGGCCGCTGGTTTGTCTGGCGGAGTGCCTGAATGAACGCGGCATTACGGTTCTGGTCGAGACCGGAACTGCGTCCCAGATTGAATTATGTGCCGATGCAGGACCTTGGCGGACGGCGGACTTTGAGGCCATCGGTGCCGCTGCCGATCTCGTCATTGTCGTGGGCGGTGATGGCACGATGCTGAATGCGGCACGATGGCTGGCGCGTTTTGATGTGCCTTTGGTTGGCGTCAATCAGGGCAGGCTGGGCTTTCTTGCCGATATTGCCCGCGGCGATACGCTGTCTTATCTCGATGATCTCCTGGGCGGTCGTTTCCGCCGTGAGCAGCGCATGATGCTTACGGCCGATATTCTGCGCGATGGCGGCGTGATGGCCAGCCATGTGGCCCTCAACGATGTGGTGGTCGACAAGGGCGCCATCGGCCGCATGATCGACCTGGAATTGCGCATCGATAGCGAATTTATCTATAACCTGCGCTCCGATGGCCTGGTCATCTCGACGCCGACCGGTTCGACGGCGTACGCCATGTCGGGGGGCGGGCCCATCGTCCATCCGGCTGCCAGCGGCATGGTGCTGGTGCCCCTGTGTCCGCACGCCCTGACCAACCGGCCGATCGTGGTGGGCGACGATGTGGATATTGAAGTCCGCATCAGCGCCGCTACTGATCCGCGCGTCCATTTCGACGGCCAGATCACCCTCGATTTGCAGGTGGACGATTGCGTCCGTCTGAGGCGCTACGAACACGATATCTGCCTGCTGCACCCGCCCGGGTATAGTTATTTTTCGATGCTGCGCCAGAAACTGCACTGGAGCGAACATCCGCGCGGCCATTGAGCGCCTTTTCCTATGCTGCAACAACTGACCATTCGTGATTTTGTCATCGTCGATGCGCTTGAACTCGATTTTGCTCAAGGGTTTGGCGCCCTGACCGGTGAGACCGGCGCCGGCAAGTCGATTCTGGTCGATGCGCTGGCGCTGGCGTTGGGTGAGCGCGCCGATGCCGGCGTGGTGCGTTCCGGTTGCGACAAGGCGGAAGTGACGGCTTGTTTCAATATTGCTGCCGTGCCCGGAATCAATGCCTGGCTGATGGCCAATGATCTTGAGGGCGGCGACGAACTCCTGTTGCGGCGCGTCGTTGATTCCGGCGGGCGTTCGCGCGCCTATATCAACGGTTCGCCGGCCACCGTGCAGCAGTTGCGCGAGGTGGCCGAAAACCTGGTCGATATTCATGGCCAGCATGCCCATCAATCCTTGTTGCGGGCCGATGCGCAGCGCGCCTTGCTCGATGGCCATGCCGGGCTGAATGAACTCGCCGGTGCGGTGGCAAACGCCTTTGCTGATTGGCGCACCGCGGAAAAAGTTCTGGCTGACGTTTCCGCCAGCGGTGCGGCCATGCTGCGTGAGCGCGAGCAACTCGAATGGCAGGTGCAGGAACTCGATGCTCTGGCTTTTTCAGTTGATGAATGGGGCGAACTGGAAATCGAACACAAACGCCTGGCGCATGCCGCCAGCCTGATCGAAGGCGCGCAATTCGCGCTGGCCACTTTGGCGGAAGGCGAAGCGGCTTGCGAAGGGCAGGTCGACGCCGTGGCATCCCGGCTCGACACTTTAGCCGAGTTCGATCCAGCCTTGCAGGAAGTGGCGCAACTGCTGCAATCGGTTCAGGCCGAGATGAGCGAGGCTATTTCTTCCCTGCGCCGGTACGCCGATCGGGTCGATCTCGATCCGCAGCGCCTGGCCGAAGTAGAGCGCCGTATCGACGCCGTGCATAACGCCGCACGCAAATATCGTTGCCAACCGCCCGAACTACCGGGCTTGCTGGCAGGGTGGCGTTTCCGTCTGGCCGAATTGGGCGAAGCCGGCGATTTGGCGGCGCTCACCGCCAAGGCGCAAGCGGCGCGTGCCGCATACCGTGAGTTGGCCGGGCGCCTTTCCGCTGGGCGGGAAAGGGCAGCCGGCGAACTGGCCGCAGCCATTTCTGAATTGATGCGGCAATTGGCGCTGGGTTCGGGGGCGCTGCAAGTGGTTTTGCTGCCGCTGGAGGAGGGCGCGGTTTTTGGTCTGGAGCAGGTTGAATTCCGGGTTTCCGGCTTGTCCGGTAACGAAGCGCGGCCTTTGGCCAAGGTGGTGTCGGGCGGCGAACTTTCGCGCATCAGCCTGGCCATCCAGGTTGTGACTTCACGCGCTGCCCGCGTGCCGACTTTGGTCTTCGACGAGGTGGATGTCGGCATTGGCGGCGGCGTGGCCGAGATTGTCGGCCGATTGCTGCACGAACTGGGGGCGGAACGGCAGG
>JAKJFA010000129.1:341-592 GCA_022705135.1 Pseudomonadota bacterium | reverse complement strand
TCCAGCTCCTGGAAGAGCTTGCGCGCCTTGTGCTGCGAGGTCACCACCCCGAGCGCGCAGAAAACCACGAAGAAGAGAAGGAGCATGTTGGCACGGAGCATCAGCAACGCTCCGCTATGCGCATCACCGCGCTGCGTGCGCGCGGATTGGCAGCAATTTCCGCAGCAGCAGGTTTTATTGCCTTGCCGACCAGCGCGAGACGCGGCGGCGGCAACTGCGAAACCTTGAGCGGGAAATTTTTGGGAAGATCA
>JAKJFA010000129.1:0-260 GCA_022705135.1 Pseudomonadota bacterium | reverse complement strand
TGAAAGGTGCGCGTCGCCGGGTCCTGGCCGAGCTCGCGGGTCCGCACGGCCTCGCGTACGAGCGCGGCAAGCTGCCCTGTGGTTGCAACAGGCCGCTCGCTCCGAGCAGCCACAATCTTCTTTGCAATCTGGAAAGCAAACCGTTCTTCGCCATAGTCCCTCACCACTTGTGTAATTTCTCTTACGTCGGCCCCTGCCAGCCATTCCGCGGCCGTCTCGCCCTGCGTCGTATCCATCCGCATGTCGAGTGGCGCATCGAA
>JAKJFA010000128.1 GCA_022705135.1 Pseudomonadota bacterium | reverse complement strand
TCTTCATGCCAAGGATCTCACGGGACGGGAGATCGAAAGGGCCCTCACCGAGCACGTGAGCAGAAAGAAATCAGTCCATATCTACGAAAATTTCATCGCCATCGATCTGATCATGGAATCGTTCCTGACCGGCCGCAAAGACCCCGCCCACAATCGCTGCCTTGGCGCCTATGTGTTGGATTTTCATAACAATCGCATCCATACTTTTAAGTCCAAGTATATCATCCTCGCCACCGGCGGCTGCCTACCGGGCCGGCGCCCGGATCGCCAACATGGAATTCATCCAGTTTCACCCCACCTGTCTCTATCACCCGGATGCCAAATCCTTTCTGATCAGCGAGGCGGTCCGGGGCGAAGGGGCAATACTGCGCCTCAAAAACGGGGAACCTTTCATGGAAAAGTATCATCCCATGAAGAGTCTCGCTCCCCGGGATGTGGTCGCCAAGGCCATCGACACCGAATTGAAGAAATCGGGGGATGACTACGTCCTTTTGGACATCACCCACAGGGACCGCGACTTCATCCGGAGACGTTTCCCCAATATCTACGAGCAATGTCTTCTCTTCGGCATCGATATGGCAGAGGATCCCAT
>JAKJFA010000127.1:352-604 GCA_022705135.1 Pseudomonadota bacterium | reverse complement strand
GACCGCCGGCGACGACCGCCGCTGAACCGCCCGAGCTTCCGCCGGGGGTGCGATCCCGGTCAACCGGGTTCCGGGAAGGACCATGGCATGAATATTCGGTGGAGGAACCCATGGCAAACTCGTCCATGTTCGTCCGACCGAGCGGAATGGCTCCGGCGGCGATGAGCCGGTCGATCACGGTGGCGTTGTAAGGCGCCACATAGCCTTCCAGGATGCGGCTGCCGCAGGTGCAGCGCTTTCCCTTGATGGAAA
>JAKJFA010000127.1:0-342 GCA_022705135.1 Pseudomonadota bacterium | reverse complement strand
CGAACGGGATGCCGAGGAGCGGCCGGGTGTCTCCGGCGGCTCGTGCCGTGTCGGCCTCGACGGCGTCGGATTCGGCGCTATCAAAAAACTCGATGTACCCGTGAAGCGGCTTCTCCGACTTTTCGTCTTGCTTCCATGCCTCGCGATACGCGCGAACGATGGATACACTGTCCAGTTCTCCCGAGGCAAGTTTTTCCGCGAGCATTGTTACGCTCAGGTCACCTATGGTCATCATTTCCAAGCATCCCGGGCACCCGGAAGTAGCCGTCCTTGAATTCCGGTGTCATCTGTTTTAGATCGGCGGGGACGAACGCCGGTCCAACGTCGTTTCCGCGGAGAACC
>JAKJFA010000126.1:311-605 GCA_022705135.1 Pseudomonadota bacterium | reverse complement strand
AAGACGACATCTTCAAAATCACCCCTATGGCCATTGACATCAACGACACCCGCTCCCTGCACGCGGCGGAACTGGTGCGGGACGCCCTGCGCAACATGGGCAAAATCGTCGCCGCGTCGCGCATTGCCGTCCTGGGCGCTTCCTATCGTGAAGACGTGGGCGATACCCGCTACAGCGGCTCTGAAATCCTGGTGCGAAAACTGACCGAAATGGGCGGCGATGTTGTCGTTCACGATCCCTACGTCAAACACTGGTGGGAGCTGGAAAAGCAGGACACCTATCCCGCCCCCGGCC
>JAKJFA010000126.1:0-261 GCA_022705135.1 Pseudomonadota bacterium | reverse complement strand
AATCTGGCTTCCGCCCTCAAAGGCGTTGACGCCGTGGTGCTGGCCGTCAAGCATCAAGCCTATCTGAAGCTGACGCCTGATGAAATCATCAAAATGACAAAGCGTCCGGTGGCGATCATCGACTGCTTCGGCATTCTCAGCGATGAAAAGATCAGGCGATTTTTCGAGCTGGACTGCGAGGTCAAAGGCCTCGGCCGCGGCCACGTCAAGCGGATTAAAGACCAGGTGAAAGGGTAAAAATTTTAATACGGGAAAAACGTA
>JAKJFA010000125.1 GCA_022705135.1 Pseudomonadota bacterium | reverse complement strand
AAAAGATATTTTCTATAATTGGAACTTCGTTAAGCATGATATTGTTATTATTTTTTGCATTCATTCTATTTGCATAACGAGTATTATGCCTGCGAACCTGAAAATTAAAGGGGCCGAATTAAAGGGGCCGTGGTCGAATTTCCCTCTTCAAAAAACCAAAAACCCCCGCCAAACGCTGCTATAGCGGCCTGCGTACCAAAGGGGGCAGAGACGTTTTGGTTTTCAAAAAAATGCCTCTGACCCCTATAGCCCCGGTTATGTACATAGCGTAATTGTGGTCTGACTCCTATGACCGTTAGACGGCAGGAGAGCCGAATGGAATCGACCGTTCAAAATCTACTATACCGACGCCCCGAGTTCTATGAACTCGTCTATCCGGAGCCCGACGAATCCACGCCCCGCTTCTGCCTGGGACTCTTTGAACGGCATTCGCCGAGTGCATCGTCCATCCTCGACATTGGGTGCGGAACTGCTCGTGACTTGAGCGTTTTATCACGAACCTGTCCGGAATGTTGGGGCGTTGACTACTTGCCGGAAATGATTGCTTATGCCAAGCGTGTCCGTCCGAATCTTCACCTTGAAGTTGGCGATATGCGCAGTGTCAGG
>JAKJFA010000124.1:305-607 GCA_022705135.1 Pseudomonadota bacterium | reverse complement strand
TCTGCTTCAGCAGCAAATGAGACCAGAACCCGATGAGTGAGCACCGGTAAAGCTACAGCACGAATATCTTCTTCGGAAGGAGTCAATCTCCCATCCAGAGCAGCACGAGCTTTAGCAGCTAAAACAAGATATTGACTGGCACGAGGTCCTGCTCCCCAATTTATCCATTTAGTAATCTCAGGTTTACTTTCTGGTGTTCCGGGACGCGTACTACGAGCAAGTTTAACTGCATATTCCAGGATATGTGAACTAACTGGCATAGTTCTAATGGCAGCTTGATATTGCAGGATTTTTTCCGCAGA
>JAKJFA010000124.1:0-243 GCA_022705135.1 Pseudomonadota bacterium | reverse complement strand
TACTTTGCACAATAGTCAATTCTTCTTCATAGGAAGGATAATCAATATTAATATAGAGCATAAATCGGTCTAATTGAGCTTCCGGTAAAGGATAGGTGCCTTCCTGTTCAATAGGATTTTGGGTTGCCATCACGATAAACGGCAAATCCAGAGGTCTGGTTGTATTTCCGCTACTTACTTGATATTCCTGCATAGCTTGAAGCAAGGCAGCTTGAGTTTTGGGAGGAGTTCTATTAATCTCGT
>JAKJFA010000123.1 GCA_022705135.1 Pseudomonadota bacterium | reverse complement strand
ACCAGGTTGCCGTTCACCCGGATTTGTTTGATGTCACCCATAAATGCTGTCTATCACATTCCCATCGCTTTTTCATCAGTTGTAATTACGAGCGTTTCTCATCAGGATAATTTAACCCATCCCCACCCCTACCCTCCCCTTGAAGGGGAGGGTGAATAAACCAAAAAAAAGTTGCGATCTTTCTACATGATAAAATTGCCGAAGAACCAGCCCACCAATGTCCCGAGAATGATTATGGATACGACATAGACCATCGCCTTTTTTACGCCGAAGACGCGGCCGATGGCGATCCAGTTTGGCAGGCTCAATCCCGGACCGGTCAGCAGCAGCGTCAGGGCAGGTCCCTTGCCCATTCCCAGCTTCATAAGCGTATCCACGAAAGGCGCCTCCGTCATGGTGGCAAAGTAACTGACGGCCCCGATCATCGTTGCCAGAAAAGAGGCAATCAAACCGTTGCCGCCCAACCAGCTTCTAATCCATTCCTCCGGCAGCAATTTGCCGATTATCCCCACCAGGAATACCCCTAAAAGGAGAAGAGGAAATATGATCTTGATGAACCACCATGTCTCCCGCAGCCAGCTTGATATTTCATCTCGCCTTAGGGCCTTGTAGGCGTAAACGG
>JAKJFA010000122.1:344-654 GCA_022705135.1 Pseudomonadota bacterium | reverse complement strand
CCGCGCCGCCGACCACGCCGCCCAGGTGGCTGCCGCGCTGGCGCTGCTGGGCAAGGACGACCAGCGCTACCTGGAAAAGCAGCGCAAGGCATATGGCCAGGACGGCCTGGCCGAGGCGCTGGCCAAGGGCGAGGCCCTGGTGCGCAAGCTGCAGGCCGCCGGCACGCTGGACGAGAACCAGACCGAGCTGCTGCTGGGCCACCTGAAGGGCAGCGGCAAGAGCATCCTGACCGAGCCCGACGTGCTGCTGACCGAGACCAGCAAGCTGCCCGGCCTGGACGGCGACAAGATGGCCAAGAGCCGCAACAAC
>JAKJFA010000122.1:0-280 GCA_022705135.1 Pseudomonadota bacterium | reverse complement strand
GTACACCTTGTGGAAGTCCCACACCGACCCCGGCACGCCCGAGAAGTGCCCGGTGTGGGACTTCCACAAGGTGTACTCCGACGCCGACACCCGCGCCTGGGTGCAGCAGGGCTGCACCAGCGCCGGCATCGGCTGCCTGGACTGCAAGCAGCCGGTGATCGACGCCATCGTCCGCGAGCAGCAGCCCTGGCGCGAGCGGGCCGAGGCCTACCTGGCCAACCCCAAGCAGGTGCACTGGATCGTCGAGATGGGCACCGAGCGGGCCCGTACTGTGGCGCGC
>JAKJFA010000121.1 GCA_022705135.1 Pseudomonadota bacterium | reverse complement strand
GCGGAGATCCCGGGCCGCCGGCTGCCGGAGGGCGAGCAGGCGGATGCACTTTTCCTCCACCTCGCCGTCGAGCTTGTCGATGAAGGCGTCGTTGGCGATGACCTTCCGGGCCAGACCGGTATCCCGGTCCAGAAGGGCCCGGATGCTGTCCTCGATGGCCTGCTGGGTCAGGGCGCCGAGATAGAGGAGACTCTCCTTCACCTCCTGGAGCTCCGTTTCATACTGCTTGCTGGTGTGCCGTTTGGTGCCCATTGTTTCTCCTTTTAAACCCATCCCCACCCTAACCCTCCCCTTGAAGGGGAGGCGGAAAATGTTCTCTAATCCTCCTCGTGAAAGGGAGGGGGAAAGGGTTTCCTAATTTTCCCCGCAAAGGTGAGGGATCTGTCTTAACCGAAACGTCCGGTGATGTAGTCTTCCGTCTGTTTCACGTCGGGATTGGTAAAGATCTTTTCCGTGGCGTTGTATTCGATGAGCCTGCCGATGTAAAAGAATCCTGTTTTGTCGGAAATCCGGGCCGCCTGCTGCATGTTGTGGGTGACGATCAGAATGGTGACGCGCTTTTTCAGGTCATGCATCAGTTCCTCGATCGACGCCGTCGCAATCGGGTCAAGCGCCGAGGTCGGCTCATCGAACAGCAGCAGTTCCGGATCGGTCGCC
>JAKJFA010000120.1 GCA_022705135.1 Pseudomonadota bacterium | reverse complement strand
CCTGCGTCGGCCCCACGCTGGAAGTGGGAAAGACGGCCAAGGAAATCGTGCCGAAGATTATCGAACTGGTGTTAAAGGGTGAGGCGTGAAGTATCAGTAAGAACAGCTAATTATAGTCATTCCGGCGGAAGCCGGAATCCAGAAAACAAAAAAAATTATGACCCAACAACCTGCCGTTTATATTTTGGCCAGCAAAAGAAACGGAACGCTTTATACCGGAGTGACATCGGATCTCATCAAAAGAATATGGGAGCATAAGAATGATTTAGTGGCGGGGTTTACGAAACGGCATCGTGTACATACTCTTGTCTGGTATGAATTGCATGCCGATATGATTTCAGCGATTGAAAGAGAAAAGAACATTAAAGAATGGAAACGCGAGTGGAAGTTGAACCTCATCGAGAAAAATAATCCCGATTGGCGTGATCTATATGATGAGATTATTTGACTGGATACCGGCCTGCGCCGGTATGACGTAACCTAAAGGATTGAGATATATTTTCCGGATTGTTAGCGTACGGAAAAAGTTGTCATGCCGGTCTTGTGACCTTCAGGTTACGAAGGCCGGCAACCAGGAGTAATTGAAATAGTGTGCTGAAGATGTTTTGTTGGTATTAAACTATGAAATCGATCGATAAATTAAAACGCCTGACGGGCGAA
>JAKJFA010000011.1:28593-44742 GCA_022705135.1 Pseudomonadota bacterium | reverse complement strand
CCCGCCGCTGCGCGACGCTACCCAGAGTTCCTGGCTTGGTAGATGCCGGTGAATGACGACAGGCCCACCCTCGGCACAATCAATCTCCAGGACACGGCCCGGCAACCACTCAAAGTCGATGCCATTCGCCTCAAGCATCCGCTCGACGCGAAACAGGGCCTCTTCGGCCAGCCGCTCAAATTCCCGCTCATCCATGCTGTGCTAACATTCCGCCTTCCAATGTACCGCATTCGACATGTTCAACAAAATCGTTCCAACATTGCTTTTAATTTCTACCCTCGCCGCCTGCGGCACGCGAGGGCCGCTGGTGTTGCCACCCGGCGCTCCTCCCGAACCCCTGCTCGGGCAATCCGCGCCCAAGGCGCCCGATGCTAACACAACCAAGGAAAACGCCCGATGACTTCATTCCAACTGAAAGATGGTGCCTGGCAGGTCGAGGAGCTGCCGCTTGCCGACATTGCGACCCGGTTTGGCACCCCGACTTATGTATATTCCCGCAGCGCTCTGGAAAATGCTCTGGCCGAGTATCAGCAAACACTGGCAGCGCATCCGGCCGGCAAGGACGGCCTGGTCTGCTTCTCCATCAAATCCAACTCGAATCTCGCCATCCTGAACCTGTTTGCCCGTATGGGCGCCGGATTTGACATCGTCTCCGGCGACGAATTGCAACGCGCTCTGGCGGCTGGGGCCGATGCCAGCAAGATTGTTTTTTCCGGCGTCGGCAAAAGCGCTTCCGAAATGCATCAAGCGCTGGAGGCCGACATTTTCTGCTTCAACGTCGAGTCCGCCCCCGAACTGGAACGCCTCAACGAAATCGCAGTGGCGATGGGCAAAAAGGCGCCGATCAGCCTGCGGGTCAATCCGAATGTTGACCCCAAGACCCATCCCTACATCTCGACCGGACTCAAGGAAGCCAAGTTCGGTGTCCCGCATGACCGCGCTCGCGCTCTTTACCGCCGCGCCACCAGCCTGCCGGGCATTACCGTCACCGGCATCGACTGCCATATCGGCTCTCAATTGCTCGACCCGTCCCCGTTCACAGAAGCGCTCGAGCGCCTGCTTGGACTGATCGATGATCTGGCGGCTGACGGCATTGCTCTGGGTCATCTCGACCTCGGCGGCGGGCTTGGCATCAACTACCGCGAAACCGACCGGCAACCAACGGTACAGGAGTACCTCAATCCCATTCTTGACCGTGTCAATGGCCGCAATCTGAAGATTGTGGTCGAACCCGGCAGACGCCTGGTCGGCAACACCGCCGTGTTGTTGAGCCGCATCGAATACCTGAAGGAAGGCGAAGGCAAGAATTTCTGCATCATCGACGCCGCCATGAATGACCTGATGCGTCCGGCCCTGTATGAAGCCTGGCACGAGATCCGCCCGGTCGCCGCTCGTTCGGCTGCTGCCAAGACCTACGACGTCGTCGGCCCAATCTGCGAAAGCGGCGACTTTCTCGGATTGCAAAGGCCGCTGGCGGTGGAAGCTGGCGATTTGCTGGCTATTTCCTCGGCCGGAGCCTACGGCATGGCGATGAGTTCGAACTACAACACCCGGCCGCGCGCCGCGGAGGTTCTGGTCGACGGCACTGAGGCACACCTCATTCGCCGCCGCGAAACCGTCGCCGAGTTGTACGCCAACGAACAACTCTTGCCGAAATAGCACCCCGACCAGCGGTACACGGCGCAGGCACAGGAGTGTCCGCGCCCGCTCAGCCGAAGGGAAAATAAGCAGCCGAGAGCACCAAAGCCACCGGCAGAACAACAAGCGCCACCAGGTTGCCCAACAAGACCATCGAGGCGACGCGTGCCGGCTCCTGATGGTAGCGTTCGGCAAACATGAAGTTCAGCACGGCCGGCGGCAGGCCGCCAAATACCAGCAACATGGCAGCGTCGCGCCCGGTCAGACCAAGCAGGACGATAACGCACCACGCACAAATCATTCCTGCCAAGGGGCGAAACGCCGCCGCAAAGAAACTCAGTTTCCAGTCGGAAAGGGAAATATTTGTCATCCGCACGCCCAGCGCAAAAAGCAGCAAGGGAATAGAAATATCCCCCAGCAGCTTGATCGCCATCATCACCGGCGGCCAAACGGATAACTTCAACAGGCCGACGGCAAGCCCGGCAAGCGCTGCGGCAAGCACCGGAATACGCCAGAGGCCGAGCAGCTTTGCCTGCGGATCAAGCATGCGGATGCCAAGCGAGAAATGCAGCAAATTAGCCGCCAGAAAAAAGACGACAGCCACCGGCATCGCCCCTTCTCCCCAGGCCAGGAAAGCAACAGGCAGCCCGATATTGCCGGAGTTGTTGAACATCATGGGCGGCACGAAGGTGCGCGGCGACACGCCAATGAACCGGGCCACCGGCCAGGCAAGCAAGCCCGGCAGCAGGAGCGCCAACAGGGCGGCCAGCGCCAGGAGGCCATCCTCCTTGAGGGCGTAGGATTTACCGGCAAGGGTGGCAAAAACCAGCGCCGGAAGGAAAACGTCCAGATTGATGCGATTGGCCACCGCCATTTCAGGCCGGTGCTTGCGCCCGTAAACAAAACCCACAGCGACGATGGCAAAAATAGGCAGGAGGATTTCAACAATGCGCAGAAACATAAAACAAACAACCCAAAAGCTTCAACGCTAAGGCGCAGAGAAAACCAAAGCTATTTCACAAAAGCTCTGCGCTACTCCGCTCCCTCTGTGCCTTGCGTTGGAATTTATCGCCAAACGCAGCAGAATTCAGAGGATAAAGCGGGAAAGATCCTCATTCACCGCCAATTCACCCAGGCGTGCATGAACGTAGGCCGCATCGACCTTCAATTCGGTACTTCCCGGCTTGCCGGCAGTAAAGGAAATCTCCTCCAGCAAACGCTCCATCACCGTGTAGAGGCGACGTGCGCCGATATTTTCGGTCTTCTCGTTAACCTCGCAGGCAATTTCCGCCAAGCGCCTGATCCCATCGTCGGTAAAGGTCAACGACACCCCCTCGGTCGCCAACAGCGCCTCATACTGGCGCGTCAAGCAGGCATCGGTTTGGGTCAGGATGCGCTCGAAATCGGCCGCCGACAGCGGATCAAGCTCCACCCGTATGGGCAGGCGGCCCTGCAGTTCCGGAATGAGATCGGACGGTTTGGCCAAGTGGAACGCACCGGAAGCGATGAAGAGGATGTGGTCTGTTTTGATCATGCCGTACTTGGTGGATACCGTCGTTCCCTCCACCAGCGGCAGCAAATCGCGCTGAACCCCCTGGCGCGATACATCGGCCCCGTGCATCTCCGAACGGCTGGCAATTTTGTCAATTTCATCGAGGAAGACGATGCCGTTCTGTTCAACGCTTTTCAGCGCTGCCAACTTGACCTCTTCGTCATTGACCAGCTTGGCGGCCTCCTCTTCGACGAGGAGCTTGCGGGCTTCGCCGATCTTCAAACGGCGATTTTTCTTCCGCCCGCCGGAAAGGTTCTGGAACATACCCTGAATCTGGCTGGTCAACTCCTCCATCCCCGGCGGCGCAAAAATTTCAGCTTGCAAGGAAGGCATGGAGATCTCGATTTCGATTTCCTTGTCGTCCAGCTCACCTTCCCGCAACTTTTTGCGGAATTTCTGCCGCGTTCCGCCATCCTCGGGCTGCGATCCGCTCTCGGCAAAAAAGCTGGCGCTGCGTGCAGAAGGCAACAAGGTATCCAGGATGCGTTCTTCCGCTGCGTCCTCGGCGCGTGCGCGCACCTGCCGCATGGCGCGCTCCCGGTGGCTCTTGACGGCAATTTCCGCCAAATCGCGGATAATGGTGTCGACGTCGCGCCCGACATAGCCGACCTCGGTAAACTTGGTCGCTTCGATCTTGATAAAGGGCGCATCGGCGAGTCGTGCCAGACGCCGGGCAATTTCGGTCTTGCCCACTCCGGTCGGGCCGATCATCAAAATATTCTTGGGGGTTATTTCTTGCCGCAAAGGCTCGGCCACCTGCACTCGACGCCAGCGGTTGCGCAGGGCGACAGCAACGGCCCGTTTGGCCTTGTCCTGGCCGACAATGTGCTTGTCGAGTTCGTGCACGATCTCCTGCGGCGTCATGGTGGTCATTCCAGAACCTCCAGCGTCAGGCTGCGGTTGGTGTAGATACACAGGTCGCCAGCGATTTCCAGGGATTTCCTCACAATGGCAGCGGGGCCCAGGTCGGTATTTTCGAGCAGGGCGCGCGCCGCGCTTTGCGCGTAGGGTCCGCCGGAGCCAATGGCCACAATGCCGAGTTCGGGTTCCAGCACATCACCGTTGCCAGTGATAACGAGCGAGTTATCCTGATCGGCCACCGCCAGCATGGCTTCAAGACGCCGCAGCATGCGGTCGGTGCGCCAGTCCTTGGCCAGCTCGACCGCCGAACGCAACAAATTGCCCTGATGCTTCTCCAGTTTGGCCTCGAAACGCTCAAACAAGGTAAAGGCGTCGGCCGTGCCCCCGGCAAAACCAGCCAGAATGCGCTCCTGGTACAGCCGCCGTACTTTGCGCGCCGTACTTTTGATGACGATGTTGCCCAGGGTGACCTGTCCGTCGCCACCCATGGCGACAGAACCGCCCCGGCGCACCGACAGAATGGTGGTGCCGTGGTATTGCTCCATAAGGGATTCCTAGAATTTGGTAACGATCACTCTGGCCACCGAATTGACGCCGACGATCGCCAGCAACTCGGCCACCAGATGGTGTGGATGGCGGATGATGACTTCCTTGCCCTTTTTATGGAAGGGCTCGAGGATGTTGCGCAACACGCCCGCCGAAGTGAAATCAAGGCGTTTGAGACGGGCACAATCCAGGATGGGCTGCTCCTGTTCATCGAGAAAGGCCTGGAGATCCTCGAAGCGACAGTTCTTGCACTCGCCAATCAGGGGATAAGTCTCTTCCATCTGTTCCGGATCGACCTTGACCGCTTTCACCTTGCCAGACTGGATGATCTCCCAGGATGGCGGCGAGACTTCAAACGTGACCGCGTAATCGACCGCCTTCTCCTCGAAGCGTTCCTGCAAACCAAGCAATTGGTAAAGTTCAAGCAGCAACAGCCAGCCATTCTCGTATTCCATCTGACCGGGCGTAAGCCGCGACTCCAACCTTTGGACCAAACCCTCCGCACCCTCCAGGGTAATCGCCAAGCCGAACTTGCGGGCCTTGCGGAACAATTCAGTCAGCACGCCCGCCGCCAGGTCATCCAGGCTGACGAGTTTGCCGAGATTAACCTGCATTGGCAGTTTTTTATCGACCGCTTCACGCAGCTTGGCAATCCCAGGCGTATCGCTGCCCGCGATCACGCCTTGCAACAATACGCTCGACTGGCCTGTCGCGGCCTTGGCCGATGGTTGCTCTTCGACACGCCAACTGGGCGGGGACTTCTCGGTGATCTGGGAAAATTCCATGCCAAGCTTTTCGAAGGTGGCGCGATCGCCCAGCACCTGCAGCAGATCGAGCAACATGCGCCACAACCGTTCGGCATCCTCTCCTGTGTGCGCACGGGCAGAGGTTTCCAAGACCGAGCGCGCAGCAGAATCCTGGGCATTCGCAAACAGGACCGCAGCCTGCTCAATATCCACCTTGACGGGATCGACGTCATGCTCAACCTCAATGCCCATCGCGCCCGAAAGCGAAAATTCCTCGCCAAAAATGCTGTCCTTGAATGACGAAACAACACCTTTGCCCGGCGCCTCAGCGCCACCGGCTGCAACCTCCCCCTTGGGACGCGTCACAGGCCGCTCCGGCATTTTTTCCGTCTGCTTTTTGAAAATAGAGAAAACCATTATGGCAACAAGGCAGGGATCACAAGGATCGTTTCGGCAGAATACCGCCGCGCATTATACAGCGATCCAACAGCAACGCTCCCACTGATAATACGCAAAAGGACAAACCCCCTCAAATAAAGTTCAACCGGACTGCAACAAAAGGCCTTTGAGGTATTCGCCTTCGGGGAAACTCAACGCCACAGGATGATCAGCCGAACCAGCCAGCCGGCGGACAATGCGCGCTTCGCGCCCGGCATCGAGCGCCGCATCGGCGACGATTTTCTGGAACAGTTCAAGACCCACTCCGCCGGAGCAGGAATAGGTCATCAACAGGCCACCCGGTTTCAGGACGCGGAAACCGAACATATTGATGTCCTTGTAAGCGCGCGCCGCCCGTTCAGCGTGCGCCGCCGAAGGCGCGAACTTGGGCGGATCGAGCACAACAATGTCGAATTGCCGCCCTTCTTTGCGAAAATCGCGCAAAGCCTGAAATACATCGGCCTCCAACCACTGTGCCCGCGCACCCGGCAATTGCGCATTGAGCTCCAGGGCCGGCCCGGAAGAGTCGATGGAACACACCTCGGCTGCACCACCCGCCAGCGCCTGCAGCGAGAAACCACCGGTATAGCAAAAACAGTTCAGCACCGATTTCCCCGCCGCCAGCGTCCGCAACAGTAAACGGTTGTCACGCTGATCGAGATAGAAACCGGTCTTGTGCCCACCTGCGATGTCGATCCCCAGGCACACACCATGCTCGTCGATGACCAGCGGCGTTTGCGGCGCCTCGCCCAGCAGCCAGCCCGTCACCAACTCCAGCCCCTCCAGACGGCGCACCTCGGAATCGGAACGTTCAAACATGCGGGCACAGCCCGTCGCTTTCTGCAAGGCGCCGACGATGGCATGGCGCCATTTTTCCGCCCCGGCCGAAGTCAACTGCAGAACGACCGTATCGCCATACTGATCGGCGATCACACCCGGCAAGCCATCGGATTCGGCGTGAATCAGGCGCAAGCCCTTCTGCTCCTGCAAATCAGGCAAGGCCCGGCGGCGCTCGACTGCACCGGCCACCCGGCGCTTGAAAAAAGCGTCGTCGATGGTTTCTTCGGGATCAAAAGTCCATAAGCGGGCGCGAATCTGCGATTGCGGGCTGAAGGCGGCGCGACCCAAGGGTCTGCCGTCATCGGCCACGATGTCCACCGTGTCGCCCGATCTGGCGCGACCACTCAGATGCGCAACCGCCCCGGCGAACAGCCAGGGATGGTGCCGCAACACAGAACGTTCCTTGCCCGGTTGCAGGATCAGTTTGGCCATATTAACAATCTGATTCGCCTTATAAACCAGTCTTGAAAGGGAATAAAAAGGGAAAAGCCCCGTTCGCCATGCAGCGAACGGGGCTTCAAATGGACTTGAGGGGAATTAACCCAGCGCCTTGCGGTTACGGGCGTGACACTCGGCCGCGTAAATCGTCTTGAACATGGTACGCCCCTTGCCGAGAAACAGGCGCTTGGCGGTCTTGGAAACACAACGACGCTCCAGCGAGGAACGACGGGTACGATTGATGGCCATGATTGCAACTCCAGTTCGCCCGACGGGCAGTTTCTTGTAGAGGCGCGATGTTAATGCGATCGACGGAACACGTCAATGCAAAGTCATTTCCAACTCAGCTTTTCGCCAGCCATTGGAGGAATTGGTTGAACACCCCACTCACCAGTTCCTGCTTTTCCTCGATCAACACATCACGCTCTTCTTCCGGCAACGAAGGCGCTGTCGTGCGCAGCAGCGTAATCTGGCTCTGGATCATGCGGCCATTGTCCTGCTCGATGCGGCGCAGCGCCATGGCGTAGGGATCAACCGCGTCGGTTTCGAGCGGAATCACCGGAACAATACGGATTTTGGACAGCAGGGCATGCCCCAGCGCCAGCCCCTGATAAAAACCCTTGGGGTCGATAGCTCTGATGCCGGGCATGCCATAGCGCAGCCGCCATTCGTTCCAGATCGGCGCCATGATCGGAACCGCTTCCATGTAAATGCGCGGATCGGCCGCCCAGCGTGTCACCTTGCTCAGCAGCAGGATGGATTCCATTTCCTGAAAATACTGGGCATGCAGCAACTGCTGTTCCGGACCGACAAAAGGCATGAATTCAACCGCGCTAAGGAAGAGAACATTGACGTTTTTGGCCGTCATCATCATCAGTGAAATTTTGCTCTGCGCCGTTGGCGTCAAGCCGGTTTGACGCAAGGCATCGCGTGCGGTGTCAAATAGTTCGAGCGCCATCTCGCTTACCCTTTCTTGGTGGATTGCGCGGCCTTGGCCGCGGGCGTCTTGGTCGTTTTGCCGGCAGTCTTCCGAGGCAACGTCGCCTTGCCCATAACCGGCTTTGCTGTCGGTGATTTCTTCTGTGCTGCCGTCTTCTTGGGTGCCGAAGTCGCCGGCTTGGCGGACTTGCCGGCGGGTTTGACCGCTTCACTCCCCGGCAGGGGCACCCGCCACGCATCTTCAGCCTTGGGTTGATGATCCGGCGGACAGACAAAAACCGCGCGCAGATGATCGCCAATGCAACGGGTGGCGAGCACGTCGGAATGAGGATCTTCCGAAGCCACCCAGACCGACTGGTCGCCCTGCCATTTCCCTTCCAGCACGCTGCGAACAAAAGCTTCGACAATGCGCACCGTCAGCTCGGGATATTCCAGCGTGAACGCGTGGAAGGCGCGCGGCACGATCATCAGGCGCGAACTCCTGATATTCTGGCGCAAGGTATCGTGGCAGAGGCGCGGCGTCAGAAAATCGAATTCACCATTGAGGATCAGGGTCGGACATTCAATTTTGGCCAGTTCATGTACAAACGGCTGGAAGCTGACATACGACTCCATCAGGTTCTGGATGGCATATGGATCGTTGTACAAATAGCCCCGCCGCATCGATTCCGGCAAAGTATTGCGGACCCGCTCGATCCAGGATGAACTCATGTTCAAAGGCAACAGCAGGGTCTGAATGAGCGGGAACCCGGCTTGCGTGATCGCCATGTGAAAGGCGCTGCCGAACAATTCGAGCTGTCCCGGCATCTCGGCAAAGGTGCTCATGGGCACCAGGCTCCTGACCCGATCCGGATGCTTTAGGGCAACCTGCATCGCCACCACGCCACCGAAGGAAATACCGCACAAGTGGCATTGCTCGATCTCCAGGGCATCCAGGAGCTTGATCAGAAAATCGCAGTGGTCTTCCATGCGAATGCCCAGCACCGGCTTGGAGGATTGTCCCTGCCCCAAAGTGTCGTAGGTCAGCACCCGGTAACCCTGCTTGGACAGGCATTCCTGGTGTGTAGTCCAAAGTGAACTGGTTTGGGTCAGGCCATTGATGAAGACAATGACCTCTTGCCCCGCCTCGCCCATGAGGCCGTAACTGACACGGCCGCGACCGATCTTGATGTAAGACATGCTCTATCCCATACTCGAAAATAACAAACTCTTGCCGCAAACCACACCGCCCACTACGGCCAACGCGCCCGATTATGCCATTCATTCCGCGCGATTTTCATCATTCCGGCAACGATAATCGGTTGGGGGCCTACGCCACACCCGATCTGGGAGTTAGAATCTGAGCATTCCCTTGACGCAACTCATCATGGCCGATCCGAACCAAATCCGCATTACCCGCCCGGACGACTGGCACCTGCACCTGCGCGACGGTGCGGCACTCGCCGCCGTTTTGCCCCACACCGCCCGTCAGTTCGGCCGCGCCATCGTCATGCCCAACCTGAAGCCGCCGGTGCGCACGGTGGCCGAGGCCGCCGACTATCGCGCGCGCATCCTCGCCGTCCTGCCGGCAGGCCTTGGTTTCGAGCCGCTGATGACGCTGTATCTGACCGACAATACCCCCGTGACCGAGATCGCCAAGGCAATCGACTCCAGTTTCGTCAAGGCCGTAAAGCTTTTCCCGGCCGGCGCCACCACCAATTCCGACGCTGGCGTCACTGCCATCGAAAAAACCTACGCAGTGCTGGCCGAGATGGAAAAGCTCGGCTTGCCGCTGCTGGTGCATGGCGAAGAGACCGACCCGGCCATCGACATCTTCGACCGCGAAGCGGCGTTCATCGAACGCACCCTCGCTCCGCTGCTCAGGCGCTTCCCCGGTCTCAAGGTCGTCATGGAGCACATCACCACCACCGATGCGGCTGATTTCGTGCGGAGCGCCGGACCGCAACTCGCCGCCACCGTCACCGCCCATCACCTGTTGCTCAACCGCAACGCCCTCTTTAACGGTGGACTGCGCCCTTACCACTACTGCCTGCCCGTGCTGAAAGACGAGCGACACCGGCAGGCCGTCGTCGCCGCCGCAACTTCCGGCAGCCCGAAATTCTTCCTCGGCACCGATTCCGCCCCGCACCCGAAAAGCGCCAAGGAAGCAGCGAGCGCCGCTGGCGGCTGTTATACCGCCTTCGCCGCGCTGGAACTGTATGCGCAAGTCTTCGAGCAGGCCGGGGCGTTGGACAAACTCGAAGCCTTCGCCAGCTTCAACGGCGCAGATTTTTACGGCCTGCCGCGTAATACCGGCCAAATCACGCTGAAGAAAGAAGCGTGGACAATCCCAACTTCCCTGCCTTATCTGAACAGCGACCCACTGATTCCGCTCTTTGCCGGCGAGACAATTTGCTGGAAAATGACCTGAGAGGACGACACCATGCGACTGTTTCTTCTTCCCCTGCTCCTTCTCCCGCTGCTCTCGGGCTGCGTCGACGACCGCACCGCCTACGAGGCGGAAGGCAATCAGATATTCACCCTCATCCGCGAACAGCCGTATTTCTGGAAAAAGGAAGCCAGTCTCTATCTGGTCGTATCGAGAATGCCAAAATGCATGCGCCGTCATTCGCTCGGCAAGATCAGCATCGACAGCAGCGTCGAGCTCTGGCAATACCGGCCGGACACCTTCATCGTCAAATTCGAAGACAGTATGTTCGCCACCGAAACCGACACTTGCGAGGGCCTGGAAAAACTTGACAAAGACCCACCCGGCGGCAAGGGCACGCTGATCGGCACCTACGAACAAGGTCAGGACAAATTCGTCTTCACACCAGCAAAACGCTCTTCACGATGATTTCAGGCGACACGAATTCACCCGGAACATCCTGGAAATTCGGGGCTTTCCCCAAACATCCCTGGAGAAGATGCAAATGAAGTGCATTGCCTACAACGGTGGCTACAAGTATCAACTGAAGGAAGTCTATGGTGTAGAAATCGAGATCAGGCCATCGTCGCCGATCGAGACGGAATACATTGGGCTGGACACGGAAGGGAAACTGACCATTGCCAAGGGCTACGCCTGGGATGGCCCATCCGGACCGACGATAGATACCCTGACGTTTATGCGCGGTTCGCTGGTGCACGATGCGCTCTACCAACTGATGCGCGAGGGTCATCTCGACCACGATGTGCATCGTGAATCCGCCGACCGCATTCTTCAAAGGATTTGCAAAGAAGACGGCATGTGTTCCTTGCGTGCGTGGTGGGTTTACCAAGGCGTTCACCTTTTCGCCAATCCCGCCGCCGACCCAGCTTCCAAGAGACCCGTCACAAGGGCGCCCAAAGGCTGTCAGCCATAGCGGAGCTGCTATCCACGCAAACTGCAGATGAACGACACACGCTTTTTCTGCAGACGCTACCAGCACGCGCCTCAGGAAATCCTTCATGTCCGGGCGTATAATCCTCCCGGGAAGTCGGCCAGGCGATCGCTGCCCGCCCTTGGGCGGGGGGAGGAAAGTCCGGGCTCCACAGGGCAGGATGCCGGTTAACGACCGGGCGCGATAAGCCGCAAGGCCCAAGGCGACGGAAAGTGCAACAGAAAGCAAACCGCCCAAGACCGGGGCAACCCGGAACGGCAAGGGTGAAACGGTGGGGTAAGAGCCCACCGCGTCGGCGGCAACGTTCGACGGCATGGTAAACCCCATCCGGAGCAAGGCCAAATAGGGAAGCAATGGCGTGGCCCGCGCTGCTTCCGGGTAGGCTGCTTGAGCCTGTCAGCAATGGCAGGCCTAGAGGAATGATCGCCACGGCTCTTTCGGGAGCCGCACAGAACCCGGCTTATCGGCCGGCTTCCCCCTGCCTATTTGCCTGCAAACCAAACCTTCTTGGGCTGAAGAATAGGCAAAATTGAGGCCTACGCACGATAACCGAAAAGATTTCCCCGCTTCACCCAATCAGCCACGACAGTCGGCACCCTGCTCTCCCAGCCGTGCTCCCCGTTCTGGATCATCTTGAGCACGACGCGCGACCAAATGCCAGAAAGCTCGGGGTTGTAATCGGAAATTTCCTCAACCAGGCCGTTTCCCAGCAGATAGTGCCAAAGCGGTTTCAGGTTTTCCGAAACATCCACACTGGCCAGCGTCCGTAATTTGCCGGCCTCGTTATCCTCGGCCGCCGGATAGACGTAAATCTTCGTCGATTGGCCAAACAAACTGCCCAAGGCACCCAGCAGGCCATCCGGACGATCGCCGTAGTGACGCGCATCCAGCAGGTCTTCCAGGCTGTACACCACCATCACAAAGGCCAAGCGCTTTTTGCTACAGGCGGCCAGATAGCCACTCAGTTCGGCATAGCTTTCGCAATTGGAAATCAGCACGCCATGCGCCAGAGCCGCCAGCAGATCGACGCGCGCCAGAAAATCCTGATTATCGACGGTACCGCCGCGCTCAATCAGGGCGCTCATCGAGATTTCCGGCAATTCGACGATGCGCTCCTGCTCTTCCGGCGGCAGCGAGGCCTGAAATTTCTGCAAGCCACAGTGCAACATATCGAGATTGAGCAGGGTCGGCGGCCGGAAGCTGCCGCGCAGCACCAGCACATTCTTTTTGTAGAGGCTGTCCGCCGCCCGTTGCGGCCTGCCTTTGGCATCGAACAGCACCGCCTGGCAGAATCTGCGCTTGACCAGTTCCAGGCAGTAGAGGCGGCTATCGGCACCGGCAAAGCCCGGTCCCTCCACCGCAATCATGTCAATTTCGATGCGCGCCGTCGACAAATCCTCCATCAGGGTGCTGATAAAGGATTCACGGTCGGCGGGGTGGCGAAAAGCGGCATAGAGTAAATTGACGCCAATAATACCCAAGGCCTCCTGTTGCTGGAGGTTCTCGCGGTCAAGCATGCGTACATGCACGATCACCTGCGAGAGCGGCGCCAGCGGGGCGTGCTGGAAACGCACGCCCATCCAGCCGTGGCATTCGTTGTCCCCCTTAAAATTGCGCGCCTGCACCGTGTTGGCATAGGCAAAAAAGCGGGTTTCGCCAGCCCGTACTGTCAGACGCTCGATCAGCAGATTGTATTCATGGTCGAGCATGCCGAGCAGGCGTTCCTGCGAGACATAGCGGCCGCAGTTGCCATAAATGGTGTCGCTCACCGTCATGTCGTAGGCGCACATGGTTTTCGCCACGGTGCCGGCAGCGCCGCCGGCCTGGAAGAAATGGCGCGCCACCTCCTGTCCTGCGCCGATTTCGGCAAGGGTGCCATATAGCACCGGGTCGAGATTGATTTCCAGCGCCTTTTGCCGCGCATTGAGCTTTTGCGGGAGGCTCAAGTTGAATCCTTCACAAGGTAAGGGATGGGCAGGCAGGATACGAAGAAACTTGGCCGGAAACAATAGGTGGTTTGCCGAATTGGTGGTTGCCAAAATTGCCCGCCAGCAGGATGTCGCGGGCAGTATTGACGGCAACGATGGTGTCAGTGATACTCGACCGCACACTCCCTACCATGCCCTTGCTGGCGGCTACCCGAACATGAAACCCTGTCTGAATACCGGCATCGAATCGCTTGACCGCGTCTTGCGTGGCTTGTTACCGGGTGACAATCTGGTCTGGCAGGCCGATGCAATGGCCGACTTTGCCCCCTTTGCAGCGCCCTATGCCGAAGCGGCCCGCCAACTGGGGCGGCGCTTGGTCTATTTCCGCTTCGATCTGGCATCACCACCGCTGTTGCCAGAGGGCGAAGGCCTCCAGATATGCCCCCTCGAACTCGACCAAGGGTTCGAGAAAATCGTCATCCAGATCCGCCGTACCGTGCGCGAGGCGGGGCGGGGCGCCTATTTTCTCTTTGATTGCCTGTCCGTTCTGGCGGACGTATGGTGCAGCGACCGCATGCTGGGCAACTTTTTCCGGCTGATCTGCCCTTACGTCTATGATATGGAGTCGCTCGCCTATTTTCCCCTCCTGCGCCGTCAGCACTCCGACGATGCGGTCGCACCGATTTCGCGCACCACCCAAATCTTTATCGACATCCATCGCCACAGGGGCGATCTCTATCTTCACCCGTCCAAGGTCGAGCACCGCTATTCGCCAACCATGTACATGCTGCACCAAGTCGAAGGTGATCAGATCACACCGGTCAACGAAAGTTCGACCACCGCCGAAATCCTGACCTCCATGCCCTGGGCGGGCTTGAATCTGGTGCGCTGCGGACAGGGCAAATGGAACCGCCTGTTCCATGAGGCCAGCCGTCTGTGGGAGGATATCCAGCGCGGCAAAAAACCGGGGCGCAAATACGACGCCATGCGCCGTACCCTGATGCACATGGCGATCACGCGTGATGACCGCCTGCTCGCATTGGCCGAAAAGTATTTCAGCCTGGGCGACATTTTGGCCATATGGCAACGCATGATCGGCACCGGCCTCATCGGCGGCAAGTCGGTCGGCATGCTCCTTTCCCGCGCCATTCTGGAAAAAACCCATCCGCGCTGGAAAGATTTGCTGGAGGCGCACGATTCGTTTTACATCGGCTCCGACGTCTTCTATTCCTTCCTGGTCGAAAACGGCTGCTGGTGGCTGCGCCTGAAACAGCACGACCGCCTCGCCTATCTGGACGACATCGACGAGGCGCGCCGGCGCATCATCACCGGAACCTTTCCAGACAGCATTCTCACCGAATTCTCGGAAATGCTTGATTATTTCGGCCAGTCGCCGATCATCGTGCGTTCGAGCAGTTTGCTGGAGGACAGCTACGGCAATGCCTTCGCCGGCAAGTACGAAAGCGTCTTCTGCGCTAACCAGGGTTCGCAGCGAAAGCGCCTGGAAGACTTCATCGCCGCGGTCAAGACCATCTACGCCAGCACCATGAGCGAAAAGGCGCTACGCTACCGCGCCCAGCGTGGCCTGCTCGACCGCGACGAACAGATGCCCCTGCTGGTACAGCGCGTCTCCGGCAGCCATTATGGCGCTCTTTTCTATCCGCAACTGGCCGGGGTCGGGCTGTCGATCAATCCTTATGTCTGGGAGAAGAGCATCGACCCGGCAGCCGGCATGGTACGCCTGGTTTTTGGCCTCGGCACCCGCGCCGTCGACCGTTCCGACGACGATTACACCCGCGTCGTCGCGCTCAACGAACCGGAACGCCGACCCGTCGCTGATCTCGGCGAGATGCTGCACTACGCGCAACGCTACGTCGATGTTCTCGACCTCGATGCCAATCAGCTCGTTTCCCGCGATTTTCAGGAGGTCATCCTGCAAAGCTCTGAACTCCCCATCGAAGTCTTCGCCACCGAAGACAGTGCCCTATTGCGGCGTTTCGGCGAGGAACGGCGGGCACGCGCTTCAAGCTGGGTGCTGACGTTCGATCAGTTGCTCGGCCATACCGGATTCGTCGAGGACATGCGCGAAATGATGGCAACCCTGCAAAACGCGTACCATTACCCGGTCGATGTCGAATTCACCGCCAATTTCACCGACGACGAACACTATCAGATCAACTTGGTCCAGTGCCGCCCACTGCAGATCGTGCAGGTCCAGGCATCGGCGGAATTGCCCGCCAATCTGGCCGGCAAGGAGATTTTGTTCGAGAGCGTCGGCGCCGTCATCGGCCAAAGCCGTCTGATCGACATCGACCGCGTCATTTATGTTTCCCCTGCCCAATACTCAAAACTCTCGCTACAGGAGCGTTATAGTGTCGCCCGTCTGATCGGCGACATCATGCATCCCCCCGGAGTTCATCCTTTCGATACCAGAAGCGAAAGGACCGTGATGTTGATGGGTCCCGGCCGCTGGGGAACGACCACGCCCTCTCTGGGCGTGCCGGTACATTTTTCCGAGATCGATCAGGCCTCCGTCATTTGTGAAATCGTCACCATGAGCGAGGATCTCATCCCGGACGTTTCACTGGGTACCCATTTCTTCAACGATCTGGTCGAATGCGACATGCTCTATATGGCGCTCTTCCCTGGCCATAAGGGCAACACCTGGAATAGTCCCTATTTCGAGCAGGCGCCCAATCGTCTGCTCGAACTGGTTCCCGAAGCCAAGCGCTGGCAGGATGTCGTGCATGTCATCGATTTTGCCCAGCCGTCACTGAAATTGGCCGCCGACTCGATGGAACAAAAGGTGGTGGGCTATTTGGCAGGAGTGCTTCCGGAAAGTTGGGCCCAAAAAAAACGGCGGG
>JAKJFA010000011.1:0-28583 GCA_022705135.1 Pseudomonadota bacterium | reverse complement strand
TCGCCCGCCGTTTATGCCTTTGAGAAAATCTCTTCTTAGTACACGCCCTGCCCCAGCATGGCATCGGCCACTTTGACGAAGCCGGCGATGTTGGCGCCATTGACGTAGTTGATGAAACCGCCCTTTTCCTTGCCGTAGGTCACGCAGTTTTCGTGGATGCTGTGCATGATCTTCTTGAGCTGGGCATCGACTTCATCGCGCGTCCAGGACATGCGCTCCGCATTCTGGCTCATTTCCAGGCCGGAAGTGGCCACGCCGCCGGCGTTGCTTGCCTTGCCCGGCGCGAAGAGGATTTTGGCCTCGATGAACTGTTCGACGGCTTCCAGCGTCGAGGGCATGTTGGCGCCTTCTGCCACGCAGATACAACCGTTCTTAATGAGGGTCTTGGCATCTTTGCCGTTCAGCTCATTCTGCGTCGCAGAGGGCAGTGCGATGTCGCAGGGAACATACCACGGCGTCTTGCCGGCTTCGTACTTCAGCTTGAATTTCTTGGCGTACTCTTCGACGCGGCCACGCTTGACGTTCTTGATCTCCATCAATTCAGCCAGTTTGGCAGTGGTGAAGCCGGCCTCGTCAACCACCGTGCCGCTGGAGTCGGAACAAGCGACAACCTTGGCGCCCAGTTCCATGGCCTTTTCGATTGAGTACTGGGCCACATTGCCGGAGCCGGAAACGACGACGCGCTTGCCCTCGAAGGAGGTACCGCGGCCATTGAGCATCTCTTCGGCCATGTAGACGCAGCCGTAGCCGGTCGCTTCCGGACGAATCAGGCTGCCGCCGAAGCTCAGGCCCTTGCCGGTGAAGACGCAAGCCGAGCTGTTCGACAGTTTCTTCATCATGCCGGTCATAAAGCCGACTTCGCGGCCACCAACGCCAATATCACCCGCCGGAACATCGGTATCCGGGCCGATGTGGCGGTACAACTCAACGATCAGCGCCTGGCAGAAGCGCATCACTTCGGCGTCCGACTTGCCCTTGGGATCGAAGTCGGAGCCGCCCTTGCCGCCGCCCATGGGCAGCGTGGTCAGCGCATTCTTGAAAGTCTGCTCAAAGGCCAGGAACTTCAGGATGGACAAATTGACCGAGGGATGGAAACGCATGCCGCCCTTGAAGGGGCCAATGGCGGAACTGTGCTGGATACGGAAGGCACGGTTGGTCTGCACCTGGCCCTTGTCATCCACCCAGGAAACGCGGAACTGGATCAAACGCTCGGGCTCAACCAGGCGCTCGAGCACGCCCTGATCGGCATAACACGGATTCTTCTTGATGAATGGCCACAGGCTGTCCATCACTTCCTGGACGGCTTGCAGAAATTCGGGCTGGTTGGGGTCGCGGGCCTTCACATAGGCCATGAAATCAGCTACGGATTTGTAACGCATGGAACGCTTCCTTTCTTGAATGCGGGTTCGGACAACAGCGGAAATTTTTCCCTTGCGGATCAATCACAAAACGGGGGCGCCCATGATGGCAATCCGTCGAAAAAAAGTAAAGAACAATGCAAAAAAAGCTATTCAAATGGGATTTTTTTGGAAAAACTGCACGCTATTGGTGCATCTTGTCCATAAGAGTGCAATATAAAGCACCATCGAGGTGCATACAAACTCCGGTCATGCACCGCTGCGCGACATCTACACCCAAAAACTCAGTGGTCAGAGGTCAACAAGATTGCCAGAACCTCGTCGAGCATCTTCTTGGCGTCGCCGAAGAGCATGCGGTTATTTTCCTTGTAAAACAGCGGATTATCCACGCCTGCGTAGCCAGAAGCCATGCTGCGTTTCATCACGATTGAGGTGTGCGCCTTCCAGACCTCCAGCACCGGCATGCCAGCGATCGGGCTGTTCGGGTCTTCCAAGGCCGACGGGGTTACAATGTCATTGGCGCCAATGACCATGGCGACATCGGTCTGCGGGAAATCTTCATTGATCTCGTCCATCTCGAAGACGATGTCGTACGGCACTTTGGCCTCGGCCAGCAGCACATTCATGTGTCCAGGCATGCGGCCCGCCACCGGATGAATGGCAAAACGGACACTGACGCCTTTTTCGCGCAGCAGCTTGGTGATGTCGAACACCGTGTGCTGTGCCTGCGCCACCGCCATTCCGTAGCCTGGAACAATGATGACGTTCTTCGATTCAAGCAACAACTGCGCCGTCTCTTGGGCACTGATCGAGATCACTTCGCCGGCCGGCTGAACCGACCCGCCCGCCGCCGGAGTACCGCCACCCGTACCAAAGCCGCCGGCAATGACGCTGATGAAGCCGCGATTCATCGCCTTGCACATGATGTACGACAGGATGGCGCCTGAGGAACCGACCAAGGCACCCGTGACAATCAGCAGGTCGTTGTTGAGCATGAAGCCGGTGGCCGAAGCCGCCCACCCGGAGTAGCTGTTCAGCATGGAGACGACGACCGGCATATCGGCGCCGCCGATGGCCACGACCATATGCACACCAAAGAGCAACGCGATGACGGTCATAATGATGAGCGCCTGCAAGCCCTGTTCGTGGCTGGCGTTAATAAAGACGTAACCATAGTAGAGCACGGCGATCAGGCCGGCGAGGTTGATCCAGTGACGCGCCGGAAGCAGCAGCGGTGAACCACCGATCTTGCCGGAAAGCTTGCCGAAGGCAACCACAGAACCGGAAAGGGTAATGGCACCAATCAGGATGCCGACATAGATCTCCACCTCATGGATGGTTTTTTCGACGCCTGAAAATGCCGCTGCGGCCGTCGGATCGACGAACTGGGCGTAGCCGACCAGCACGGCGGCCAGACCGACCATGCTGTGCATGAAAGCGACCAGTTCCGGCATTTGCGTCATCTGCACCTTGCGCGCCAGAACCAGGCCCACAGCGCCGCCGACGACCATGGCGCCGACGATCCACGGGATGCCGGCCATGCCGACGCGCGGGCCGAACAGGGTGGCAAGCACGGCGACAGTCATGCCGATCATGCCGTAGAGGTTGCCGCGCCGCGCCGTTTCCTGGTGCGACAATCCGCCCAGGCTAAGGATGAAGAGAATGGTGGCTCCGATGTAGGAGACGGTGGCCAAACTTTCAGTCATGATCTTTCACTTCCTTTGTGCAGTCGCGGCCGCGACTGTCGAATCTCCCCTCGCCCGCTTGCGGGAGAGGGGTTGGGGGAGGGGGAAACGGGCATGATTTTTATTCTTCGGGGCGTCTCTTCAAAGTCATGCCCGTTAGGAAGAGAGGCGCACCCGCACTTCCGTTCCCTGGCCAGAATTGCTCAACAGTTCGCAGCGCCAGCCGCAGCGTTCCGAAATTTCACGGACTATATCCAGCCCCAGTCCAGCACCATCCTGCGTGCCATCGCCCCGGAAATGGCGCTCGAATACCTGTTTTTGCAGGTCTTCCGGGATGCCAATACCGGTGTCGCGCACGATCAGACAGCCGTCCTCAAAAGCGATGCCGATTGAGCCGGAATCGGTAAATTTAACGGCGTTGCGCAGTAAATTATCGACCAGGAGGGAAAGCAGCGCCCGGTCTGTTTCGACCTTAGCCTCGGGCGAAATTTTGTTTTCCAGTGTGACACCACGAGATTCGCAATCCTCGCGATAATGTTCGGCCAAGTCATCGACCAGGTCGCGCAGAGCCAGTGACTGAACCTCGGGCTGCACGGAACCACGCGCCAGAAACAACAGACCCTTGAGGCGCCGTTCCATTTCATCCACAGCCAGAACAATACGCTGCGCCCGAGTGCCATCGTTGATTCCCGCTGCCAATAGTTCAGCCCCGGTGCGGATGCGGGTCAGCGGGGTGCGCAGTTCATGGCTGACATTGGCGGAAAATTCGCGCTCACGGGCAATCAGCGCCGCGTTGCGCGCCCGGTAATCATCGAGCGCCTTGGCCAGCAGCGCGACCTCTCGATCCTGCCCGGGTTGCGCCAGTAACTTTTGGTCGTCAACTACCAGGTTAGCGGCGAGTTGTTCCAACTGACGCATCAACACCTTGGCAAACCAGTGTCCCAGCCAGAGCGAAAGCAGAGAAATGATCACAACGCCCGCAACCAGTGCCCAAAACAGCCAGGCCAGCCGCTCCTCATGCTCGGTCGCATCGTAGAGCAGATAAAAGCGCTCACCGTTGTGATCGCGGATGCCGACATGAAACTCGGTGTCCTTGGCAAACCATTCGTGCTGTCCAATGGGCAATTTGGCCAGCGATTCCGGTAGTTCGGAAGGCAGAGTGCCAATGGGAGCATGGTAGAGCGAAAGATGCCGCCCGAGTACTACGTGCGCCTGATCGATCGGGCGGGCGACGATATTGTCCAAGGCAGTACTGACCACTTCATCAATCAGATCTTCCTCCTGCTCCTCGTTCACCAGATACAGAGCAGTGGCCTGAACAACCAGAGCACAGGAGGTAAGTATGGAAAACGCCCACATCAGGCGCTTGCGCAAACTACGGCGGTGAACGAGGGAATCAGGCATCAGGATCGACCAGTTTGTAACCACGACCGTGCACCGTCACCAGTGGACAGCGGCCATCGGCCAGCGTCAGGGCTCGGCGCAGTTGTGAAAGTTGGGTGCGCAAGGCATCGCTCGTTTCCTGTGTTTCGCCCCAGACCAGAGTTTCCAGTTCGGCACGGCTAAATAGCCGTCCCGGCTGGCCCAACATTACCACCAGCAACTGCAAGGCTTTCGGTGGCAGCGCCAATGCCGTTTCGCACCAGCTTAATGTGCCGCTGCCGGGGTCGTATTCGAGTTGCCCCAGACGCAGGCGGGAATTGACCACTTTTCCTTGGGCGCGCTTGACCAAGGCCAGTAAGCGGGCTTCCACTTCTTTCAGCGCAAAGGGCTTGACCAGATAATCGTCGGCGCCAACGCCGAAACCAGCCAACTTGTCATCCAGGGTATCACGTGCAGTTAGCATCAAAATCGGCATGTCCAGTTGGGCATCGCGCCGCAAACGCTGCGTCAAATTCAAACCATCCATGCCCGGCAGGCCCAGATCGAGCACAATGGCGTCGAAGGTCTGGCTGGTCGCCAGATGCAACCCGACAAGACCATTGGGTGCCGCGTCAACGCTGTGACCCTGTGCCATCAGAAAGTCGTAAAGATTGGCGGAAATGTCGGCATCGTCTTCAACAATCAGGATTTTCATCGGAATTCAGAGCAGCCGAATCTTCTGCAGCAAGGCGGTGGTCGATTTCTCGTGCAGGAACGGGATGGAATGCACCGTACCACCCCAGCTTTTGACTTCGGCGCATCCGACGATCTTGTCCACCGGCCAGTCGCCCCCCTTGACCAGAATGTCCGGGCGGCAGTCGAGAATGCGCTGTAGCGGGGTGTCCTCGTCGAACCAGGTGACGAGCGACACTGATTCCAGCGCTGCCATGACGGCAAGGCGATCCTCAAGGGGATTGACCGGACGATCGCCACCTTTGCCCAGCCGCTTGACCGAAGCATCGCTGTTGAGCGCCACCACCATGCTCTGGCCCAGCGCCGCTGCCTGTGCCAGATAGGTGACATGGCCGCGGTGCAGGATGTCGAAACAGCCATTGGTGAAGACGAGCGGGTGAGGCAGTAAGTTGATGCGCCCCCTCAGCTCTCCGGGCGCACAAATTTTCAATTCAAAGGCGGGCTCGGAAAATTGCGAGGGTGCCACGATGATTCCTTGAAAAGAGACTCGCGCTGCAAGCCACTTGCGTAAGTAAAATTAGCCGTCTTTGCCGGGCAGCTTAAATGGGCGCGCTGCCAGCATTTCACCGAGACGTGTGTTGGCCTTGGCAACACAAACCTTGTAATTGGCGGCTGTGGGACAGGAAGAAGTACCGGAAATTTTGCATCCAGCCGCCTGGCATTTTTTGCGATTCTCCGAGGTATCGGAACCGCTGTACTTGCAATAATTCTTGCAGGCGTCAGAACTTCCGGAGCCGCACATGTAGCAGTTATCAGACATTACCGGAGTTGCGACGAACAGCAAAGCGGACAACAGGGACAAGCCAAGCAATTTTTTCATACGACTTCTCCTCGATTTAGCGGTGATAACGATCGCTGTGTGGCAGACAAATAACACTTCCGTGGCGGGACGTGCAGCCACGGCAGCGAGGGCAGGCCAACGCCCGCCCTTCATGCATGCCGCAGCTTCAAAAAGTGTTGATGCTAGCTTTTTCCCTTGGGCAGAGGAATGATGAGAACTGGTTTTCTGGTCCTATGGAGAACCCTTTCCGCTGTGCTTCCCAGGAAGGTGTTGGCCAGATTGTCCTTGCCGTGCGTTCCCATGATGATCATGTCGCACTGCTCGGCCTGTTCAAGGATTTGGTCGGCCGGGTAGCCTTCGACGACCTTGACCGACTCAATCAGGTTGCGTGCATCAGGCTGGTTCGGGAAAAACTGGCCAAAGAAAGCGTCGAGACGTTTATGCATCTCGCCTTGAGCATAGGCCAGACTTTCCTGCGCCTTTAGCTTGAGAGTCTCCGCGCTCAGGTGGGCCTGGAGTTGAACCATCATGGAGGGCGAAAGCGGTTCAACCGTATGGATCAAAACGATCTTGGCATTGGCGCTTTTGGCGTAATCCACTGCAAATTCGAGTGCGTAACCTGAATTGGCCGACATATCGGTGGCATACAGGATTTTTTTGACGATATTGCTCATAAGATCTCTCCCCTTAAAAAGTAATAACCTGAGCTTGTACCTCAGGTGACCTGGCCTCTAGACCAAAGGCGAGCACCCCGAACTGACTGAGTTAGGAAGCGGCAAACTGACCGCACGGATGAACAACTCCACGAAGGATGCGATTGGATGATAGGACGGAAAAACAATGGAAACAAGGGGGCTATTGGCCAGTTAGCCGTGCACCATGGTCGCCATGCACTCATTCCTTCTGCTTTTCCAGCAGCATGGCGTCGCCATAGCTGAAGAAGCGATAGGCACGGTCAATGGCGTGGGCGTAGGCATTGCGGATGACCGGCAGTCCGGCAAAAGCGGAAACCAGCATAAGTAGTGTGGATTTAGGCAGGTGGAAATTGGTGATGAGACAATCCACCACACGGAAGCGAAACCCCGGCGTGATGAAGATATCGGTTTCGGAGGCACCCGAACGCACCGAACCATCCGCCAGCGCCGCCGATTCCAGCGCCCGCAGGCTGGTCGTGCCGACAGCGATAATACGACCGCCCGCAGCGCGGGTTTCGGCAACGGCACGCGCTGTCGCTTCAGTGAGGTCAAACTGCTCGCAATGCATGCGATGCTGTGCAATTTGATGAACCCGCACCGGCTGAAAAGTGCCGGCGCCGACATGCAGCGTGAGAAAAGCGGTGCGCACCCCTTGTTGCTGCAATCGATCCAGCATCACGGCATCGAAGTGCAAGCCCGCCGTCGGCGCGGCGACGGCACCAGCCTGGCGGGCGTAAATGGTCTGATAACGCGTTTCGTCTGAAGGTTCGGCAGCGTGATTGATGTAGGGCGGCAGAGGGAGCCGCCCATGCGCTTCGGAGTGCTGCCAGAAATCGCCGTCGCTGACCAGTTCGAGCCGGAAAAACTCACCTTCGCGGCCGACCACACGCACTTCAAAGGCTTCTTCCAGGCAGAGCAGCGTTTCCGGTTTAGGAGATTTGCTGGCGCGCACCTGCGCCAGGGCATGGCGGGGATCGATAATGCGTTCGAGCAGAACCTCGACACGACCTCCGCTCGCCTTGCGCCCGAAAACCTCGCCTTGATGACCCGCGTGTCGTTAAACACCAGCAGATCGCCAGGCGCCAGTAGTTCGGGTAAATCGGCAAATTGGCGATCGCTGAGCAGGCCGTGGGTGACGTGCAACAGGCGACTGCCGGCGCGCTCGGCCGCAGGCTGCTGGGCAATCAGTTCGGCGGGCAGTTCATAGTCAAAGTCGTCGAGGGTGTAGGGCATTCTGGATTAATAGGCTGGAGTGGAGGATGATACGCTGCATCCGGTCAACCGGCTGCCGACGCGGACGTTGACGAAAAATCGGGCAACGCGATTGTCCGAAAAATCGCTGCTTCCGGCGTTTATTTACCGTGCTTTTTTGGAGATCCCCATGAAAAAGATTCTTTCATTACTGGTTGTTCTTGCCCTGTTTGCTCTGAACGCAATCGCTGCCGTCAACATCAACACCGCCAATCAGGCACAGCTCGAATCGCTGAATGGAATCGGCCCGGTCAAGGCCAAGGCCATCATAGATTACCGCGCCAAGAATGGCCCGTTCAAGACGGTCGAGGACCTGGAAAAAGTGGATGGTATTGGTCCCGGAACACTAGACAAGATCAAGGCGGACATCAGTGTCAGCGGAGAGACCAAGGTCAAAGCAGAGACGAAGCCGGCTGACAAGAAGGAGTCCAAGGAAGAAAGCAAGGCTGCCAAGAAAGATAAGAAGGCGGATGAAAAGAAGTCCGAAAAGGATGAAAAGAAAGCGGCCACGGACGAGAAAAAATCCAGCAAGGAAGGCAAAAAGGACACCAAGGAAGAAGCCAAGGCTGACAAGAAGGACACGAAGGCGGATGAAAAGAAGTCCGGAAAGGACGAAAAGAAAGCAGCCAAGGACGAGAAAAAGTCCAGTAAGGAAGACAAGAAATCCGACAAAAAGGCGGATGAGAAAAAAGCAACTAACAAAGAAGAAAAGAAGTAAGCGCAGAAACGGTTCATTGCTCGGGCGAAACCGGAATTTTCGGTTTCGCCTTTTTTACGCCCGGTTTGCGTGGCGTACGAGGAAGTCTAATCCGGCAGCGCGATCTCCCCGTCGGTGCTGAACTGATAATCCTTGAAAATATGCTCGGCACTAAGCAATTGGTAGCTGCCATCCGCTTGCTTGCGGCTGGTGTCCTTGAGTCGGTAGGTCATGTGACCGCAGGTCCAGCAATCGAAGTTACGCATCTGGGTGCACAAACAGGTCTTTTCCCTGACACTCAACTTACTGACGCCCGGATGCGCGGCAGCCTCGCGGTAGTAGGCGTCAATATAGGCACATTTGCCATGACCGTCGAGCAGGTAGCCCAAGGCTTCGCAGTTGGGACGTACACCGGAACCAATAGCCGGACAGGACTTCAACATCCGCATCGGATAACCGGTGGTTGAAATCAGATTGACTTCGATATCCTCTTCGTTGGCCTTGAAGTATTCCTGCTTGATTTCCTCGGGGAGTCCACTCTCATAAGCTACAGTGAAGCGCGTCGCCACCTGAACGCCATCGGCGCCGTTTTCCAGAAAGGCCAAAGCGTCACTGCCGGTAAAAATGCCGCCTGCAGCAATGAGCGGGATGAGCAATTTTTCTGTCTGCAGCCAACTACGGATTTCATCGACAATGCTGGACAAATCATATTTCGCCCAGTCCATTCCAAACCCCAGGTGCCCTCCAGCCAATGGCCCTTCGACCACGATGTAATCAGGCAGGCGGTTGGTGCGCAGCGACTTGCGCAGAAAAAGCTGCAAGGCGCGCAACGAGGAAACGATGATGCCCAGCTTGGCATCGCGGAAACGCGGGTGATCCTCGATCAAATTGAAGCTGTTCAGGTGCAGACCAGCCGCCAAAGTAATGCCGTCGATGCCGGCGCTAAGCGCCTCTTCCAAACGCACCTTCAATGTCTCGCGCGGCGCGTTCATGGTCAGCTTTTCCATGCAGTTGACGAAAATCAGGCCAGCGCCCTTTTTCGCCTCCATCGTTTTTCCGACATGCAGGCGCACCGCTTCGGCGAGATGGCCCAAATCGAACTTGATGGCGGACTTATCCGGGTTACCGATGAGATCGCGGAAGCGTTGCAGTTTTTCCTTGACGAAGCTGGTGCCATAGCGACGATCACTGACGGTGGTGATCATGGCATCGGAAATATGTCCGACGCCGCCAAGCCGGGCAGCTTCCAGCGCCAGTTCTGGGGTCGAAATATCAACCCCCATACCGCCAACCACGATCGGCACCAACTCTTGCTCGCCCAGTTTCAGGCGAAAATCATCAACACGCCTCATATCTTCCTTCGCTTCTGGGGCGGTAACCGGTCAAGCGCCGGAATGATTCGCCCAAATCGGCGTCATTTTCTCAGATTCTTGCCTAACGAGCATGACTTTGAGAAAACACCCCAAGAAATGAAAGTCCTGCCCGTTGCCCTCTCCCCCGGCCCCTCTCCCGCGCACGGGAGAGGGGAGGTTCGTGCGTTGCGGCGCGCAGGCTGTTGGGGAGTACCTGCCACAAGGCCTAAAAAATCAGAAGGCGACGGACAAGTCCAGTCGCCTTCTCGATCAAGGACTCAGTGAATGTCTTTAGCTGTTCAAAAACTTTTCCAGGATAGGCATGGTGTGGGCAATATCCAACACGACCGCCATGTGTCCCGTCGGGCTTTCAAGGACATGGAATTCGGCGTCCACACCATTTTCAACAAATTTCTCGTAGTGCTTCCGGACGTGGTGCAGGGCAAAGAGTTGATCGTTGTCCGTTGCCAAGAAAAGCACCTTCGCCTTGATCGTCTTGATGGCGTCCTCGTAGGTCGGGAATCCCCTGCTGACGTCCGCCGACTGCGCCGCCTTGTTCAGGTAGATCATATGGTTGGGATCGGACATGCCGCACCGGACGACGCCCAGTTCGCTGATGTCCTTCTCGATCAGGAACATACTGGCGGTCTCATTCAAAGGATCTTTTTCCGGATCGCCCCATCTGCGGCCATATTTGTTTTCCGCCCAGTCCGGAGAGTAAGCGGCAATAGACAGCATGCGCATGGTCAATGCGAAACCGGCGGCAGGCATTTGCTTGCCATAGTAATTGCCGTTGTTCCAGTTCGGGTCGAGGCGGATGGGCTGGCTCCAGACCGATTCATATTCGGTGGTCCAGGCGGGCAGGATCGGTGCGGCACCCATACCGACAACCTTTTCCACAAAATCGGGATAAGCAACTGCCCAGTCGTAGGAATTCACACCACCCAGAGAAGCGCCAATAACCGCTTTCAATTTGTTCACGCCCAGTGACCGCAGAAGCTTATATTGGATATTGGACAAATCCCTTTGCGTGAGCACCGGGAAATCCATCGCGTAGTGCTTGCCCGTTTCCGGATTGATCGACGCCGGGCCGGTGGTGATGACATCGGGATCGAAGGCACGCAGGTTGCAGAGGTTGTCCGCACTGACGATGAAATACTTGTTCGTGTCGAGCGGCTTGCCAGGGCCGATAATGGCATCCCAATAGCCCGCCTTGGTATCGGTTTCGCGGTATTTTCCGGCGGCGTGGGCAGTGCCCGAGTGAAAGGCGCAGATGTAGATGGCATTGGTGCCTTCCGCATTCAGCGTACCCCAGGTTTCATAACCCATTTTGACATC
The DNA here is from genome assembly GCA_022705135.1 of Pseudomonadota bacterium. Lineage (GTDB taxonomy): Bacteria > Pseudomonadota > Gammaproteobacteria > Burkholderiales > Rhodocyclaceae > UBA1934. The sequence goes on along the minus strand of JAKJFA010000011.1, from coordinate 17,311 downwards.
TTTGATTTTCTTTCCACAGACGAAGGTGAATTCGTCAAGCGAAAAGGTCATTTTCTTTACCAGTTCAGTCATCACGTCTACTCCCTTATTAAGGACACGAAATTCGACTGCGTTCCCAAGAGCTCTAACGGCTCCCTACGCAAGTCTTGATGGCCCCTGCACATCCGAATTCGTCCCAACTCTCCAATTCTTTGAATATTCAGTTTTTCATTAAACTACTTGTCCGGAATCGCCCCAGACCGGCCCCTGCCAGGAGACGACAACAAACAGATTGCCTTGCCTCTCCCAAGGGTCTGCCGCTCACACTATTGCGATTCTAACCCAACTCGCGCGCTACTTTGGCAACCGATGCCGCATCCGGCAGATGCGCCAGTTGCGCCAGCATATAGTCCTTGACTTGGGCCACAATGGCTTCGACCTTGTCGGAGGCGCCCAGATCGGCGGCGATGGACTGGATCGAGGCCAATTCGGCGGCGCTCAATCCCCCGTCAGCGTAACCGGTCATCACGCACAGTGCCAGCAGCATTTCCTTTTCGGCGGTGCTGCTAACAGCATGGTGATCGATGTGGCGATTCAGGGGCGCTTTCTCCTGCAAGGTTTCAAAAGCCGGCAGACCCGAAGCGCCGCTGTTTTGGTAGAAAGCGCGAATGATTTCGAGTTCGGCAGGCTGCAGGCCATCGACGCCCGCAATTTTCAACATAGCTTGCGTGGTGGCGAGAATGGCGGCATTGCTCATTGATTCGAGTCGGGAAAACGGGAACATGGCGGTCTCCTTGGCAGTCGGTGGATCATTCGTTGAGGGCGCGCCGCAACTGGCTCAGACGTTCCTGCACCTCATCCGGCGAGAGGTTACGGAAACGCTCGGGCAGCAGTGATCGGCGCGAGGTTTCAAAAACAGCGAGCATTTCCATGAGTTGAATCATGCGGGTTTCCTGCGGCGGCATAAAATCGCGCACAGCCTCGGAAAAATGGTCGGCATTGACCATGCCGCCAGCGCGTTCAGCAAAATCGACAGCGAGCAGCGCGACCGCTTCGAGATCGGCGTTGGAATAGCCTTCCAGCCCCGCAAATAGCGCATCGGACTGATCCCAGTCGATGCTGCAAGAACTGTCGTAGCGCGACAGCACGGCGCGGACGACGGCGGCGCGCTCCTGGGCTGTTTCAGCATAGAAGAAGGGAATCTTGCGATCCAGCCGGCCGGGGCGCTTGATGTCGGCGTCGAGCTTGTCCGGGCGGTTGGTCATCAGGATGAACAGCACCTGGCCCCTGTTTTCCGTGTCGGACATGAATTCCTTTAATCGGGCGATGATGCGCGAACTGGTGCCGCCGTCCGAATCGTCGCTCTGGTTGCCGAAGCTGCGGTCGCCTTCGTCGATGAGAACGGCAATCGGCCCCATCGCTTTCACTGCCGCCAGCACTTTTTCCAGATTGGCTTCGGTCGAGCCCACCCATTTCGAGCGGAAATTTTTCAGCGCCACAGCGGACAGTCCGGCTTCCTTCAAAAAAGCCTTGATGACAAACGTCTTGCCGGCGCCCATCGGACCCACCGCCAGCAGCCCCATCGGCGAGCGCTTTTTGTCACCGGCTTTCAGCGTCCGGGCAATTTCCATCAGCTCGTTCTTGATCGGCGCATTCCCCCCCACAGCATCCAGACCGTATTTCGGTTCGATGAATTCGATCAGTCCCGAGCATTCCTTTTCGATCAATTCGCGCTTGCGGCGACGCACGACTTCCAGCACTTCGACGTAAGGATCAGCATTGACCGGCAGTTTGCGCGTCGGGTCGACCAGCGCGGCGATTTCTTCCGGTGTCATCCCACCCGTGATCGTCGCCAGCCGGGCAGCACGCTCGGCGGCATTGGGCTGGCCAGCCAAGAGCTTGCCGATCAGGCGTGCGCGCTCGGCCTCCGAGAGCCCCTGCGCGCCTTCGGCGGCGACAATACTGCCCAACTGGATGGCGCGCAGGCCCGCCGTCTGGTCTGCCAGCCGGAGGACCTGCTCGGCCGGCATGGCCGGGGCGTAATGACGAATGGCCTCCTCGCGCAGGCGTTTGTCCGGCATCTGCACTTCGATAGCAGCCACGCGCGGGTTGGAAAGCAGCGCCTGATTGATTTCGGACAACGACTCGCAGATCAGGAAGACGACGTTATCCTGGCCTGACAGGCCATCGTCGAGCGACCAACGGTGCAGCGTCGTGAAGGCAATACGCTCCTCAATCGACAGGAACTGCGCCTCGCCACCGGGCAGAATGGTGCCGGCGTAGGGGAAGAGGACGGCATTGCCGGCGTATTCGCGCATGCGCCGCTCGACCGATTCGAAAATGCCGGGCAATCCCTTGCCTTCCAGGTAGCCGTACAGCGCCGATTTTTCCTCGGTGGTGGCGCCCTGCAACACGCGCAGTCCGCGCGCCAAGCTGATTTCGTAAATGCGTTCCTTGTTGTCCTTGAGCAGCACGTCGCACAGAAACTCGGTCATGGCGTAAGCCTTGCCCTCAACCAGAAAACGATCGAAGACATTGCGGTACAACACAAAGACCGAGGCTTCACCCGCCAGATATTTCTGGCGGAGTTGCTCTGCCCAGGCGGGCAGGCCACGGCGCGTGTCTTTCATGTTCGCCATTGCCGCAGCACGCCTACATTGACTTGCCAGCCGAAGCTCCAGCCGCCTGAGCGGCGCGCGCTTTTTTCATCTCCTCCAGTTGCTGCTTGGCGGTGATGGCGCCGCTCGACTGGCGCAGCTTGGCCAGGCGCACGTCGAGATCAGAGTCGCGCAGTTCCTTGCCCAGATTGGCTTCGGCCACCGTGTTCTTGATGTGTTCGCGGACATTGTCGAGCGCCCGCACCTCGGCATCGACCGACAGGCCCTCCAACTGATTCTGAATCTTGACGCGTGCCTGCGCGCTTTGCATCTGCGCCAGCATGCGGTCCTTCTCTGCCTTGAGCTTTTCAATTTCATTTTTGACCTGGAGCAGCGAGTCCTTGGCTTCCTCGGCATCAGTCTGGGCCTGGGTCAGATCCCCCTTCAAGGTGGCGATGCTAGCGTCCAGTGCATTTTTTTTCTGGATAAGAACGACTGCTAAGTCATCCTGCCCCGTGGCCATGGCACCCTCAAGATCGGCGGCGACGGAAGCCAGCTCGCCCTCCTCGGACTTCATTCTCAGTTCGAGATCCTGGCGGCGGCGAATAATGGCGGCAGTGGCCGATTTCAGCCGCGTATATTTTTCGATCATCGAATCAATTGCGTTCTGGTAGGCAATCTCGGGGTGGCGCTTTTCGACATCGGTGATCCACAGCGATACAAAACCCGCCCATAGATTCGCCAGGCGGGAAAAGAAATTGATTTCTGCCATGATGGGTCTCACTCCTTATCAAACACGTTCGTTTACTGAATAAGCTGCTGCCGGCTTTTCGCCTTCCTGGCCAAACCAGGATTTGAAATTCCCTGTGGCATCTCCACAGTATGCTCCGGAATCTCGGGCAAAGTATCGCGGAAGGCCCCCTCGAGTTCGCTTTCGAGGTCCTGCTCCAGCCCCAGCCGGGCAATCGCATCCGCCAGTTTGGTTCCGGTTTCCGAAGCCGTCGGGGCAGTGACAATGGCCTGGTAAATTTCGTCCATCTGGTCGGGCATCGACAGCATCGCGGCCTCAATCGCTGCCTTGCGGCTGGCCATGCGCCGGTGCCGGGTCAAAAGCGAGAGGTATTCACCACGCGCCTTTTGCAACTGGGTCAAATCGGTACCGGGCTTGGCCTTGTCAAGCTCCTGCTCGATCGCCGCCATCCGCGCTTCGATGTCCTTGACGCTGATGGCGCGCGCACGCTCCTCGGTGACCATGGAAGCGAGCCACATGCGCAGATAATCCAGGGTGGCGTCATCGAGTCGCTCGGCGTCGCGCAGGGCAACTTGGGTGCGGCCATCCTGAGCGATGCGGTAGATGGAAGCGACACGCGCCACCATGCGTTGATAGGACGAAAAAGAGCCATAAGCGCTCTTCAGCATATCCTTGCGGCGCTCGATTTCAGAGAGCAGATGGGCGCGTTCCGTTTCACGCTTTTCCTGGCGCTGACGCTTATCCACCTTTTCACGGAAGGATTCGGAATAGGGAACGAAAAGGGCGGCGACCGCCTCGCCTGCGACCAGGGCAATAAGGGGAACAAGGCCGGCTTCCAGTCCATAGGGAACGGAGACCATCACGCTGGCCGCCAGCCCACTCAGCACGGCGTAGACGTTGCCGGAGCTGAGCAGCATTTCCTTCAGGTAGGAGGTTTCATTCTCAGCCATGGTTTTTCCAACGATGCGGCCGCCAGGCCGGAGAACAAAAGGTATGAACGCAACGGCGTATGAACGTTTTCATGGCTTAGATGGAAACCCGCACGGCGCCGCGACCCGCGCTGACCTGATGCAACTGGGCCAAGATGCGCTCTTCCAGCCTGACGGCCTCGGTCGAGCGTTGCCAGGTCGACGAGCGGGGGCGCGGCTCGGCGATGATGAAATCGTCGGCAACGGTGGCGGGCTGGGTCGACAGGACAATCACGCGGTCACCCAGCTTCAGCGCCTCGGTGACGTCATGCGTGACGAAGAGGATGAGACAAGGCCAGGCCTTGTAGAGGTCGATGAGCAGTTGCTGCATTTCTTCGCGGATCTGGGCATCCAGTGCGCCAAACGGTTCATCCATAAGCAAAAGGGCTGGCCGCAACGCCAGGGCGCGCGCCAACGCAACGCGCTGGTTTTGGCCTCCGGAGAGCTGCGCGGGGTAAAGGTCTTTTTTGTCGGCCAGTCCGACCGCCTTGAGCATGTCTTCGACGCGCCGCTGCCACTCCGTTTTCGCCACTTTCTTTTTCCACAGCGACAACTGGAAAGGGAAAGCGACGTTTTCATAAACGGTCAGATCAGGCCGGTTGGCATAGCGTTGAAAGACCATCACCGCATCGTCATGGGCATCGGTGCATTCGGCACCATTGATCAGGATCGTGCCCGAAGTCGGCGCAAGCAGTCCGGGCGGACGCACTCCCCCCATCATATTGAGCAGGGTGCTCTTGCCGCAACCCGACGGGCCCAGCAGGATATTGATTCCGGGGCGGTCGAATTCGAGGCTGATTCTGTCGATGACGCGCGTGATACCGCCTCCCGGCGCCGGATATTCCTGCACAATCTCCTTGAGCACGAGGCTGATCGGCTGCGGTGCAGCGCCAGGCTTGGCCTCCATCGCACTGCTCACAGGCTGGTCTCCCAAGGGTAGAGTTTTTTCTTGAGTCTGAGCATTAACTGGTAGGTGACGAGCGCCAGAGCGATAATGACGATGATACCGGCAAACACCTGATCCATGGCGCTGAAGCGGCGTGCGTTCTGGATCAACTGACCCAATCCTTCGCGGGCATTCACATATTCAGCGACGGTGATGTAGGTCCACATCATCGAAATGCCGACGATGATCGCATCGGCAATACGTGGCATCGCCATCGGAACAATGGCTTTAGTGATCCCTTCCCAGTGGGTGGCGCCCAGATCGCGGGCGCTGATCCAATAACTTTGCGGCACCGCCTGAACGGCATCGCGCACCATCGGAATCAGGTAGACGACGGCGCCGATAAAGAGAAAAGCGATTTTCATCGTCTCGCCAATTCCCAGCCACATGACCAGAATGGGCAGAAGTGCGACGATCGGCGCCGAACGGAAGGGGTCGATGAGCGGCGACAGAAAAGCATTGATCTTGGGCGCTGCCCCCATCAGGATGCCCACCGGGACGCCGACAAGGACGACCAGTATGCCGGCGGCCACAACCCGGCCAGTCGACCACAGCGTCGCCGTCAGGAGCAGGCTGGTTTCGCCGTTCCAGGCCAGATACCCCATGGCCTGGACGACGGCCCAAGGGGTGGGTAGCTTGACCGGTCCGACCAGACCAAAACCGGACAGGGTACTCCAGATGGCCAGGACAATAAGGATCGCCGCCACGCCCAGCTTCCGGCGCTGGCCGGAAGTCAGACTGGCGTAGGGGTTCCAAAGGCTCATCGCTTATCTTGCGAATACCGCAACACGCGTGGTGCGATTGAGGGCGCGGCATTCTTCCAGATTCATCCCTTCACCGGCCGGATTCGCCTCGTTGCAAAGAGGCTTGTCCGGGCCATTGCCAACGACGCGAAAGCGTGCCCGCGGAAATTCCCACTGTTCGTTCAGGTATTTGACCACCGCCTGGGCGCGAGCATGGGACAGGCGCATATTCATCTCGTGCCCGCCGACGGAATCGGTATTGCCGCTGACTTCGAAATAGGCGCTGCCATTGTTTTCAATGAAAGGCACCATTTCGTCGTCGATGACCTTCTGGGCGCGTTTGGTCAGTTCTGAACTTCCGGATGGGAAGCTGACCATCACCGGCTTGGTCACCTGGGCTTGCTGTTGCACGGCCGCTTTTTGCTCCGTTTCCGTAAACACATGCTGCGGCTTGGCGGCAGCAGCACTGGCTGCGGCATTCTTGGCCAGCATGTTTTTGATGAAGCGGTAATCGAAACTGTCCTGCGGCGGAATCACCGGCGATTTGGGGTTGGCTAACGCGCCAGCGCCACGGTAGATTTCGTCGAAGCGGCGATAGACGCGCTCGTAGTGATTGGTTCCCCCGGCCAGGCCGAGAATGCGGGCGTTGTCCTCCAGGCCCGTCCACACCAGATTGCCAAACAGGGTTTTGATGAAGGGCTTGCCTTCCTTCTGAGCCAGCAGCGTGAAGAACTCCTCTGTTCTCACCAGGGCGTCGACGGCTTTGTCCGGGTTGGCGCGCGCCTGTGTCACCCCTTCCATCCAGCCCTCGACGAATTTCTGGAAGACCGCCTCGTTTTCCGGCTTGTTCAGCGCCCGGCTGTCACACACCATCACGTCGAAAATCAGGTTGGTCGCCGTTTTGGTCGAATAAACCACCTGGCTGTTCGTGACATTGCGCAGCGCAAGCGAGAGGTCGGGATCCCAAAGCGCGGCCGCGTCCACACTGCCCGATTCGAGGGCGGCACGAACCCCGGCTGTTCCCTCTTCCGCGTTGATAAACACCATCTTGACGCTGGATTTCTTGCGTGCCGTCAGAGATGAATTTTCGATGGCGTCGATCAGCATGCCATGCGACGGCGTGTATTGCAGCAGCGCCACCGAGCGCCCGGCGAGATCTTCAACCGTACGAATCGCTGGATCGCGCGAAATGATCGCATCCCCCCCCTGGGTGTTATCGACGATCACCACGGCACGGCCATCGTGTCCCGCGTTGCGCAGGTTGGGATGTTCCTGCGCCCAGAAGTCGGAAGTGCGCCAGGCGCACTGTGCCACGCCGGACTCATAAATGGTGGCCAAGGTTGGGATGTCGTCCTGGATGACGAACTCGACATTCAAGCCCTTGGCGGCATAGATCGAGCCCGGCGTGGTCTTCAGGCTATTGCCGTTGGCAACCAGCGCCGGCGCGTAGCCATGAAAACTGACGATGCTGACCTTGAGCGGGTTGCCGGCGCTGCCCAGTGCGCCAGAACCTTGACCTGCGGGGATGAGCGGCTTGTCTTGGCCCTTTGCGGCCGGCTGCGCCGGTTTCTCGACACCGGCCTTGACAGCGGCCGCAGCCTGCGGCTGACCGTCGCGTCCGGCCCACCAATCCTTGAGCGCCAGATTCCACGCCAGCGAACCGGCGCCGGCAATAATGATGATTGCGAGTATCCCTTTGGCCAGCGGTGTCGGGGTTGCCATAGTTGCCTCCTTACTGAAGTTTTGCGACTTGTCCAAACTGGGCGGGAATCTGCCGCAATCTGGCGATTTCTTCCTCGATTCTTGCACCCTCTCTGCCGACAATGCTTTGCAGGGCCTTGTATTCGGACTCAAGGGAAGCCACTTCTTCCATAGTTTTCCGCATTTCCCGTTCCAGCAATTTTTCCAGTTCGGAAATTTGTCTGCGAATCTCCGAACTGGTCTGCTCCTGCCGGGTGTTCAGCGCAGCAATCTCGGCAGTCATTTTTTCCTGTTTGGCGCGCACCTCAGAATCGAGGCCTTGGCGGAAGGCTTCAAGCGCCGCGATCTTTCGTTGCGCGTCCAGCACCGGGTCGTCGATGGTCCAGTTTTCATCGGCTTCGTCCATGGCGCGAACCGCCGCTTTGCGGGTATTGTCGTCCATGGCGCGCAAGCCGTCGAGCAAGCGTAACAGGCGTTCGGCCGGAAAAGGCGAAACCGGGATACCCGCCGCGCGGAAGATTTCTTCGAAGGATTGCCCCGGTTCTGCAACGCCTTCCAGACAAACGGCCACAGGCGATTCGGAAGGCGTAGCATCCGGGGCAATGGCAGAGTCTTCCGGTAGCTTGGCGTACTGCGACTGCTGGGCCTCTTCTTCGCTCAGAGTGACCAGTTTGGCGGCCACCAGCAAATCCATAATGCCTTTCATTCGTCTCCGCCTCCCTGTCTGGCGTCCATGCTACGGTGGCCCATTTCGGCGCTTCAGTTCAGCCAGCCTTTTTTCCTGAAATACCAGAACGGCAAGGCCACCGAAACCAGCATCAAACCAAGTGAAAAAGGATAGCCATAATCCCAGTTGATTTCCGGGAACCACCCCTTGAAGTTCATGCCGTAAATGCTGGCAATCAGGGTTGGCGGCAGCATGGCGACCGACGCCACCGAAAAAATCTTGATGATCTTGTTCTGGTTGATGTTGACGAAACCCACCGTCGCATCCATCAGGAAGTTGATCTTGTTGAACAAAAAAGCGGTGTGTCCGTCGAGCGATTCAATGTCACGCAGGATTTGCCGGGCATCTTCCTGTTGCGCCGGGTTGAGGAAACGGCCCCGCATCAGAAAAGAGATGGCTCGGCGCGTATCCAGGACATTCTGGCGGATACGGCCATTGAGATCCTCCTCGCCAGCAATGGCCGCAAGGATCTTGGCCGCGGCCGCATCGGTCACCGTCGTGCCCAACACCTGCCGACCTACCCTCTCGAGTGCCTCGTAAACCCCTTCCAGCGCGTCAGCGGAATACTCGGCATCAGCGGCGTAGAGGTCGAGCAGCACATCCTTGCCCTCAGTGACGTAGCCCGGTTGCGTGCGTGCACGCATGCGCTGCAAACGAAACACAGGCAATTCCTCGCTTTGCACTGAAAACAGAATATCCTTGTGCACAATCAGGGCCACCGGCACGTTGCGCGACTCATCGCGCATATCGAGCAGGAAGTCGGTATGCAGATGCACTTCGCCATTGTCCTCGACATAGAAACGGGCGCTGGCCTCAAGGTCAGTCAGGTCTTCCGGGTCTGGGATCTGCACATCGAAATACTTGCCAATCCAGTCGCGAATCTCGTCTGTTGGCGCAACCAGATCGATCCAGATGGGCTTCAGGTTTTTAAGGTCGGCCGGACAGCGAACGGTTGTCTGACGCAAGCGGCCGTTATGCAATTCAAAGGCATTGACCACGGTCTTGGTGCTGCGCTGGTGCGCCTGACCGATCAGATCCTCACGGATTTCATCCGGTAACAGCTCAAGCACGCGTTCGCCGCGCCACTCGCCGACCTCGGAAAAAGCCGTCAAGCGATCTTCTTCAGGCAGCGCTTCGATGATGAGGGCGATTTCGCCAGCACCCAAGGCGCCCAGCAGGTCACGCAATTCCGCCAGATGTGTGCTCGGCGCCAATTCCTCAGCCAGATCCAAACGCGCGCCATCCTGGCGCTGCACCAGATTTTCAACCAATTTTTGGCGCGCGAGCAGCGCCTGCACATTGGCGAGGTGCGCCAGCATGACCTCGGTTTCATTGCTCAGGGTTTCTTCGCTCATGGTCAGGCAGTTGCGCGATGATTTCGGGTCACTTGAGGGTCACAGGCTTTGGATTCTATCACTCACTGGGATGCCAGCGTTGTGCCCCGCGCCAAAAATATGCGATCCATTGGCTTTGTGTGTCTGCGAACTGACTCAACAGGTTCTTCAGGCCGCCAATGCGCGGCCACTCTCCATTTCCCCGATCGAACGCTGCCGCCAAACCGGCAAAAAAGTCAGTAGTCTCTCCGCTTCGACCGGAAAAATGGGTATAGTAATTGGTTGCCCTTTTGCATCGAGCAGTCATGGAAGAAATCCGCATCCGCGGCGCACGCACGCACAATCTGAAAAACGTCAGCCTCGACCTGCCGCGCAACCGGCTCATCGTCCTCACCGGACTTTCCGGTTCTGGCAAGTCTTCGCTGGCTTTTGACACGCTCTATGCCGAAGGTCAGCGGCGCTATGTCGAGTCGCTGTCGGCCTACGCCCGCCAGTTCCTGCAGTTGATGGAAAAACCCGATGTCGATCTGATCGAGGGCCTGTCGCCCGCCATTGCCATCGAGCAGAAGTCGACCAGTCACAACCCGCGCTCGACCGTTGGTACGGTCACCGAAATCCACGATTACCTGCGTCTGCTCTTTGCCCGGGCCGGCACACCGTATTGCCCCGAACATCAGTTGCCACTGCAGGTGCAAACGGTGTCGCAGATGGTCGACCATGTGCTGGCCTTGCCTGAGGGAACACGGCTGATGGTCCTGGCGCCGGTCGTCGCCGACCGCAAAGGTGAACAGCTTGATCTGTTTGAGGAATTGCGGTCACAGGGGTTTGCGCGGGTGCGCGTCGACGGCAAGGTCTATGAACTCGACGAATTGCCGAAACTGGCCAAGACGCAGAAACACTCCGTCGACGTCGTCGTCGATCGCCTCAAGGTGCGTGACGACATGCGCCAGCGCCTGGCCGAATCGTTCGAAACGGCTTTGCGTCATGCAGACGGCCGCGCCATTGCCATCGAAATGGAAAACGGCCGCGAGCACCTCTTTTCCGCCCGTTTTGGCTGCCCGGTCTGTTCGTATAGCCTGCCAGAAATGGAGCCGCGCCTCTTTTCCTTCAACAATCCGATGGGCGTCTGCCCGAAATGCGATGGATTGGGCGTCATCCAGTTTTTCGACCCCAAGCGTGTGGTGGCCCATCCCAATCTTTCCCTCGCAGCCGGCGCCATCCGCGGCTGGGACAAACGCAACCAGTTCTATTTCCAGATGCTGGTCTCGCTCGGCCAGCATTACGGCTTCGATGTCGAAACGCCTTTCCAGTCCTTGCCGGAGGCGGTGCAACAGGTCGTATTGCATGGCTCAGGCCGTGAGGTCATCCGCTTTCGCTATCTCAACGAGAAAGGCACGCGTTTCGACCGCGACCACAGCTTCGAGGGCATCATTCCGAATCTGGAACGGCGCTACCGGGAAACCGATTCGGCCATGGTACGCGAGGAACTCGCCAAATTCATCAGCAACACGACCTGTCCGGTCTGCCAGGGAACGCGTTTGCGCACTGAAGCCCGCAATGTGCGCGTCGGCGACATGACCTTGCATGACATCAACCGATTGCCGCTCGGCGAAGCACGCCGCTATTTCCAGAATCTGCAGATGAGCGGCCACAAGGCACAAGTAGCAGAAAAGATCCTGCAGGAAATTACGGCGCGGCTGTCTTTTCTCATCAACGTCGGCCTCGATTACCTCTGCCTGGAACGCTCAGCGGAAACCCTCTCCGGCGGCGAAGCGCAACGGATCCGACTGGCCTCGCAGATTGGTTCCGGACTGACGGGTGTCATGTATGTGCTGGATGAACCGTCGATCGGCTTGCATCAGCGCGACAATACCCGTCTGCTGCAAACGCTCGGCCAGTTGCGCGATATCGGCAACACCGTGATCGTCGTCGAGCACGACGAGGAAGCGATGCGCGCCGCCGATCACATCGTTGATATTGGCCCGGGGGCGGGCGTGCATGGCGGCGCCATTGTGGCTGAGGGTACGGCATCGCAGATCGCCACCCATCCCGCCTCGCTGACGGGCGCCTACCTGTCCGGACAGAAAAAAATTGCCGTGCCGAAACAACGGCGCGCTTACGATCAAGCCCACACCTTCAGGATCGTCGGCGCATCCGGCAACAACCTGAAGAATATCAGTGTGGAACTCCCGCGCGGCCTGTTCACCTGCATCACCGGCGTTTCCGGCTCCGGCAAATCGACGCTGATCAACGACATCTTGTATGCGGTCGCTGCCCGACAGCTGTATGGGTCCAACACCGAGCCGGCGGCGCACGAGGAGATCATCGGTCTTGAGGCTTTCGATAAGGTGATTAGCGTTGACCAGTCGCCCATTGGCCGCACACCGCGTTCCAATCCGGCGACTTATACCGGCCTTTTAACCCCAATCCGTGATCTCTTTGCCGGCGTACCGGAAGCACGGGCGCGCGGCTATGGCCCGGGGCGCTTTTCCTTCAACGTCAAGGGTGGCCGCTGCGAGGCCTGCCAGGGCGACGGACTCATCAAGGTGGAAATGCATTTCCTGCCCGACATTTACGTCCCCTGCGATGTCTGTCACGGTCAGCGCTACAACCGGGAAACCCTGGAAATCCGCTACAAGAGCAAGAACATCCAGGACATTCTCAGCATGACCGTCGAGCAGGCACGCGAATTCTTCGATGCCGTCCCGGTTGTCGCACGCAAATTACAGACCTTGGTCGATGTCGGCCTCTCTTACATCACGCTCGGGCAAAGCGCGACCACGCTTTCCGGTGGCGAGGCACAACGGGTCAAACTGGCGCTGGAGCTTTCCAAGCGCGATACCGGGCGCACCCTCTACATCCTGGACGAGCCCACCACGGGGCTGCATTTCCACGATGTCGATATGCTCCTGACCGTTCTGCACCGTTTGACCGACCACGGCAACACCGTCATCGTCATCGAACACAACCTCGATGTCATCAAAACGGCCGATTGGCTGATCGACCTAGGCCCGGAAGGGGGTGAAGGCGGAGGTCAGGTGATTGCCTCGGGAACGCCGGAACAAGTTGCTGCCGAGGCGTTAAGTCACACGGGGCGCTTCCTCAGGCCCCTGCTTCGGCGCTGAAATGATGCCCTTTCTGTTTTCATTTGCGTCAGGATCAACTAGACTTGGGGCGTGACACAGGCGGCGGCGCGGTCCGCAACCCCTTTCCCCTATCGACCAGAGGAGTTTCCCCATGTTTCCGTTCGGCATGTTTCCCTTCAACACCCTGCCCGATGCCAGTTCTTGGTGGCCAATGCAATTTCCGCCAGCACAAGCCAATGCCCAAAATCCCATGCCACCGGTCTTCAAGGCCTACATGGATGCCTACAACACCTGGTTCACCATGATGAGCAAAATGAATCCCTGGCTTGCCGGCTTCGGCCCGAAGGTTGACAAATAGCACCCAGGATCTCTGAATTGGGCGTGCTGCCCTTTCTTGCAGGGGATTCCTCTTGAACCGCCAGTCAGCCTCCGGCGCAGCGCGGCTCGTCCGCGCTTTTTGTTTTTCGATGCAGGGCTTGGCATCGGCCTGGAAGAATGAGGTCGCTTTCCGCCAGGAGCTTGCCCTTTCCTTCCTCATTTTGCCTCCGGGACTCTGGTATGCCGATACCGGGGTCGAACGCGCTTTGCTCTCCGGCAGTGTCTTCTTCATTCTTATTGTCGAATTGCTCAACTCAGCGGTCGAGGCCGCCATCGACCGCATTTCTCCGGAACGTCATCCGCTCTCGAAGAACGCCAAGGACTTTGGCAGCGCCGCCGTTTTATTAACCTTGGTCAACGGTGGCCTGGTTTGGGGCCTCATTCTGGGGCCCAAATTGTTCTGAGCACGCACCACCCCCTTCGGTCAACAAAAAAGGCGCCTCTGACAAGGCGCCTTTTTCTTGGGTCGATCGCTTCTTACTTGATGCCGGTAATGCGCATGCCGTAGAAGGAACGATAGACAAAGAACAGAGCAATCGCCAAGAACACGGAGGCCAGGCCAATCTTCAAGCCTGAATTCTCCATCGTCACGGCAATTTCAGTCGCCAACAGGCCGAACAGGGTCGTGAACTTGATGACCGGGTTGAGCGAAACCGAAGACGTATCCTTGAACGGGTCGCCGACGGTATCTCCCACCACGGTGGCTTCGTGCAGCGGGCTGTTCTTTTCCTTCAGATCAACTTCAACAACCTTCTTGGCGTTATCCCAGGCACCGCCGGCATTGGCCATGAAGATGGCCTGGAAGAGCCCAAAGAAGGCAATAGCAACCAGGTAGCCAATGAAGAAGTACGGGTCAAGGAAGGCCAGACCGAGCGCTGCGAAGAAGATGACGATGAAGATGTTGATCATGCCCTTCTGCGCATAGATCGTGCAGATCTTGACGACTTCCTTGCTGTCTTCGATGGAGGCACTTTCCTTGTCGAGATTGATGTTGTCTTTGATGAACACGACAGCACGGTAGGAACCGGCCACAACCGCCTGAATCGACGCACCGGTAAACCAGTAGACAACACAGCCACCCATCAGCAGGCCCAGGATGATTTCCGGCTGCACCAGGCTCAACTTGGCAGCGACGTTACCGTACAGATGCTCAAGCAGAATAATGATGCCGAACACCATCGTCGTTGCGCCCACCACCGCCGTACCAATCAGTACCGGCTTGGCCGTCGCTTTGAAGGTATTGCCGGCGCCATCCGCAGCTTCCAGATAGTGCTTGGAATTCTCGAAATCGGGCTTGAAGCCGAATTCCTTCTCGACTTCTTCGCTGACATTGGGAATCTGCTCGATCAGCGACAATTCGTAAATCGATTGCGCGTTATCGGAGACCGGGCCGAAGCTATCAACTGCAATAGTCACCGGACCCATACCCAGGAAACCGAAGGCCACCAGACCAAAAGCAAACACCGGCGCCGCAAACGCGAACTCAGCAGGCATCAGCGCCATGATCGAGGCATTCTTAGAAACCAGATAGGCAACGAACATCAGTACCAGAATGATCAAGCCTTCCCAGAATGCCGAGAAATTGCCGGCCACCAGACCGGAAAGAACGTTCAGGGATGCGCCACCTTCACGCGAGGAATTCACCACTTCCTCGCAGTGACGGGATTTCGGGCTGGTGAAGATCTTGGTGGCTTCGGGGATCAGCGCGCCGGCAATCGTGCCACAGCTGATAATGACCGAAAGCGCCCACCATAGCGCGCTGTATTTATCACCGAGGTCAGCCAGCAGGACATAGCTGGCGCCAAAGGTCACCAAAATGGAAACGATCGAAGTGATCCAGACCAGCGTGGTCAGGGGATGCTCGAAGTCGAATTCCTTCTTGTCAGCGAACATGGCCTTGGACATGACGTCATTGACGAAATAGGAAGCCAGCGAAGTGGCGATCATCAGAATCCGCATGGCGAAAATCCAGATGATCAACTTGCCGCACATTTCCGGGTTGCCAACCAACGCCAGCGCCAGGAAAGCAATCAGCGCAACGCCGGTCACACCGTAGGTTTCAAAGCCGTCGGCGGTCGGGCCGACGCTGTCGCCAGCATTGTCGCCCGTGCAGTCGGCAATCACGCCCGGGTTTCTGGGGTCATCTTCCGGCAGCTTGAAAACGATTTTCATCAGATCGGAACCGATGTCGGCGATCTTGGTGAAAATGCCGCCGCAGATGCGCAGCGCGCTGGCGCCGAGCGATTCGCCAATGGCAAAACCGATGAAGCACGGGCCGGCCAGTTCCTTGGGAATATAGGCCAGAATGAGGATCATGAACATCAGTTCGACGCTGACCAGCAAGAGGCCGACACTCATGCCGGAACGCAGGCAGATGTTGACGATCTCAAGCGGCTTGCCGCGTAGCGAGGCGAACGCGGCGCGCGAGTTGGCGACGGTGTTGATGCGAATACCGAACCAGGCGACGCCATACGACCCCAGGATACCCATGATCGAGCAGAACAGGATCATCAGGACGTTACCGAAGGAGGTTCCCTGCAGAACGGAGAAATAATAAAAGATACAAATGGCGATCAAGACCCACAGCGCCGACAGGAATTTACCCTGCTGAAACAGATAGGTCTTACAGGTTTCCCAAATTGTGTTGGAAACGGCCAGCATGGCCTTGTGGGCAGGCGCATTCTTGGTTTGCATGTACTGCAGGATGCCAAAAACGATGCCGACCAAGCACATCAACAGGCCAAAATTCAAGATGGCCAAGCCGCTGACCGACCCACCGAAAATGGTAAACACAACTTGGCTCAGATCGGGCAGCTTGATGTCGGCTTCTCCGGCAAACGCCGCCGGCCCCCACGACAGAAGCAAAGCTCCGATGGCCACCAAGAGTGACCATGAACTTCTTTTCCCGTTACGCATTTAGTAAACCTCCTGGAAAAAATAGTGACAATCTCTTTTCATTCACCGAAACCCACAAGCCAAAAGACATTTGGCCGCCTGGATCCGAACACATCATCCATAACTGGTTTGCCGCCCGGGCGCGCACAGACCAGAACGAACCGCGGCAGGGCTATGAATAGAAAACCCGGCATTCTATCAATGCCTTGATGCGCTTGCAAACTTGGATGATGGGTAAGCGTGGACTTCCCGATCAGTGTGGTTTTGTGTCAACGGACCCTGAGTAGCCCAATCTGCACAACCCGGAATCAACGCAAGCCAGGCATGAGCCCCTTCATTCCGCGCATCAGCTTGCCCATGCCGCCCTGCGAGAACTGCTTCATCATTTTCTGCATATGTTCGAACTGCTTGAGCAGACGGTTGACCTCTTGCACCTGAACGCCTGCCCCCAGGGCAATACGGCGCTTGCGACTGGCCTTAAGCAGATCCGGTTTGGCGCGTTCGGCCGGGGTCATCGAATTGATGATGCCCTCGATGCGGCGCGTCACTTTGTCTTCTGCACCCACCGGCATCTGCCCGGCAGCCTGAGCAAACTGAGCGGGCAATTTGTCCATGAGCGAGGAAAATCCGCCCATCTGGCGCATTTGAACCAATTGTGATTTGAAGTCGTTCAAATCAAAACCCTTGCCGGACTTGAGTTTTTTGGCCAAGGTAATGGCCTTTTCCTCGTCGATCCCTTTTTTTGCTTCCTCGATCAGCGACAGCACATCCCCCATGCCGAGAATGCGCGAGGCCATGCGCTCCGGATGAAACGCTTCCAGACCGCTCAATTTCTCGCCCACACCGGCGAATTTAATCGGCGCCCCCGTGATGTGCCGCACCGAAAGCGCCGCACCCCCACGCGAATCTCCATCCAGTTTGGTCAGAATGACGCCCGTCAGCGGCAGCGCCTCGCCGAAGGCTCGGGCGGTATTGACCGCATCCTGCCCCAGCATGGCATCGACGATGAACAAGGTTTCTATCGGTTGTGTGACGACGTGCAGCCTTTTGATTTCAGTCATCATCGCTTCGTCGATGGCAAGCCGTCCGGCCGTGTCGATCAACAAAACGTCGTGGTAGTGGCGCTTGGCCCAGTCGACAGCAGCCAAGGCAATGTCTTCCGGTTTCTGGCCGGCCTGCGATGGAAAGAAGTCGACTCCGGCTTGG
>JAKJFA010000119.1 GCA_022705135.1 Pseudomonadota bacterium | reverse complement strand
TCCCCGCCTTCCGCCTCCGGAAGACTCCTTGCTTCTTTCACCACTGCTTCCTCTCCGGCGGCGGGAACCCGTTGCGGGGGCTGGTCAAGCCGGCGCTTCTCTGCTGTGGCCGCATGATGATCTCCTTATCCCTCACATTTGCGGCCGCTTGGGGATCACCAGCCACATGGCGAGGTAGGCGATGACGCCAACTCCGAAGGAAAACAGGATCAAAAGGATGAAGAGGATCCGGAACAGGGTGGCATCCTTGCCGAAAAACTCCCCTATGCCGCCGCAGACGCCGCCGATTTTCTTGTCGGTTTCGGATAGATACAACTTGTCCATAACTGTCTTTTCTCCCGTATAAATATGATGCCCTAGCAAAAAGTGATTTTCTTCCTCCCCCTGCAAGGGGGAAGTTAGGAGGGGAATGGGGTAAAGATTGGTAATGGCAGGAGGGAGGATTAAACCCATCCCCACCCCGACCCTCCCCTTGAAGGGGAGGGAGCTACAGGGAACAAGAACCATATCGCCCACCTCGACACTCCCCTTTAAAGGGAGGGTCATTTGCGACTTTTTATGGGGGTATCATTATTTCCCCTTGTTTTTCTCATTACGTGGTCCCCGATCTCGGCACGGGGTTAGAAGTAGTACCAGATTGTGCTGTAATCAGCCACATTTTCCCCATCGGCGTCGAGACGCTTCAGGTAGTCGTATATG
>JAKJFA010000118.1 GCA_022705135.1 Pseudomonadota bacterium | reverse complement strand
ATGAAGCAGGTCTTCCTCAACCTCTTCCTGAACGCCCTGGCGGCCATGGATCAGGGCGGAGTCCTCACCATCACGGTCCGGAAGGAAAGGGAAAGATGGGTACAGATCGAGATCGCCGATACCGGTCCCGGCATCGCCGCGGCGGATCTGGAGCGGATCTTCGACCCCTATTTCACCACCAAACCCGCGGGAACGGGTCTGGGACTGGCCATCGTCCAGAAGATAATGGCGGCGCACCGGGGCGAGATAAAGCTGGAAAGCTCACCGGGAAAAGGCACGCGGGCGCTGGTCCGGCTCCCCGTCAAGACATGAACGCACGCCCGGTCGGATAGCACAACCAAGCCCGGCCAGGGGCAAGGGGGAGAAACGCAGCCCTGTTGATTTGTAGATCAATCTTGACGTTATCGTAAAAAGCTAATTTATGCCTCCCCCTTCAAGGGGGAGGTTAGGAGGGGGATGGGGTAATTATTTATATTTGCGATACAAAACCCATCCCCACCCCCCTCCCTCCCCTTGAAGGGGAGGGCCATTTGCGACTTTTTTACGGGGGCATCAATCTTGAAACCGAGGTGACATATACCGATGAAAGCGAAAAACTCGATTCTCGTAGTGGATGACGACCGGGCCCACCGCACCATGCTCCGGACCCTGCTGTCGGGGTGGGGATACGCGGTAAGAGAGGCCGACGACGGCGCTACGGCCATCGAGGCGGTCCGCGAGGCGGCCTTCGATCTGATCCTCATGGATATCCGGATGCTGAAGATCTCCGGCCTGGA
>JAKJFA010000117.1:301-799 GCA_022705135.1 Pseudomonadota bacterium | reverse complement strand
TGGCGTCCGAGACTGCCCGCGTACTATACGATCCAGGCGTGGGCGATGTAGGCCGGATATTCCGGGCCGTAGAGAACGTCGGGTACGGCGCTCGCGAACTCGTCCGCGACCGGCGCGAGGATGATCAGCGCAAGGTGGAGGATAGGCGGCGGATGGCCAGGAACTGGGGCTTGTTCTGGGTCGGCGCGGTTCTCAGTCTTCCTATGGTCATAGGGATGCTGGCAGAACTCGTCGGTGCACATGCGCTCATGTTCCTGATGGACCCCATGCTCGGGTTTGTACTGGCGACGCCGGTCGTACTGCTGTCCGGTTCGCGCTTCTACGTCAGCGCCTACAAGACCGTAGCGCACGGCGGCGCCAACATGGACGTGCTTGTGGCTTTGGGCACAGGCGCGGCCTACGCGCTCAGCGTAGTCAACACATTCTTCGTGCAAGGCCCGGTCTACTATGAAGCGGCCGCAGTGGTGATCACCCTAGTGCTTCTGGGCAAGAACCTTG
>JAKJFA010000117.1:0-276 GCA_022705135.1 Pseudomonadota bacterium | reverse complement strand
AAGAGCTAGCGAGGCCATTCGGAAGCTTGCCTCTCTCACTCCGCGCACGGCGACGATCGTGAGGGGTGAGATTGAGGAGACAGTTCCCGTAGAGCAGGTCATGCCGGGCGATATCGTTATTGTCAGACCTGGAGAGCGCGTGCCTGTCGACGGAGAGATCGTCGAAGGCTATACATCTATCGATGAATCCATGCTCACGGGGGAGAGCATCCCTCGAGACAAGGGCGCCGGCGATTTGGCGGTGGGAGGAACGGTAAACCAGCACGGCATGTTCAA
>JAKJFA010000116.1:433-897 GCA_022705135.1 Pseudomonadota bacterium | reverse complement strand
GCTTTGCTTTCAATGCTGAATGCGCTGGCTTGTTCAAACGTGCACATTGAGCGCAGCGAACCGAAGAAGGTTGGAAAGAAAATCAAGTCCGCGCTACCTTTCGATACGTACCACGTTTTAACCATCGATGTGCCAGGAAGGTCTGGCGAAGGCGCAGCGACAGGCTCTCATCGTTCGCCACGCGAACACCTGCGGCGCGGTCACATTCGGCGCTTAGGCGACGGGCGGCGCATTTGGGTGAATGCCACCGTTGTTTCCGCTGGCCGTGGCGCTGGCGTGGTGACAAAAGACTATGCAGTGCGGTGCGCTGCATGAAGACGCATAACGTAGAGCTAACCGGCGCTGCGCGGCTTTATCGCGCAGCGTCCAGTGAGCGGAGCGAACGTGGTTGAGCGCCGGGTTATGCATACGGCCCAACAACTCCCGCCAGGCTGGAAGTTTGAGCCTCTGTATAGGCACTGCCC
>JAKJFA010000116.1:0-327 GCA_022705135.1 Pseudomonadota bacterium | reverse complement strand
GGATGCCCGGAAATCACCCCGCTGGGGAACATAGCAGAGCCACGCATAAGCGCGGTTTGCAGTGGGTGATTGACCCACTCACCGAGACCAACAAAGAAACCGCCAAGCGAAATGAGTGCAGTGGGCACAGTGGGAAACGCGTGGAGCAAGCCAGAACCCGTGAGCAAAAAGATTGCGATGCACACGACCAAGACCACTTTGTACCAGTAGTCGAGGGCCAACTTGGAAAGCGGATTATCCATTGGCTACTCCGGCGGAAGTGATAAATGCATAACGCCCAAGTCACCGGCCGGAGCGTTAGCGACGGTCCGGTGGACTGACGTGTTA
>JAKJFA010000115.1 GCA_022705135.1 Pseudomonadota bacterium | reverse complement strand
GCGGGTATTCGTCCCGCACGCGGGTGAAGGTCTCGATCGCCTTCTTGTAGTCGCCTTGCTTGTACTGCTCGAAGCCCCGCTGGTAGAGCCCTTCGGGCGTCTGGCGCACCCGGGGCTCCCTGCCCCACATCTTATCCCACCAGGCGCAGCCCCCCATGGTCGCCACCAGGACCAGCAGCATCGCCGCCGCCAGGAGCCTGTGCCTGTTTTTCATGGCGTTTCCGATGGATTCCGGTTTCATTCTTCTCCGCCGCGGCCCTCCGGCCGCATAAAAAAATGGAGGCCCTTCCGCGGCGCGGGGGCCTCCCGTCTCCGTTCGTTCTACAGGACCTTGTCCATCAGCGCCTTCAGCCGGTCCTGGATCCCGTGATCGCCGGCCAGTTTCCTGTTCTCGTCGACGTTGATCTTGGCCACCCTCACCTTGCCCTTGTACTCCTCGGCAAGCTCGTCGAGCACCGGTGCGATCGCCCGGCAGGGCCCGCACCAGGGCGCCCAGAAATCGACCAGCGCCGGCTGGCTCGACTTCAGCACCTCGGCGTCGAAGGTTGTTTCGCTGACATGGATGACGGTTTCACCGCTCATGGGCTTACCCCCTTGGTGTGCTGTGGCAGACTATGCCATCAAGTTCGGGCGAAGTCAAGCAATCCGCGAGGGCGACGGCCTCCCGGCACGCCGTGGACGGGCCTTGCACGGCCCCCCGGGGAACGATTTTTTTGACAGGCCCTGTCGATTCTGGTAAACGGGAAGGGCTAAAAGGCTAAGGGCTAAGGGCGCAGGGCTTAGGGCAAGAAAACCGCAGAACGATCAAGGCAAAGGCTGTTTTAGAATTCACGTCCATTCTCGCCCTGAGCCTTATGCCATAAGCCATTCGCCATTCGTCGAGGTACCCATGACGCCCAT
>JAKJFA010000114.1 GCA_022705135.1 Pseudomonadota bacterium | reverse complement strand
GAGGCCGGCGAGGTGATGCTTATGGGCGCCACGGGGGGCGCCGCCATTATGGAGGCGATCCGGTCCGATATGGCCGGCAGCGAAGGAAACGCCACCCGCGGCGTGGTGCTGGACGCGGCGGCCAGCGAGATTGTCGATGCCGCTCTCGACTGGATCATGGCGTATTTCCGCCAGTTACTCCGGCGGGAGGGGAAAACCCTGCTCAACAGCCGCTTCTCCGCAGGTTATGGAGATTCTTCCCTGGAGAATCAGCATCCTATTTACCAACTGCTCCGGATGGACCGGCTCGGGGTGGCCATCACGCCGTCCTGTCTGATGGTGCCGGAAAAGTCGGTTACGGCCATAACGGGCGTCATCACGCTGCAAAAGAACGAGTTGCCGAAGAATTGAAATCACTTCCGGCAGGGGGGTGCTTTCCATAATTTGATGAACTCGTAAAAAGTGACGGCTTCGTAAAAAGTCTCTCAGCTCCCTCACCTTCAAGGGGAGGGTTGGGGTGGGGATGGGTCTAATAATTCGTATTTACAACATTCTACCCCCTCCCCCTCCTTGCCTCCCCCTTAAAGGGGGAGGGATTAAATCACTTTTTACGAGGGCGTCATAATTTATCATGGAGACGACGTCTTTTCAATTCCGCGTGCTATAAGAATTTCCACTTGCAGGGGCAGCGACACCGACAGGCGGGAGGACCGCCTCGCACTTTTTTAAGCACGAGGCTCAACCCCACAGCGACGCCGGCGGGCGGTAGACCGCGGGGAGTGAAAAAATGAACAAAAATCGGATAAAGAACCTACTGAAAAAAAGGATCCTCATTCTCGACGGCGCTACGGGCACGGAACTTCAGCAGCGCGGCCTACCGGGGAGCGTCTGCCCCGAAGCCTGGTGCGCCGCGCATCCCCAGGCCC
>JAKJFA010000113.1 GCA_022705135.1 Pseudomonadota bacterium | reverse complement strand
AGCGCCGCTACTTCGCGAGTCGCAATAGTCCTGGAGAGACGTCACGTTCTTCGAGTTGGTTTGCATGTCTGATCCTCCCTGTAAGCGTTGCTACCGTTTCCGTTCGGGTTTCCGTAACCGTTTGTCGTCGACCGGGTGGCTGTTGCCCCGCCAGCCAGTCCGCCTTGAATCCTGTCCAACCGCGCTCGCAGCACATTCCCAGGGCGTCTCCCAGGTAAAGGCCAGCGGCTTCTGCCTGTCTGGCGATTCCGTCTATAGCCGTCCGTGTTGGCGTTGCGCGTTTAGCGCGACGGTGTGCTATCCAGTCGATAGCAATTTGATCGGGGACACCCAACGAAGACAGATGCGCACGCGCATCGAAGCGCGGAGCGCGTGTTGTTTTTGTCTTTTCTGTATCTGTATCTGTATCTGTATCTGTGTCTACAGCGTTACATGGCCGTTTCTGTAACGTTACATCAGCGTTACGCAGCTTTTCGCGATGCCTGCGGACCCGCTCTGCGCTTGAATCTGAGACGTATTGCCGCTTGTCCCAGGCGGTTGGCTTGTTGTCTTTTGTGATGAGTTTGCGCTGTATTAAACGAGCGCGCGTTTCTGCCCATTCTTCGTCCGAAATGCGCAATTGAAACGCTATCGCCGTTTCGTGTAACGTTACATCTCCGTTACAGCGAAAGCACAAAAGCATGATGTAGCGACGCTGGTCGACCTCGGACAACATCTGCACTTTTGGATCGTGAGCGAACTCAGCATAAAGTCGGAACCATTGATTTGCCACTACGCCACCATCTTTGTTGTTAGTTGAAACTGTCCATTACCGACCGCACCTGCACCGACAGACCGCCACCATCAATCGCTGGGCCGACTTCTGCGGTGAGGTAGTTCACTTGACTATCGTTGTGATAAGCCACCCCCTGGAGCGCGTCTAG
>JAKJFA010000112.1:574-942 GCA_022705135.1 Pseudomonadota bacterium | reverse complement strand
CCGGTACAGCATCGTCCGAAAGGTCTTGGCCCCGGTCAGATTGGCATTTTCCAGCTTGGCGTTATCCATCACGGCCCGGGAAAGGTCGGCGCCGGATAGATCCGCTTCCGAAAAGTCGGCGCCGGAGAGGACGGCCCGTTCCAAGGTTGCCCGGCGTAGGATGACCCCCCGGAGGTCCATACGAATCCAGAGTACCTTCGTCAGATCGACGTCGTTAAGGACGGCGCCGAAAAGGTCGCAGTGTTTGAATCCCGTCCGCCGGATTCGGGCGCCGGCGAGGTTGGCGCCCCGGAAGGAGACGTTTTCAAATCGCGCCCCGGAGAGGTCCGCTCCCGCCAGGTCCAGGCCGCTCAAATCGATGTTCTCGA
>JAKJFA010000112.1:309-560 GCA_022705135.1 Pseudomonadota bacterium | reverse complement strand
TGGCTGCCAGCAACTCAACTTTCGTCACGGAGCCTTCCCTTCGTCAATGATTTCCGATAACTGGCGGGGCAGTTCATGATCGCTTTCCTTTCCATCCCGACCCCAACCTCCCCCTTCAAGGGGGAGGCAAGGAGGGGGATGGGTCAATGTTGTTATCCCAAAACCAGGACCGTTACCTGGCTTGGGGCCAGAGCCACGCCGGGGGCGTTCATGCTCACGCCATTGTGTCCCGTTATGCTGGTCAGGCGCTG
>JAKJFA010000112.1:0-247 GCA_022705135.1 Pseudomonadota bacterium | reverse complement strand
CGAAGCCACGCCCATGTTGACGCCCGCATTGTCGCCGTTGCTGATGGGGATCATGGACATCTGATTCAGGGAAGGCATTCCGTCGGTGAGGACCGTCAGGGCCGTCGTGGCCGGATTGGCCGTCGCTCCGGTGGTAGTGTTGGGATAGGGGACGGGAATTGGTCCCACCGGGGTCGGCGTCAGGCAGACATCGGGAAAACCGAGGTTCATCCCCCCGGCGTTAGTCAACTGAAACATCTTTTCCTCC
>JAKJFA010000111.1:602-950 GCA_022705135.1 Pseudomonadota bacterium | reverse complement strand
GGAGATGGGGATCGCCCCCGCCAAGAAGATCCGGGCCATCCTCTCGGCGCCCGACAAGGGCACCCTGGCGATCCTGGCCGCCGGGGCGCATTACATCGCCGGCCTCGCCGGCCTGGAAAATCTCGAAACCGGCGTCGGTCTGGCCGAACCCAAGGGGGCGGCCACGGGCGTAGTGGGCAGCGTGCAGGTCTTCGTCCTCCTGGAGGGGGCCATCGACGTCACCGCGGAGCAGGCCCGCCTGGAAAAAGAGCTGGCCAAACTGGACAAGGAGCTG
The DNA here is from genome assembly GCA_022705135.1 of Pseudomonadota bacterium. Taxonomy (GTDB): domain Bacteria; phylum Pseudomonadota; class Gammaproteobacteria; order Burkholderiales; family Rhodocyclaceae; genus UBA1934. The sequence goes on along the minus strand of JAKJFA010000111.1, from coordinate 676 downwards.
GCCATCGTGCAACGGAAGCTCGCCAACAGCGATTTTCGCGCTAAGGCGGCCGCAGCAGTAGTGGCCAAGGAAGA
>JAKJFA010000111.1:0-576 GCA_022705135.1 Pseudomonadota bacterium | reverse complement strand
CCTCCTCCTCGAGAAGGCCCTGAAGAAGGTCCGGGAGCTGGCGGCCTGAGGCTGGTATGACACTCCCTCCCCTTCAAGGGGATAGCCAGGGTGGGCAATGTGGGTTCAGCTCCCGGCAACTCCCTCCCCTTCAAGGGGAGGGCTGGGGTGGGGATGGGCTTAAGCCTCGCCGCCATCGCCAGTTATTGACCCATCCCCATCCTCACCTCCCCCTTCAAGGGGGAGGAGTAGAATCGATTTTCAAGCGTGAGGGACAAAATCCCTTCGGCAGCGACTGATCAGCGCCGCCCTGGCCGAGGATATCGGCCCGGGAGACGTGACGTGCAACGCCGTCCTGACTGGGGATGAGACGGGAAGCGCCCGGGCCATCGCCAAGGCCGGCCTGGTTGTCGCCGGCCTGGACACCTTCCGGGATACCTTTCTGGCGGTCGATCCCGGGCTCTCTTTCACCGCCCTAACCACGGAAGGGGAAGAAGTCGTTCCGGGCGCGAAACTGGCGGAGATCGCCGGGTCCCTCAAATCGATCCTCATGGCGGAGCGGACCGCTCTGAACCTCTTCCAGCGCATGTGCGGCAT
>JAKJFA010000110.1 GCA_022705135.1 Pseudomonadota bacterium | reverse complement strand
CGCAACACGGGCACCTTCAGCGTCCTGCAGGCGCTGGCCACCCTCGCCTTCCACTACCCGCCGCGGGCGGAGTTTTTCCGCTCCGAACTGGAGCAATTTCTGCTGCTGGCGCGCGAAAACGGCTTCGACCCGCTCGAAATCAAGGGTTCCTTTGCCGGCGCCCTCGGCATCCCGCAATTCATGCCCGGCAGCCAGCGCCGTTTCGCCGTCGATTTCGACGGCGACGGCCACATCGACCTGAGTTCCAGCGCCGAGGACGCCATCGGCAGCGTCGCCCGCTTTCTCGAACAACACGGCTGGAAAACCGGTGAACCAATTGCCGTCCCTGCGCGCATTGAAGGCGCCCCCGACCGCGCCCTGATCGAAGCCGGAATCCGCCCTAGCCTCGATGCCGGAACACTGGCGAAACAAGGCATCCGCTCGGAAGCACCCGCCAACGCCACGACAGCTCTGATTGATCTGGTCTCTCCGGGGTTTGACACCGAATACTGGCTGGGCTTCGAAAATTTTTACGTCATCACCCGTTACAACCGCTCGAGCTTCTACGCCATGGCCGTCTTCCAGCTCAGCCAGGAAATCAGCGGCAGGATGGAGTATTGATTGCCCAACACCGTCCCGCATGGGCAACACGCTGCCACCCTACTCCGCCCTGTCCCGCAAGGCCGACAAGAGCTTGACGGCCGCCCAGGCGCTGACCGCAAGCCCCCCCGCAACGCTGACGAACGCCTCGGACGAGTTGTTGGGAAAACGCATCAGCGGGAACCGGTATCCCGCGACAAGCCAGACCACCCCCAGCACCAGGCAAAACATGCCGAACAGGTCAGCCAGAATAAAAATCAGCAGGCGCTGGAAAAGAGGGCTTGGCTTTGACGGGTCCATAATCCTAGAAACCTCAGTTGGACGATTCTGTGGGCATGGTTGGCGGGGTGCACGGCACGACGCGAGGACGCTGCATAG
>JAKJFA010000010.1:35033-46705 GCA_022705135.1 Pseudomonadota bacterium | reverse complement strand
GCGTTTCGACCTCCTGCGTTCGCCGCACGTCAATAAGACTTCGCGTGACCAGATGGAGATTCGCACGCACCAGCGCCTGATGGATATCGTCGATCCGACGGACAAGACAGTGGATGCGTTGATGAAACTCGATCTGCCGGCTGGGGTCGACGTCGAGATCAAGTTGCAGTAAGGCAACAATTGCGGATATAATCGTCCGCTTTTCGGGGATGGCCCTTGGGGTTGTCCGTGTTTGTACCAGCATCGGTCGGCCAATCGCAGCCGGCGATGAGGAGAATAACCATGAGTCTAGGCCTTGTTGGTCGCAAGGTTGGCATGACTCGCATTTTTGCCGAGGATGGCGCGTCCATTCCGGTAACTGTGCTGGACGTGTCGAACAATCGAGTGACCCAAGTTAAAACGCCGGAAACGGACGGCTATGCCGCTGTTCAGGTCGCCTTCGGCAAGCGCCGTGCCTCGCGCGTCATCAAGCCCCTGGCCGGTCATTTGGCCAAAGCGGGTGTGGAAGCCGGGCACACGCTCAAGGAATTCCGTGTTGCGGTTGCTGAGCTCGCCAACTTGAAGGCGGGGGATCAAATAGCCGTGACCATTTTTGCCGAGGGGCAAAAGGTCGATGTGACTGGCACCTCGATTGGCAAGGGATTCCAGGGGGGCATTAAGCGCCACAATTTCAGCTCCAACCGTGCCTCGCACGGCAATTCCGTGTCACACAACGCGCCGGGTTCCATCGGTATGGCGCAGGATCCGGGCCGTGTGTTTCCGGGCAAGCGCATGGCTGGCCATTTGGGCAATGTTCAGGCGACACAGTTGGGCCTTACCGTGGTTCGCGTCGACGCCGAGCGCCAGCTCCTGCTGATCAAGGGCGCCGTTCCCGGCTGCAAAGGCGCTGACGTTATTGTGCGCCCGGCGATCAAGGCATAAGGGGGCGGACATGGAACTGAATGTGATTAATCAACAAGGCCAGGACGCTGCCAAATTGCAGGCCTCGGACATTCTTTTTGGACGCGAATACAACGAGGCGCTGGTGCACCAGGTCGTCGTCGCTTTCCAGGCTAATGCCCGTGCGGGCAATCGTGCCCAGAAAGACCGGGGAACGGTGTCGCATACGACGGCCAAGCCGTTCCGCCAAAAAGGGACGGGTCGCGCACGCGCCGGCATGTCCTCATCGCCGCTATGGCGTGGTGGCGGCCGGATTTTCCCGAATTCTCCCGACGAGAATTTTGCGCACAAGGTCAACAAGAAGATGTTCCGCGCCGGCATGGCCGCCATTCTCTCCGAGTTGGCGCGTCAGGGTCGTTTGGTTGTGGTGGATGAGCTCTCTGTGGATGCACCCAAGACCAAGCTGTTTGCCGAGAAGCTGAAGGCGATGGGCTTGCAGGATGGGCTGCTCGTCATTACCGATCAGCTGAGCGAAAACCTCTACCTGTCGTCGCGCAACCTGCCCGATGTGCTGGTGCTGGAAGCCCACGAAACCGACCCGTACTCGCTGGTGCGCTTTCCCAAGGTTCTGGTGACCAAGGATGCGGTTGCCAAATTTGAGGAGATGTGGGCATGACGACGCACAATCAGGAACGTTTGCTGCAGGTGCTTCTGGCACCGCAGATTTCCGAAAAAGCGACCTATGTCGCCGACAAGCACCAGCAGATCATTTTCCGCGTCGTTTCCGATGCGACCAAGCCGGAAATCCAGGCTGCCGTCGAGCTGCTCTTCAAGGTGCAGGTGGAAAGCGTGCAGGTCCTCAATACCAAGGGAAAGCAGAAGCGCTTTAAGGGCCAGATTGGACGGCGCAAATCCTGGAAGAAGGCTTTTGTTTGCCTGAAGCCGGGGCAGGAAATCAACTTTGCTGAAGGAGGGCCGCAATAATGGCACTCGTCAAAGTCAAACCAACTTCGCCCGGACGTCGCGGTGTCGTCAAGGTCGTTAATCCCGATCTGCACAAGGGCAAGCCCTTTGCGCCGCTGCTGGAAAAGCAGAATATCAAGGCCGGCCGTAATCACAATGGTCATATTACCGTGCGCCATCAGGGTGGCGGCCACAAGCAGCACTATCGCATCATTGACTTCAAGCGCGACAAGGACGGCATCCCGGCCAAGGTCGAGCGCCTGGAATACGATCCGAACCGTTCGGCCAACATTGCGCTGCTGTGTTATGCCGATGGCGAGCGCCGCTACATCATCGCGCCCAAGGGCTTGGTGGTCGGGCAGGAATTGATGAGCGGTGCCGATGCGCCGATCAAGAACGGCAATGCCAAGTCCTTGCGCAATATCCCGGTTGGCTCGACCATCCACTGTGTCGAACTGCTGCCGGGCAAGGGTGCTCAAATCGCCCGGGCTGCCGGTACTTCGGTGCAACTGCTGGCGCGTGAAGGCTCGTACGCTCAGATCCGCATGCGGTCCGGTGAGGTGCGCCGTGTGCACGTCGAGTGTCGGGCCACCATCGGTGAGGTCGGTAACGAGGAAAACAGCCTGAGGAAGATCGGTAAGGCCGGTGCCCAACGCTGGCGCGGTATTCGCCCGACAGTGCGGGGTGTGGTCATGAACCCGGTGGATCACCCGCATGGTGGCGGCGAGGGTCGTACCGGTGAAGGCCGTGTGCCAGTCAATCCCTGGGGACAGCCGACCAAGGGTTATCGGACCCGCAAGAACAAGCGCACGAACAGCATGATCGTTCAGCGCCGTCACAAGCGATAAGAGGTAGAGAATGGGACGTTCACTGAAAAAAGGCCCGTTTGTCGATGGCTATCTGATCGACAAAGTGGAAGCTGCGCGTGCGAACAACGACAAGCGCCCGATCAAGACCTGGTCGCGCCGTTCAACGATTCTGCCCGAATTCATCGGGTTGACGATTGCGGTGCATAACGGTAAGCAGCATATTCCGGTCTTCGTGACCGAGAATATGGTGGGGCATAAACTGGGCGAGTTTTCGCTGACCCGGACGTTCAAGGGTCATACCGCCGGTAAAAAAGCTGCTGTGAAGAAGTAAGGAGCGGATATGGAAACTCGTGCAAATTTGCGGGGCGTCCGCCTGTCGGCGCAAAAGGGCCGCCTGGTGGCGGACTTGGTGCGTGGCAAGCCGGTGGCGCAAGCGCTCGATATTCTGGCTTTCTGCCCGAAAAAGGGCGCCGGCATCGTCAAGAAAGTGCTGGAGTCGGCGATTGCCAACGCCGAGCACAATGATGGCGCCGACATCGATGAGTTGATGGTGAAAACCATTTATGTCGAAAAGGGCATGGTCATGAGGCGATTTTCCGCGCGTGCCAAGGGGCGGGGCAACCGGATCATCAAGCCGACTTGCCATATCTTCTTGACCGTGGGTAACTGAGGACAGGTAATGGGACAGAAAATACATCCGACCGGCTTCCGTCTTTGCGTCACGCGCAATTGGAGTTCGCGCTGGTTTGCCAAGGGCCAGGACTTTCCGGCGATGCTCAATGAAGATATCCGCGTTCGTGAATATCTCAAGAGGAAACTCTCGCATGCGTCCGTTGGCCGCATTCTGATCGAACGCCCGGCCAAAACGGCGCGCGTCACCGTCTTCTCGGCGCGCCCCGGCGTCGTCATCGGCAAGAAGGGCGAGGACATCGAACAGTTGCGCACCGATCTGCAACGCATCATGGGGGTGCCGGTGCATGTCACCATCGAAGAAATTCGGAAGCCGGAAATTGATGCCAAGCTGATCGCCGATTCCATCGCGCAGCAGCTTGAGAAGCGCATCATGTTCCGTCGCGCCATGAAGCGCGCGATGCAGAACGCCATGCGTCTGGGGGCTCAGGGCATCAAGATTATGAGCTCGGGCCGCCTGAACGGTATCGAAATTGCACGTAACGAATGGTATCGCGAAGGCCGTGTGCCACTGCACACCCTTCGTGCCGAGATTGATTATGGCGTTTCGGAAGCCCGCACGACCTATGGCGTGATCGGTATCAAAGTTTGGGTGTACAAGGGTGAAATGCTGGCGCGCAATGAGCAGCCGGAGGTGGTTGAGCCGGTGGTGGCCGAAGAGCCGAAGCGTCCGGCACGCCGCGCCGCCAAGCCGGCGGCTGAAGGGGCCGAGGCCAAGCCACGTGCGCCAAGAACTACGGTCAAGAAGGCTGAGGCCGGCGCAGGTGAAGTCAAGGCGCCGGCCAAGCGTGTGAGAAAGGCAGGGGCGTAATCATGCTGCAACCGAATCGTCGCAAGTACCGCAAGGAACAGAAAGGCCGCAATACCGGCCTGGCGACTGTGGGGGCCAAAGTTTCCTTTGGCGAATGGGGCCTCAAGGCGACTGCGCGCGGCCGTTTGACGGCACGCCAGATCGAGGCGGCGCGTCGTGCCATGACCCGTCACATCAAGCGGGGTGGCCGCATCTGGATTCGCATTTTCCCGGATAAGCCGATTTCCAAGAAACCGCTGGAAGTGCGGATGGGGAATGGCAAGGGTAATCCGGAGTATTGGGTCGCCGAGATCCAGCCCGGCAAAGTGCTGTATGAGATGGACGGCGTCGATGAGACGCTGGCTCGTGAGGCGTTTGCGTTGGCGGCTGCCAAGTTGCCGATTGCGACTACCTTTGTCTCTCGTCACCTGGGGTGATCATGAAAGCAAAAGAACTGAGAACCAAGAGTGTGGACGAACTCAACAAGGAGTTGCTCGATTTGCTGAAGGCGCAGTTTGGCCTTCGTATGCAGGTGGCAACGCAGCAGTTGTCCAACACCAGTCAATTGTCGAAGGTGCGCCGTGAAATTGCCTGCGTGCGTACCCTCCTTCGTGAAAAGGCGGTGCAGCAATGAGCGAGACCAGTAAGATCAAGCGAACGCTGGTTGGGCGTGTCGTCAGTGACAAGATGCAGAACACCGTGACCGTTTTGGTCGAGCGCAAGGTCAAGCACCCGGTCTATGGCAAGGTAATGACGCGCTCGAAGAAGTACCACGCCCATAACGACGGCGATACAGCGCGTTCTGGTGATCTGGTCGAAATTGCCGAATCACGGCCGATTTCGCGGACCAAGGCATGGCGCGTGACGCAAGTGCTGGAAAAAGCGGTAGCAATTTGAAATAAGGGCGCTTGCGCCAAACAAAAGGGGCGGGTATAATCCAGCCTCTTTTTTCGCCGCCTGGCAGTGACAGGATGGCTGTGAAGACCGACCCGAACGGGTTCCAAGACTGACCGCGCAAGCGGTGCAAGTTGGAGTGAAACAATGATTCAGATGCAGACGATACTTGACGTCGCCGATAACACGGGCGCGCGTTCGGTGATGTGTATCAAGGTGCTGGGTGGCTCCAAGCGGCGTTATGCCGGTATTGGTGACGTCATCAAAGTCAGCATTAAGGATGCCGCGCCGCGTGGCCGCGTGAAAAAGGGCGACATCTACAGTGCGGTGGTCGTGCGCACGGCCAAGGGCGTGCGTCGTCCGGACGGTTCGCTGGTCCGCTTCGACGGCAATGCCGCGGTATTGCTCAACAACAAGCTGGAGCCGATTGGCACCCGCATCTTCGGACCGGTGACGCGCGAGCTGCGCACCGAGCGCTTTATGAAGATCGTGTCCCTGGCGCCGGAAGTGCTGTAAGGAGCGCATGATGGAAAAGATCAGAAAGGGTGATGAAGTCATCGTCATCACCGGCAAAGACAAAGGCAAGCGCGGCAAGGTCAAAATGCGCGTTGATGCCGAGCGTGTCATCGTCGATGGGGTCAACCGCGCCAGAAAGAGCGTCAAGCCGAATCCGGTCAAGGGGGTTACTGGCGGCATTACCGACAAGGACATGCCGATCCATGTTTCCAATGTGGCGCTGTTCAATCCGGTGAGTGGCAAGGCCGACCGGGTCGGCTTCAAGATTCTGGAAGATGGCCGCAAGGTTCGCGTGTTCCGTTCGAACGGCGAACTGGTGAAGGCTTAAGGAGTGGTCATGGCTCGTTTGCAAGACTATTACAAGAAAGACGTGGTGGCCGACCTGACCAAGAAATTTGGTTACAAGTCGGTAATGGAAGTGCCGCGCATCACCAAGATTACCCTGAATATGGGGGTGGGCGAGGCGGTGGCCGACAAGAAGGTGCTGGAAAACGCCGTGGGCGACATGCAGAAGATTGCCGGGCAAAAGCCGGTGGTGACGAAGGCGCGTAAGTCGATTGCGGTCTTCAAGATTCGCGATGGCTACCCGATTGGTTGCATGCTGACCTTGCGCGGCCCGCGTATGTACGAATTTCTGGATCGCCTGGTGACGATTGCTTTGCCGCGGGTGCGGGATTTCCGGGGGATCTCCGGCAAGGGCTTCGACGGGCAAGGCAATTACAACATGGGCATCAAGGAACAAATCATCTTTCCCGAAATCGAGTACGACAAGATTGATGCCTTGCGTGGCATGAATATCAGTATTACGACGACGGCCAAAACCGATGCGGAAGCCAAGGCCCTCCTTGCCGCGTTTAAGTTTCCCTTCAAGAATTGAGGCAATCATGGCAAAACTTGCTCTGATCAACCGTGAAGAAAAACGCCGCAAGCTGGTGGCCCAGTACGCGAAGAAGCGTGCCGCTTTGCAGGCAGTCATTGATAATCCCGCCCTGTCGGATGGGGAGCGCTACGAAGCGCGCCTGAAATTGCAGCAGTTGCCGCGGAATGCCAGTCCGACCCGCCTGCGTAATCGTTGTCAGATGACTGGGCGTCCGCGGGGCGTGTTTCGCAAGTTTGGCTTGTGCCGCAACAAGATTCGCGAGCTTGCCCTATCGGGCGAGATTCCGGGGATCGTCAAGGCCAGCTGGTAAGAGGAGAGAAGAATGGCAATGAGCGATCCGATCGCGGACATGCTGACCCGCATCCGCAATGCCCAGCTTGCAGAAAAGGCGTCCGTGACCATGCCCTCGTCCAAGCTGAAAGTGGCGATTGCCGCTGTGCTCAAGGATGAGGGTTATATCGAGGAATTTGCGGTGCGCCAGGATGGAGTGAAGGCGACGCTGGACATCGCCCTCAAATACTATGCCGGCCAGCCGGTGATTGAACGCATTGAACGGGTTTCCAAGCCTGGTCTACGCATTTACAAGGGAAGCAACGACATTCCGCGCGTGATGAACGGTCTGGGCGTTGCCATCGTCTCCACTCCAAAGGGGGTGATGACCGACCGCAAGGCACGTGCCAGCAATGTTGGCGGCGAAGTGCTTTGCATCGTGGCGTAAGGGGAGTCCGTCATGTCGCGTATTGGCAAGAATCCGATTGCGCTGCCCGCTGGGGTAGAGGTCAATTTAGGGGGGCAGGAAGTCACTGTCAAGGGCCCGCTCGGATCGTTGAAAATGTCTGCCCATCCTGCGGTCAAGCTGGAAGTGCAGGGGAATGCGCTGATCTGCTCGCGCGTTGAGGCGGAAGAGAATTCTTCCGCCATGTGGGGCACCGTCCGCGCCAACCTGAATAACATGGTCACGGGCGTTTCCAAGGGGTTTGAGCGCAAGTTGCAACTGGTTGGCGTGGGCTATCGTGCCCAGGCCCAGGGCGATACCTTGAACCTGTCGCTGGGGTTTTCGCATCCGGTGGCGCACAAGATGCCGAACGGGATCAAGGTCGAATGCCCGACGCAGACGGAAATCATCATCAAGGGGATCGACAAGCAGAAAGACGGTCAGGTCGCCGCCGAAGTGCGCGCCTATCGCAAGCCCGAGCCCTATAAGGGCAAAGGGGTGCGCTATGCCGACGAGCGTGTGGTCATCAAGGAAACCAAGAAGAAGTAAGGGTGACGTATGTTTAACAAAAAGCAAGCGCGTCTGCGCCGAGCCCGCAAAACCCGGGCCAAAATCGCTGAACTGAAGGCTGTGCGCCTGTGCGTCAACCGGACCAACTGCCACATTTACGCGCAGATTATTTCCGCCTGCGGTGGCAAGGTGTTGGCTGCGGCATCGACGCTGGAGCCGGCCATGCGCAAGGATATTGCCAATGGGGGCAATAAGGCCGCTGCCGCCGCGGTGGGCAAGTTGATTGCTGAGCGCGCCAAGCAGGCTGGCATTGAACAAGTGGCGTTCGACCGTGCAGGTTTTCAGTACCACGGCCGGGTCAAGGCGCTGGCCGAGGCTGCCCGTGAACATGGCCTGAAGTTCTGATCGGGCGAGAGACGAGGTTAAGAAATGGCTAAACCGGAAAGAAACAAGAAGTCCCAGCAGAGCGAAGAACGCGATGACGGTCTGCGCGAGAAGATGGTGTCGATCAACCGCGTCACCAAGGTGGTGAAGGGCGGGCGCATCCTTGGTTTCGCGGCATTGACGGTGGTTGGCGACGGCGACGGCGGCATCGGCATGGGCAGCGGCAAGGCGCGTGAAGTGCCGGTAGCAGTGCAGAAGGCGATGGACGAGGCGCGCCGCCGCATGTTCAAGATCAAGCTCAAGGGAGGCAGCCTGTACCATACGGTGACGGGCAAGCATGGAGCCACTTCCGTTATGATTCAGCCGGCGCCGGACGGCACCGGCATCATTGCTGGCGGTGCCATGCGTGCGGTGTTCGAGGTCATTGGCATCACCAACGTGGTGGCCAAGGCGCATGGATCGACCAATCCCTACAACATTGTGCGTGCCACCTTGCACGGCCTCAAGGCCATGAATACGCCGGCGGTCATTGCGGCCAAACGCGGCAAGAGTGTCGAGGAAATTCTGGGGTAAACGATCATGGCGGAAAAGAAAATCAAGGTGACGCTGGTTAAAAGCGTTATCGGAACCAAAGAATCCCACCGTGCCACCGTGCGCGGTTTGGGGCTCAGAAAGCTCAACAGCAGTGCGGAACTCGAGGATACGCCGGCGGTGCGCGGCATGATCCAAAAGGTGTCCTACCTGGTTAAGTGCGAGGGTTAAGCCATGAAATTGAATGCGATGAAGCCTGCAGAGGGTGCCAAGAAGGCAGGCAAACGCGTCGGTCGCGGGATTGGCTCCGGCCTGGGCAAGACCTGCGGACGCGGCCACAAAGGCCAGAAATCGCGTGCTGGCGGTTTTCACAAAGTGGGTTTTGAGGGTGGGCAAATGCCCCTGCAGCGTCGTTTGCCGAAACGCGGCTTCAAGTCGCTGGTGGCGGGGCGTAACGTTGAAGTGCGCTTGTCCGAACTGGCGAAATTGCCGGTTGAGGAAATTGATCTGCTGTCCTTGAAGCAGGCCGGCGTGATTCCTGCCGATGCGTTGTCGGCCAAAGTGATTTTGTCCGGCAAGATCAACAAGAAGGTTGCACTGAAGGGGGTTGGCGCAACGAAGGGCGCCAAGGCAGCGATTGAAGCGGCAGGCGGTTCCGTTTCCGAATGAATGACAGGTGAGATTGGTGGCGAATAGCACTCAGATAGGCAAGGGCGACAAGTTCGCTGATTTGAAGCGCCGGCTTTGGTTCTTGCTGGGTGCTTTGGTCGTCTATCGCATCGGCGCGCATATCCCGGTGCCGGGCATCGATCCCAATGTGCTTGCTGAACTCTTCAATACCCAAAAGGGCGGTATCCTGGGCATGTTCAACATGTTCTCCGGGGGCGCGCTGTCGCGCTTTACCATCTTCGCCCTGGGGATCATGCCCTACATTTCGGCCTCGATCATCATGCAGTTGATGGCGGTGGCCAGCCCGCAACTGGAAGCGCTGAAAAAAGAAGGCGAAGCCGGGCGGCGCAAGATTACGCAATACACCCGCTACGGAACGGTGTTCCTGGCCCTGTTTCAGGGGATTGGCATTGCCATTGCGCTTGAAGGCCAGGCCGGTCTGGTCGCGGAGCCTGGGTTCATGTTCCGCATGGTGACGGCCTCTACCTTGTTGACGGGAACGATGTTCCTGATGTGGCTGGGTGAGCAGGTGACCGAGCGCGGCTTGGGCAATGGCATTTCGATCATCATTTTCGCCGGGATTGCGGCGGGTCTGCCTAATGCCATTGGCGGTCTGTTTGAACTGGTACGTACCGGCGCCATGCACGCGCTGACGGCGCTCTTTATCTGCGCCCTGGTTGTTCTGGTGACGGCATTTGTGGTCTTTGTCGAGCGCGGCCAGCGCAAGATTCTGGTGAATTACGCCAAACGGCAGGTCGGCAACAAGATTTATGGCGGTCAGAGCTCGCATTTGCCGCTGAAGCTGAATATGTCCGGGGTCATTCCGCCGATTTTTGCTTCTTCGATCATCCTTTTTCCTGCCACGCTGGGAAACTGGTTTGGATCCAGTCCTTCAATGAATTGGCTGAAAGACATTGCCAGTACCCTGTCGCCGGGACAGCCCATTTACGTCATGCTGTATGCAGCCGCGATCGTGTTCTTCTGCTTCTTTTATACGGCCTTGGTGTTCAACTCCAAGGAAACGGCCGACAACCTGAAGAAGAGCGGTGCCTTCGTTCCGGGGATTCGTCCGGGTGAGCAGACCGCGCGCTATATCGACAAGATTCTGATGCGCCTCACCCTGGTTGGTGCGGCATACATCACCTTGGTGTGCTTGCTGCCCGAATTCCTGATTCTCAAGTGGAATGTACCTTTCTATTTTGGCGGGACTTCCTTGTTGATTATTGTTGTGGTCACCATGGACTTCATGTCGCAGGTGCAGGCTTATGTGATGAGCCACCAGTACGAGAGCCTACTGAAGAAGGCTAATTTCAAAGGCAGGCGGTAACGGCGGTATGTCCAAGGAGGATGTCATCGAAATGCAGGGTGAGGTGATGGAAAACCTCCCTAACGCGACCTTCAAGGTCAAACTGGAAAATGGGCATGTCGTCCTCGGGTTTATTTCAGGCAAGATGCGGATGCATTACATCAAGATCTTGCCGGGCGACAAGGTAACGGTGCAGTTGACACCGTATGATTTGAGTAAAGCGCGGATTGTGTTCCGCGCCAAGTAGACAACGGAATTCTCTACGCAGTGACCGCAAGGCAAGGAAATCACGGCTGCTTTCCAAGCGTTGCAAATGAGTGAGGAGTGGAACATGAGAGTGCAGGCTTCAGTGAAATGCATCTGCCGCAATTGCAAGGTAATCCGTCGCAAGGGCGTGGTGCGCATCATTTGCAAGGATCCGCGCCATAAGCAGCGCCAAGGCTAAGTGTCCATGCGCATTTTGACTTTAACTATTTTCGTTACGTTGGGGTGATTCGATGGCCCGTATTGCAGGGGTAAACATTCCGAACCATCAGCATGCCGAGATTGCGTTGACTGCGATTTTCGGTATCGGTCGGTCGCGCGCGCAAAAGATTTGCGACGCCGCCGGTATTGTTCGTTCCGCCAAGATCAAGGATCTTTCGGATGCGGACATGGACCGGCTCCGCGAAGAAGTGGGCAAGTTGGCCGTTGAAGGAGACTTGCGTCGTGAGGTGACCATGAGCATCAAGCGCCTGATGGATTTGGGCTGCTACCGTGGCACCCGCCATCGCAAGGGCCTGCCTTGCCGCGGTCAGCGCACGCGCACCAATGCGCGCACGCGCAAGGGTCCGCGCAAAGCGATTGCTGGCAAGAAGAAATAAAGGGATAAGACATGGTCAAGACCGGAACGAAAGTCCGCAAAAAAGTTAAGAAGAATGTGGCTGAGGGCATTGCCCACATCCACGCTTCCTTCAACAACACCATCATTACCATCACCGATCGTCAGGGCAATGCGCTGTCATGGGCAACCTCGGGCGGAGCTGGTTTCCGTGGTTCCCGCAAGTCGACGCCGTTTGCTGCCCAGGTGGCTGCCGAGGCCGCAGGCAAGGCGGCACAGGAGTGCGGGGTCAAGAATGTCGAGGTCCGTATTAAAG
>JAKJFA010000010.1:4257-34923 GCA_022705135.1 Pseudomonadota bacterium | reverse complement strand
GAAGCGCCGCATCTAAGGAGAAAGACAAGTGGCTCGTAATCTCGATCCGAAATGCCGTCAGTGCCGCCGTGAGGGCGAAAAGCTCTTTTTGAAGGCGGAAAAGTGCTACACCGAAAAGTGTGCTGTTGAGCGTCGTTCCTATGCGCCCGGCCAGCATGGCCAGAAGTCCGGCGCCCGTCTTTCCGACTATGGTGTGCATTTGCGCGCCAAGCAGAAGATTCGCCGCGTCTATGGCGTTCTGGAAGGCCAGTTCCGCAAAACCTTTGCCAAGGCCGAGCAGAAAAAGGGTCAGACGGGTGAAAACCTGTTGCAACTGCTCGAATCCAGGCTTGATTCTGTCGCTTACCGCATGGGTTTTGGCGGTTCGCGGGCGGAAGCACGCCAGGTCGTGCGCCACAACGGGGTGCTGGTCAATGGCAAGCGCGTCAATATTCCGTCCTATCAGGTCAAGCCGGGTGACGTCGTGCAGCTGAGCCAGCGTATTCGCGGCACACTGCGTGTCAAGGCGGCACTGGAGGCTGCTGAGTCTCGCGGCTTCCCGGAGTGGTTGTCAGTCGACGTCAAGGAAGGCAAAGGGACCTTCAAAGCCATGCCGATGCGTGCTGAACTCCCGTCGACCCTCAATGAAGGCCTGGTCATCGAACTGTATTCGAAGTAAGCGGCATTTGCCGGAAGACTAAAAAGGATAGCCAATGCAAAGCAGTGGACTTCTGAAACCGCGCATTATCGACGTTCAGAGCGCATCTCCGGTTGAGGCCAAGGTGGTCATGGAGCCGTTCGAGCGGGGTTATGGCCATACGCTCGGCAATGCCCTGCGCCGAATTTTGCTGTCTTCCATGCCGGGCTATGCCCCGACGGAAGTGAGCATTGACGGCGTGTTGCATGAATATTCGACCATCGAAGGGGTTGAGGAAGATGTCGTCAATATTCTGCTCAACCTGAAAGGCATTGTGTTCAAGCTGCACGGACGTGATTCTGTTCTTCTCAATCTGGCGAAAGATGGAGCGGGGCCGGTGCGCGCCGGGGATCTTGAATTGCCGCATGACGTCGAAATCATCAATCCCGAGCATGTCATTGCCAATCTGGCTCCGGGCGGCAAGCTGTCGATGGAAATCAAGGTTGAGAAGGGTCGTGGTTATGTGCCGGGCACGATGCGCAATCTGGGTGATTCCAAGACGATCGGAAAGCTGGTGCTGGATGCTTCGTTCAGCCCGATTCGTCGGGTAGCGTACCAGGTCGATAGCGCTCGTGTTGAGCAGCGCACCGACTTGGACAAGCTGATCATGGAGATCGAGACCAATGGGGTTGTCGAGCCGGAAGAGGCGATCCGCTATGCCGCACGTGTCCTGATGGAGCAGCTTTCGGTCTTTGCCGATCTTGAAGGGACGGCACCGGCAGTTGAGTCTTCGCGCCCGACGCAGGTGGATCCGGTCTTGTTGCTCCCGGTTGATGACCTCGAGCTGACGGTGCGTTCGGCCAATTGTCTGAAGGCAGAGAATATTTATTACATCGGTGACCTGATTCAACGCACCGAGAATGAGCTTTTGAAGACGCCCAATCTGGGCCGCAAGTCGCTCAATGAGATCAAGGAAGTGCTGGCCTCGCGCGGCTTGACCTTGGGAATGAAACTCGAGAACTGGCCGCCGGCCGGTCTGGAAAAGATGTGAGTCTTCTCCGGCCCCGGCAGTCAAGGGACGCCTGCAGAATAGAGAAAGGATGAACCATGCGTCACCGTTTGGGACTTCGCAAACTGAACCGAACCAGCAGCCATCGCCTGGCGATGCTGCGCAATATGACTGTTTCCCTGCTCAAGCATGAAGCGATCAAGACGACGCTGCCCAAGGCCAAGGAATTGCGCCGTGTCGTCGAGCCGATGATTACGCTGGGCAAGAACCCAACCCTGGCCAACAAGCGCTTGGCGTTTGACCGCTTGCGCGACCGGGATACCGTGGTCAAGCTCTTCGCTGAACTGGGGCCGCGCTATGCGGCACGTCCGGGTGGATATCTGCGCATTCTGAAGTGCGGTTTCCGTGTAGGTGACAATGCGCCCATGGCTTTTGTCGAACTGATCGACCGTCCGGAACCGGCTGAAGCTGTTGAGGTTTCCGAGGCAGCCTAGGCGTCCTGATTCTTCCGCTACGAAACAAAAGCCAGGCGATTGCCTGGCTTTTTTGTGCTCAGGAGGTGCGCCTGCAGACGGGCGCGTCAAGGACAGTCGATTAACATGATCGAAACGTCATCCTCGGCAGCCTGTCCGTCCAAATGGCGGGCCAAGGCGCCGAGAATGGCATCGAAACGTGATTCAGGATGCGTTTGGGCAACCGCCGCCTTTAGACCGGAAGGCGTGAATGGCTGGCCGCCTGGATTTTCGGCGTCGAGCAAGCCGTCCGAGCAAAGCAAAAGCTGATCCCCGCTGTTCCATCGGAAGGAGATGGGGGCGCTTTCCGCTTCTTCGCTGGCGAGAATGCCCAGTGGCAGGTGAATTGAAGCAAAAGATTGCTCAATCCGGCCCTTGTGGCCGATGAGCAGGGCATTTGGGGTACCACCCATCCAGATTTCTCCCGTCCTTTTATTTTCGTCCAGGCAAACCAGACTGGCGGCGACAAAACGGCCGACTGGAACAGATTCGCGCAACTGTTGATTGAGTTCGAGGACGATTTCACTGATGGTATGGCCGAGTCCCGTCATGCGGTAAAAAACAGTCAATATGGGTAGGACGCTGATGGCGGCAGCCAGACCATGACCGGTCGCATCTGCCAGCAAGGCGTAGAAGCACCCGTTTTCCGAGCGTCCGGCGGCAACGATGTCGCCACTGAAACGGGCGGCGGGAATGACCGTGTAGCGCAGCTGGGGATCTTGCAGCCCGCGCCGGTGCAGTTGTTGCTGCATCAGCGCCATGGCGAGGTTCTGCTCGGCTTGGGTGGCGTCGTAATAGGACTGTAATTGCCGGGCGTTTTCCTGCAACTTGCGTTCGGCGCGCTTGCGTTCCGTGACATCACGGACGACACCGATCAAGAGGTGCTTACCCTCGAGTCGGATTTCACTGATGCCCAGTTCGGCTGAAAAAGCCGTTCCGTCGCGCCGTAGCGCCTCAATTTCACGCTCATGGCCGGAAGTTTGCGGCGTCTGGCGCGCCATGTAGGCGTTGAGGTTGTATTGGTGTGTGCCGCGGTGCGATTCCGGAATCAGGGCCGCAATGTCCTTGCCAATTAGATCGTTGCAGGCCCAGCCGAAAATATTTTGGGTTGCAGCGTTGGCGCTGACGATGCGGCCTTCGGCATCAATCGTGATGATGGCTTCCATGACGCTGTCGGAAATGGCCTGCAGGCGCTGGAAGGATTCAATGGCATGCCGCTGCAGCATCAGGGAGCGCTGCATCGAGCGCATTCTGGCCTCAAGGACGACAAAATTGATGGGCTTGGTCAGATAGTCGTCACCACCGGCATCGAGCCCCTCGACCAGATTCTCGTCGCGGTCGAGCGCCGACAGGAAAATGATGGGGATCCAGGTCTCAGATTGGTGCGCGCGGATACGGCGCGCCACTTCAAAGCCATCTGGCGCGGGCATCATAATGTCGAGCAGGATGAGATCCGGCGACTCCTCCTCAAAGCGGCGCAGCGCTTCGTCACCGCTTTGTGCCTGAATGACGGTATGCCCGAGTTTGTTCAGGAACACATTGAGGATGTGCAAATTGGTCCGGTTGTCATCCACCACCAGGACTTTGAGGCTGGGGAGCGAGGTGCCGAGCGCTTGCATTTTGGAT
The DNA here is from genome assembly GCA_022705135.1 of Pseudomonadota bacterium. GTDB lineage: Bacteria > Pseudomonadota > Gammaproteobacteria > Burkholderiales > Rhodocyclaceae > UBA1934. The sequence goes on along the minus strand of JAKJFA010000010.1, from coordinate 31,160 downwards.
CATTCGGACTGACGACCCGGGCATCCTACCACGATGCCGCCCATGATCCGTGCCCAGATTTACTGTTTTCCCGCCCGCCATTCAACGGCCGGGTCGTTTCTGCGTATGCGCGGGTTCTGAGTTCGGGATATTCCGTTGCTGTCGTGCATCGATGGGCGGAAGCTGTGACGGACGCGCGCAAAAAACGCGACGATGGCCCGGAAATTAAGTAGAATCGGCAGCCTAAGGATCAGGCTTCGCATTTGGAGCGAAATCGATGAACAAAATGATGAACAGTCGTCTGCTGGCAGCTTTGCCGGCACTTTTTTCGTCCGTTGTCTTGGCTGGGGGATTCCAGTCGTTTGAGCAGAATGCTAGCGGGCTGGGGGTCTCTTATGCGGGCTCGGCTGCGGTGGCGGAAAATGCGGGGACAATTTTCTATAACCCGGCCGGTATGACCTTGTTGCCCGGGCGGCAGGTTTCGCTTGGAGTGACTGGTGTCCGTTCGGGAATCAAATTCAGGAACACAGGCTCGAATGCAACCTTTGTTCTGAATGGAAGCAATGGTGGCGACGCCGGGGAATGGCAGGCGATGCCCAATGCTTATCTTTCCTGGCAACTGGCGCCGCGCTGGTTTGTTGGCCTGGGCATTTCCTCGCCGTTTGGATTGTCGACCCAGTATGAGGATCCTAACTGGATCGGCCGCTTTCACGCGCTGCGCTCGGAAATCAGGACGGTCAATGTCAACCCGTCGCTGGCTTATCGCTTGAATGATCGGGTTGCCATCGGCTTTGGACTCAATTACCAGCGCCTCGATCTTGACTTCAGCCACCAGACCGGGGCGGGTTTGTCCCTGTTCCAGGCGGATGACGCGGCCTGGAGCTGGAACGCCGGTGCCTTGTTTACCCTGTCTCCGGCGATGCGCGTCGGCATTTCTTATCGCGCGCCGATGAAATACCGATTGGAGGGTCATCAGGTTGTCGCTGGCGTCGTTGTCGCGCCGGCGGGCGCCAAGCTGGAACTGCCCTCGACATTCACGCTTTCGGTCTGGCAGCAGGTTTCTGACCGTTGGGAAGCGATGGGCGATCTTTCCTATACGCGCTGGAATGGGCTCGATCAGATGGTTTTGTACCACCGCCTGAACGGTGCTGTGCTTGGCACGGAGTCCTTCGGGTACAGCAACGCTTGGCGCGTGGCTTGGGGGGCGGCCTACAAATATAGCGATGCCTGCAAAATCAAATTCGGCATTGCCTACGATCGTACCCCGGCCCGCTGGGGGTTCGGTTCCGCCCGTGCGCCTGATCACCACCGCCTTTGGCTGTCTTTGGGGGGGCAATGGAGGCCATGGCGTGACACGACGCTGGATGTCGGCTATGCCTACCTGTACATTAAGGATCCGGCGTTTTATCAGGTCAGAACTGCCATTCCAGGCACGGCCAACTTGATCGGACGCTATGATCTCAATGCGCATATCGTCGGTGTGCAGCTCACGCAGGGCTTTTGACGCCGGGCTCCGGGATGGAGCGCGTGTTGCACTTTGATCTCTCCGGGCTCGATTTGGGCTGGCGGGATGGCCTGCTGGTCCTGATTGTCTTTCTGGCGCTCTATATGTTGTTCGAGTTTCTGCGCATGCGGCGTTTGCGCCGTAAGAAGGCCGGTGCCGAAGCGTTGCCGCCGGCCCTTGAGCCCGTGCTGAAGGCTTTGACGGACAGCGCCGGGGAGCCGGCGACAGGGGATGCGGAGGCTGGGAAATCCGCAGGTGAAGAGGAGGTGGCTTGGTCGGAGCCGCCCGCGCACTTGGCTCAGGATGCGTTTATGCGTGGGGTTGAGCGCGAATTGGTGCAGATGCGCGATGAACTCGACGCGCTGCGTGGAGAGTTCGCCGCCCTGCGCGAGGGATTGCGCGATGAAATGGCGCAACTCAAGGCCAGCCAGGCGGTGTCGCCTTTGTACAGCGATGCTATGCAGATGGCGGTGTCCGGTCATGAAGCGCAGGTCATTGCCGAACGTTGCGGCATTTCGAGGGCGGAGGCCGAGTTGGTGGCCTCTCTGGTCAAAAGTCGGGAGCATTGAGGCGAGCGATGGCAGAAATGACAACACGTGATGAGCAGGAAAGCGAACTGCGCAGCAAGTTACTCAAGCGCCTCGGGATTGCTGGGGTGATGGTGATTGTGCTGTTGGGTGTTTTGGCGTATTTCGACCGGATTTCCGGCCAGCGCGAGGAAGCCCAGCCCAAAGTGTTCACCAAACCGGTACCGGTGGCACCCAAGAAGGAAGTGTCGCAACCGGTGAAACCGGCGGAGCCGGAGTTGCCCGCGGCGGAAACAAAACCGGAGCAGCAAGCCAGTGGTGAGGCGCAGACACCTGTTACCACGGTCACCGAGACGACAGTGCCGACAACGGTGAGGCCGGAGGCCGAATCGGGCAAGACGCCGGTGGCGGTTGCCAAGCCGGCGCCGGCTACTGGTGGAAAACCAGTTGCCACGGCAAAGCCGGTCGCTGGAGTAAAGCCGGTGCCGGAAGCGACCTCGGCACCGGTCACTGTGTCGTCGTCCAAGCCCCAACCCGAGGCCGCCCCGGTCAAGCCTGATGCCACGCCTTCCGCCGCCCCGCCCCGTCTGCTGTCCGGCTATGCCGTTCAGGCGGGCGTATTCACCAATGCACGCTCGGCGGAAGAGTTGCATGTCAAGCTCGCCATGAACGGCATTCCTTCCACCCTGGAGGCTCGGGTTTACGTCGGACCTTTCAAAACTCGGGCTGAAGCCGAGGCCGCCCGCAAGAAGCTGAAAGAGCTGGGGATTGAGGGCATGCTGATCGCGCCGCCGGCCCGCCGCAAGTGAATTTTCAAGTCAGGAACCATCGTGCGCAAAACCACTATTTCCACCCCGTCGGCGCCCGCAGCCATTGGTACTTATTCGCAGGCCGTGCGTGTCGGCGACACGGTTTATCTTTCCGGCCAGATTGGGCTCGATCCGCAGAGCATGCAACTGGCTGAAGGGATTGAAGCGCAGATCATTCGTGTCTTTGACAACCTGAAAGCGGTGGTGGAAGCGGCGGGCGGAACCTTGAGTGATGTCGTCAAGCTCAATATTTATCTGACCGATCTCGCCCACTTCGCCAAGGTCAACGAGATCATGGCGCGCTATTTCAGCGAACCATACCCGGCTCGTGCCGCTGTCGGCGTCAAGGAATTGCCGCGCGGTGCGCTGGTGGAAGCCGAAGGCGTCCTGTTTTTGGCTTGATGAACAAACAGTCGGCTTCGCCTCCCGCCAGCGTTCAGCCGATTCGCGCCTCCGAAGCGCTCAAAAAAAAGCTCGCCAAGCTGGGCCTGCGCAATAATGCCGACCTGATCGTCCATTTGCCGCTGCGCTATGAGGACGAAACGCGCCTCACGCCGATTGCTGAAGCGCCGCCTGGGGAGCCGGTGCAGATCGAAGCTGTGGTGCTCAGCAGCGAGATCCAGTTCCGGCCGCGTCGTCAGCTCGTGGTACGGGCCCGAGATGAGAGCGGGGTGCTTGTCCTGCGCTTCTTCAACTTTTATCCCAATCAGCAAGCCATGCTGGCGCCGGGTGCACGCCTGCGCTTCTTCGGCGAAATTCGTGATGGTTTTTTTGGTGCTGAAATGGTGCACCCGCGTTTTGCCAAGGTTGATGAAGCGGCGCCACTGCCCAAAACCCTGACCCCAGTCTATCCGACGACGGCAGGCGTGGCTCAGTCTGCCCTGCGCAAACTGATTGCACAGGCCATCGAGACGGCCGATATGGAAGAGACTTTGCCGCAGGAGATGAGTGTGGCACTGGCGCTGCCGGCCTTTGCCGATGCCGTGCGCACCCTGCATTTCCCGCCTGCTGCCGCATCGCTGGCCGAGTTGGAGAGTCGCAGCCATCCGGCCTGGCAGCGCATCAAGTTCGACGAAGTGCTGGCCCAGCAGCTTTCGCTGCGCCGGGCCTATCAGGCAAGGCGGCAGCGCGGCGCGCCGGTGTTACAGTCCAGCGGTGCCCTGGCCAGGCGGCTTTTGGCAGCACTGCCTTTCAGTTTGACCGGTGCGCAGGTCCGGGCGCGGGCCGAAATTGAGGCCGATCTGGACGCGCCTTATCCCATGCAGCGCCTGCTGCAAGGCGATGTCGGTAGTGGCAAGACCATTGTTGCCGCGCTGGCGGCTTGCCGGGCGATCGAAGCCGGTTGGCAGACCGCTTTCATGGCGCCGACAGAAATTCTGGCCGAACAGCATGACCAGAAATTGCGCGCCTGGCTCGAACCCTTGGGGGTGCGCGTGCTCTGGCTGGCCGGCAGCCTCAAAGCCGGCGAAAAGCGGACGCAGCAGGCAAAGGCCGCTGCCGGGGCGCAACTGGTGGTTGGCACGCATGCCCTGATTCAGGAAAGCGTTGATTACGCCCGGTTGGGTTTGGTCATTGTCGACGAACAGCACCGCTTCGGTGTCCAGCAACGCCTGGCCTTGCGAAAAAAGGGCGGCAATCCGCACCAGTTGATGATGTCGGCGACACCCATTCCGCGCACCTTGGCGATGAGTTATTACGCTGACCTCGACGTTTCGGTGCTCGATGAACTGCCACCCGGCCGCACGCCGGTACGCACAAGGCTGGTCACGGTCAGCCGGCGCAGCGAGGTGGTCGCCTTCATCGCCCGCCAAGTGGCACAGGGCAGGCAGGCTTACTGGGTATGTCCACTCATTGAGGAGTCGGAAGCGCTGCAATTGCAGACAGCGCTGGAGACCTTCGAGCAGCTTACGGCTGAATTGACGCAATGCCGCATCGGTCTTGTGCACGGCCGGCTCAAGACCGAGGAAAAACAGGCGACGATGAACGCCTTTGCTGCCGGCGAAATCGACGTGCTGGTGGCGACAACGGTGATCGAAGTCGGTGTCGATGTTCCCAACGCCAGCCTGATGGTGGTTGAACACGCCGAGCGTTTCGGCCTCTCGCAACTGCACCAGTTACGCGGCCGGGTCGGACGCGGCAGCGAGCATTCGGACTGCGTTCTGCTCTATGCCGTGCCGCTGTCGCAATTGGCGCGGCAGCGCCTCAAAATCATTTTCGAAAATAACGACGGTTTTGAAATCGCCCGCCAGGATCTGCACTTACGCGGCCCCGGCGAATTTATCGGCAGCCGGCAAAGCGGTGTTCCCTTGCTGCGCTACGCCGATCTGGAAGCCGATGCCGAGCTGGTCGAAAAGGCGCGAGCATTTACCGAGCAACTCTTACGCGAGGCGCCGGAGCAAGTGGAAAGACATCTGGCCCGCTGGCTGGGCGGGCGCGAGGAGTTATTGAAATCATAAGTCCCAAAGAAGCGATTTTCCTGACGTCAAGTAGCGCCAGCCCAGCTCACTTTTTCTCTTTCTTACGTTTTTCTTCCATCTCCCGGGCGGCGCGAACCATGTCGGCATTGAGCGTGGTCGTGTCAATCCCAAACGCCTTGGGCATGACGATTTCTTCGATTTCCTGTACTTCTCCGGAAGCGCTGGAGGGGGGCGCCTCTCTTTTTCCGGCGCGGTAGGCTTGCCATTGCGCTGCGATGAGTTCCTGTGCGGAAAGCCCGGTGGGCATGTCGGGCGGAACTTCAGCGCCCAGTTCAACCAGCAGCCGTACCACCCCGGTGTGGCCGCCCCGTATGGCCATGGCCAGTGGTGAAATTGGCTCCCGGTTGTCTGGAAGATTGACCTTGGCACCGCGCTCCAGCAGTTCCCGGACAATTTTGGCGTGTCCCATGAAACATGCGATACCGAGCGGCAGGCCGGGTGTGCCTTGACCGTCGTTCAAGTCGACTGGTGCACCGGCGTCCAGCGCCGCTCGAACTGCGGACAGGCTGCCGTTACGAACCGCCTTGATCAGATCTTCAGCACTTGCCATCAAGCCTCCATACTTCAATTCTTCGCCTAAACGAAGTGTCCACCGTTTCTGCTTCCCTGGTCAACGGGCGTCTAGGGCGCGTGGCCGATCAATCGCGATTTGCGAACGCCTCAAAATAATGCTTGACAACAAATAACGACATAACTACCATTATCGACATGAAAACCGATTACAGTCGTGCCCTGCCGGAAGAGTGGACCTCGATGTCCAAGGTGTTTACCGCCTTGGGCGACGAGCATCGCCAGCGTATTTTGCTCTTGTTCGAGCCGGGCGAGCGCCTGAATGTCGGTCAGATTGCCGAGGTGTCCACGCTGGCACGGTCGACGGTGTCGCACCACTTGAAGACGTTGCGCGAGGCGCAGGTGCTGCATTCGGAAAAGGTCGGCAAGGAAGTCTGGTTCTGGATCAACCGGGAGTTCATTGAGGAAACGTTTCTCAATGTTCTGGAATATGTACGGATGCTGCGCTAAATTTTTTTGCTTTCAAATATCGAAAAGTTTAGTTGCGTCGATATGATGATTGCCAAAGCGCGGGTGCAGGAAGCTGATAAGGGAGAAAGTAATGCGTGTCATTTTGCGGTGGATGTTGCGCGTATTGATCCGGCTGCTGTTCCGGGTTGAGGTCAAGGGCAGGATGGCGGGGCTTGATGCCGAACGCCTGCTGGTGGTGGCCAATCACGAATCTTTGCTCGATGGTCTGTTGTTGGGCCTCTTTTTGCCGATTGATCCGGTGTTTGTGGTGCATACCGGCGTGGCGCGAGAATGGCGATTCCGCCTCGTTCTGGCGTTTGCTGACTATCTGACGGTCGATCCGACCAGCCCGATGGCAATGAAGCGCGTCATCCGCCTCATTGAAACCGGTCGGCCGGTGGTCATTTTCCCGGAGGGACGCATTACGCTGACCGGCAGTCTGATGAAGGTGTACGAAGGCCCGGCTTTCGTTGCCTACAAGACGGGCGCTACGCTGGTGCCGGTACGGCTGGAGGGGGCCACGCGCACCTATTTTTCGCGCATGTCGGGCAAGCACCCGCGCCGCTTTTTCCCGCGCATCAGCATCAGCATTTTGCCGCCGACCAAGCTGCAGGTGCCGCCGGCGCCAACCGCCAGGCTGCGCCGCCGCAAGGCGGGTGATGCCATGCGCCGCCTGATGCAGGAAATGCTCTTTTCGACGCGGCCGCAACAAACCCTGTATGAGGCGCTGTGCGATGCGTCCGACATTTATGGCAAAAGCCGCCGCTTGATCGAAGACATCAAGCAGATCGAATATTCCTACGGTGATTTGCTCAAAATGGCGCAAATGCTCGGTCGCCTGGTTGATCGTTTGAGTATCGAAGGCGAGAAGGTCGGTTTGCTGTTGCCCAACGTGACCCCGACGCTGGCGATGATTTTCGGCCTGTCGGCGCGGCGACGTATTCCCGCCATGCTCAATTACACCGCCGGTGTCGATGCCATGCAAAGTGCCTGCCGCGCTGCCGAAATCCGCACCATCATTACTTCGCGCGCCTTTGTCGAGCAAGCCAAGTTACAGGAAAAACTGGACGGGCTGGTCGACGTCTCCATCGTTTATCTGGAGGATTTGCGTGAACGCATCACCCTCATCGACAAGCTCTGGATGGTGTTTTTTGCGCTGCATTTTCCGCGTGCCTTCGCCTTGCCGGCCGAGCCGGAAGAGGCGGCAGTGGTGCTGTTCACCTCAGGTTCGGAAGGTACCCCCAAGGGCGTTGTCCTGTCACACCGTGCCCTGCTGGCCAACATTGCGCAAGTGCGTGCCGTCATCGACTTTTCGGTCGACGACAAATTTCTCAATGCCCTGCCTATTTTTCATTCCTTTGGGTTGACTGCGGGGGCATTGATGCCGGTGCTGACCGGCTGCAATCTGTTCCTTTATCCCAGCCCGCTGCACTATCGCGTCATCCCTGAACTGGCCTACGACCGGAATTGCACGGTGCTGTTCGGGACTTCAACCTTCCTTGCCAACTACGCCCGCTTCGCGCATCCCTACGATTTTTATCGCTTGCGCTATGTTGTGGCCGGCGCCGAGAAGCTGAGCGATGCCGTGCGTCAGCTCTGGTTCGAGAAATTTGGCATCCGCATTCTGGAAGGCTACGGCGCCACCGAAACAGCGCCGGTATTGGCGGTCAATACCCCCATGGCGTACCGGACGGGCACGGTCGGCCAGTTCCTGCCGGCGATCGAACACAAGCTGGTGCCGGTACCGGGAATTGATCGCGGCGGCATCCTGCATGTGCGCGGCCCCAACGTGATGACGGGTTATCTCAAGGTCGACCAGCCGGGTGTGTTGCAGACGCCCTCATCGGAAGCCGGCGAGGGCTGGTATGAAACCGGCGATGTGGTTGAAATTGACGAGGAAGGATTCGTCTCCATCATTGGCCGGGTGAAGCGTTTTGCCAAAATCGGTGGCGAAATGGTCAGTCTGGAAGTGGTCGAAAAGCTGGCGCTGGCCTCTTCGCCGCAAGCCGTGCATGCCGCCAGCAGCCAGATCGACCCCAGCAAGGGTGAAGCGCTGGTGTTGTTTACGACGGACGGACAACTGACACGTGAACTGCTGGTTGCCAAGGCACGCGGTTTGGGCATTCCCGAACTGGCAGTGCCGCGTAAAATCAGGCTGGTGGCTTCGCTACCGCTGCTTGGTACCGGCAAGATTGACTATGTGACCCTGAAAAAGCATGCGGAAGAGGCATGACAAATTCTGCTGCGCTTGGTGATACTGCGTTGTTCGCAAGCCGCGAGGCTTCGCCTATCTTATTGATATGTCTTGCCTCTTGTTTGCTCACGCCTTGTCTGACCTGCGCGCGCCACGAATTTGAATGGACGGATGATGATCGATAAAAATAATTTCTGGACGCGTCGACGCTTTCTGCAAAGTGTGGGTGGAGCAAGCCTGCTGGCGGTAGGAGGATGGAGCATGGCCAAACCGGTGCTAATCAATCCCTGCCGGGCAGCCTTGTCTCCAGAATTGCAGGCCAGCCCGTGGCTGGCCAAGGTCTGGCAGGGGCTGGAGGTTAGCAGGGTCTGGGATTGCCATACTCACGTTGCCGGCACGGGCGACAGTGGCAGTGGCATTGCCATCGGGCCGCAACTGACCAGTCTCTTCTATCCGGCGCAGTACGCTAAGCGCCTGTTTTTCCTCAATGCCGGCTGTGTCCGGTCGGCGCCGGGGCAGGCCGACCTGAGCTATGTGGCGCGGATGCGCAATTTGATCGACGGCATGCCTGCCGGTTTCAAGGCCATCCTTTTTGCCTTCGATCATCCTTACGACGAAGCTGGGCATGCCGACCTCAAACGCGCTTCCCTCTATGTGCCGGATGCCTATGTGCAGCGCCTGGTGCGGGAAAGCCCGAATATGTTCGAATGGGCTGCGTCGATTCATCCCTACCGCGCCGATGCCCTCGACGCGTTGCAGGCCGCCATTGCAGTCGGCGCTTGTGCCGTCAAATGGCTGCCGCCGGCCATGGGGATGGACCCGTCCAGCCCACGTTGCGAGCGCTTTTATCGGGTGCTGGCCGAGCATCGCCTGCCACTCATCGTGCATTGCGGCAAGGAGGAGGCGGTCAAGGGCGTTCATCTGCAGCATTTCGGTAATCCACTGCTGCTGCGCCGCGCCCTTGATGCCGGTGTGCGCGTCGTTGTAGCCCATTGCGCTTCGTATGGCACGGACAAGGATATTGATTCGGGCGGTGGGCAGCGTTCCAGCTTCGAATTGTTTGCCCGTCTCTTGTGCGAGCCGCGCGCCAAGGGCTTGCTCCACGCCGACATCTCGGCGGTCATCCTGAACAAGCGTCCGCTGGCTGTCCTCAAAACACTACTCGAACGCCAGGATTGGCACCCGGTTTTGCTCAATGGCTCGGATTATCCGGTACCCGGCATTTTGCCGCTCATATCTCCGGCCAGACTGGCGCGCGAAGGCTTGCTGCCCGAGGCAGCCGTAGGTGATTTGGAATTGATCCGCGAGCATAATCCGCTGCTGTTCGATATTGCCGTCAAACGTCTGTTGAGTTGGCAAGGCAGGAAATTTCCGGCCTCGGTCTTCGAGACGCGCGGGTTTTTTGAAAGGAAAAAAGGATGAGCAAGCAATTCGCGCTGTTCAAGACGCGACGCTTTGCCCCTCTATTTGGCACCCAGTTTCTCGGCGCTTTCAACGACAATTTGTACAAGAACGCGCTGGTGGTCTTGCTGACCTTTCAAGCCGCCAAGTGGACGAGCATGAAGCCCGAAATCCTCGCCAACCTGGCGGCGGGCATTTTTATTTTGCCTTTCTTCCTGTTCTCGGCCACAGCCGGGCAACTGGCCGACAAATACGACAAGGCCTGGCTGGCAAGGTTCTCCAAGGTGCTGGAAATCGTCATCATGCTGCTTGCCGCAGCCGGTTTTTGCTTCGTCAACCTGACCCTGCTATTGTTGGCGCTTTTTCTGCTCGGAGCGCAGTCGACCCTGTTCGGGCCGGTCAAGTACGCCATCCTGCCGCAGCATTTGCACGAGGACGAGCTGGTGGGGGGCAATGCGCTGGTTGAAGCCGGCACCTTTGTTGCTATTCTGGTCGGTACGCTGGCCGGTGGCCTGCTTGCCGGCTCAGTCGGCCATCCGGCGTGGATTGCGGTTGGCGGCATGGTGGTGGCGGTGCTAGGCTACCTCGCCAGTCGGGGCATTCCGGTGGCGCCTGCCCCTGATCCGGGCCTCAGAGTGAATCCCAATCCCCTGACCGAAACCTGGCGTTGCATCGGCTACACGCGTCAGAACCGCACGGTCTTTCTTTCCATTCTGGGCATTTCCTGGTTCTGGCTCTACGGCGCGCTTTTCCTGGCGCAATTTCCGGCCTACGCCCGTCAGGTTCTGGGTGGAACGGAATCTTCAGTCACGCTGCTGCTGGCTGTGTTTACCGTCGGCATCGGCCTGGGTTCGCTGCTCTGCGAACGGCTTTCCGGCAAGCATGTGGAAATGGGACTGGTACCCTTTGGCTCCATCGGGCTGAGTATTTTTGCCGTCGATCTTGCACTGGCTTCGCCGCTGATGCTGCCGCCGGGCGCGCCACTGGGGTTGAGCGCCTTGCTGGCGATGCCGGCGATCTGGCGTGTCTTGCTCGATCTTCTTTTGCTCGGGGTCTTCGGCGGCTTCTTCATCGTTCCGCTCTATGCCCTCATGCAGGTGTACAGCGCCGAGGCGACCCGTGCCCGTACCATTGCCGCCAACAATATCCTCAATGCCTTATTCATGGTGATCGGCGCTCTGGCTGCTGCCGGAATCCTGGCGCTGGGCGCTTCCATCGCCACGCTCTTTCTTATTGCCGCCATCGCCAACGCGCTGGTGGCGCTCTACATCTACGGGCTGCTGCCAGAATTCCTGCAGCGCTTTATCGTCTGGATGATTATGCACACAGCGACAAAGCTGGAGACCGAGGGCGTTGAGCAGAATGTGCCCGAGCAAGGCCCGGCCATTCTGCTTTTTGACCAGGCGACCCCCGCTCGCATTCTGGCCATGATGGCGGCCTGCCGGCGCCCGGCACGTTTTGTCGTTGCCGCCGAACTCCTGAAGAAGCCGCTGCTCGGCTTTGTATTACGGCAAAGTCGGGCCATTGTCCTGCCGTCTTTGCAGGATGAGGTTTTGGCTGACAAGGCCAGGGAAGAAATCGTGGCAGCACTGAAGGCGGGTGGCCTGCTGGGCATGACCGCGACCGCTCTGGCCGAGTCGGGGTTGCCGCAAATCCCCGGGCTCGCGTTGGTCCCGCTCGTACGTCTGGAATTGCGTGAAGCCGAGTCAGGCGGGGTGCTGGCCGGCTTGTTTGGCGCCTTGTTCCAAAGCCGCTTTCCTGCCGGAATTTCCCTGGGCGCAAGCAGTCTGCCCGGGCCACTTTCTTCTTTCCAGGAGTAGCAAACCTACTGGAATTCCTGACAGCGCTGGCGCAATTTGCCGAATTCCGCGTCCTGCGCCTTGCTGCTCTCTCCGGCCAGGGTGCACTTCCAGGTGACTTCGCCCTGATTTTCCTGGGCGCTCAGCAGAAATTGGATTTGCGCCCATTGTTTGGGGTTCTTGAACTGGACTTGCACACTGTCCCCAGTCACCTTGATCTGAAGCGCGGTGTAGGGCGGGGCCTCCTTGCTGTGCAGGCTGGCAAGAAAACTTCGGGTTTCTTCCAGTGAGACCGAATTGGCGCGCAGGCTCTTGAGCAAGCCGGAGAATTCGGCATTTCCGACCTTGCTGTAGGAGCGCCTCCGGAATTCGTTTGATTCGTTGATTCCGGCGATGACGATGAAGCCGATCAGCGGGACGACCAGTACCGGCACCAGGACACCGACCCAGACTCCGGCCGTATTCGGTGGTGGCGGCGGGCCGTATTTGTTGGTGCCTGGCGTTCCCGACGCCACCAGAAGATAGAGATAGAAAAACAGATTGAGGAGAGGAAGCAGCATCAGCAGCCACCACCAGCCGCTCAGGTTCAGGTCGTGCAGGCGGCGCACCCCATATTGTCCCGGTACGGCGAGGGTGCCAGCGATGAGGGCCAGATACATCAGAGCGAAAATGGTCATCTCGATCACGATGCCATCACCTTTAGGCAAATTGGGGATGAAGATGGCGGCGAGGATACCGACAACCATGGCGAGGCCAAGAGAAGCGATGATGCCCGATATCACAGTGTAGGTCAGGGTGCGCAGCCGCCCCATACGGCCATCGAAGCCGAAGGTGCGAATTTCGCTGTAGACAGGCTCGGCATCGGCAAGATGCGCTTTCGGCGACTGGAATGGATTGTCTTCGGTCATGTTGGTCTCTGTCGGGTGAGATTGCTCAAACAGCAACATCCTACTCCTGATTGAAAGGAGTCGATTCAGGCTCGTTTTCTCAACAATTTTGCCAGCGCGCCGCAGGCTGAGACCGCAAGCAGGGCAAATGTGCCGGCAAGGATTCCGGTGGCGACGTCGAGCAGCGTTGGTGTGAGCATTTTCAGAATAGTCCCAAGTGCCGGCACCTGGGCGGCCGTCGCGGCGGTATGGTGAATCAGGTCGGGTGCGCCGGGAATGCCGTGGGTGAGAATGCCGCCGCCGACCATGAACATTGCGGCAGTGCCAACGACGGTCAGCATTTTCATCAGGCGCGGCGCTGCCAGCAGCAGACCCCGTCCGACGGCGCGGGCAATGGCGGCTGGTTTGCCAAGCAGATAAAGGCCCAGATCATCCATCTTGACGATGCCGGCAACAATGCCATAAACGCCGGCGGTCATAATCAGGCCGATGCCGCTGAGTACGGCCACCTGCACGCCGAAGGGTTTCCCGGATACCGTGCCGAGTGCGATGACGATTATTTCGGCAGACAGCACAAAGTCGGTGCGGATGGCCCCCTTGATTTTTTCCTTTTCCAGGGCCACCAGATCGACACTGGCGTCGGCCAAGGCGGCAATCGTGCGGGCGTGTTCGGCATCCTCCTCGGTGGCGCTGTGCAGCCATTTGTGGGCGAGTTTTTCGACCCCCTCAAGACACAGGTAAAGGCCGCCCAACATCAGCAGGGGCATAATGGCCCAGGGGAGCAGGGCGCTGATGGCCAGCGCCGAGGGGACAAGAATCAGCTTGTTTTTCAGTGAGCCGATGGCAACTGCCCAAACCACCGGCAATTCGCGCTCCGCCTGCACGCCGGCGACCTGCTGTGCGTTGAGGGCGAGATCGTCGCCAAGCACGCCGGCCGTTTTCTTGGCGGCAACTTTGGTCATGACTGATACATCGTCGAGAATGCTGGCGATGTCGTCGATCAGGGCAAGCAGGCTGGCTCCGGCCATGGGAAAGTTCCTATTCTGTCGGTGAGAAGGAAGCGGTGTAGGAAATTACGACAAGCGGCATAACAGAAGCGATCAGGATGACATACAGAACATGCAAAACGACCAAAAAAGATGCAGGTGTGGTTCCATAATCCTGCCTGCCCAGGCAATTTGGCGTCCGAAGCAATGCTCTGGTTGTTCCTGAGCAACGACGTTGTTGCGGAACATCCTGCCGAATAAGACCATCGAATTTGGCCATCATTTGAGCAACCGCTTGCTCGCCTGGCCAGAGTGACTCGATTTCCAGCTGAAGCGGTTGCACTGCCTGCATCGTGCTAACGCTTACCACTGTTGCACCGACGTCGCAAATCAAGAAATCCGGATAAGGGAGCGTGGGGTCCGACAATAGGGGTAGCACTGTTTCCAGTCCTCGTCCGGTGACCCAAACCATTTGAATTTCAGGATGTGCCTTGATCATGCGGTAAAGCTGCCGACGCAGGGCCGGCTTGCCGGCGAGAAAGGTTCCGTCCAGATCGGTCGCGAGCAGCATTGCCAGTGATGGCGCTGCCGTTTGTGGGGTCGTGCCAGTCATTAACTGTCCTTTCTATCCTCGTTGCTATGCGGCTATTGCTTGGCCAAGTAGAACTTCGGACATTTTTACCCCTGCGCAATAGCGCGGATTGTTCTGCAAAGCAGGCAAATCAGCCGTCGGCAGCAGGTGAGCAATGCGGGCGGAACGCTTCGGATCAAAGTCTGGCTTCCAGCGCTTGAATACCTCCTCAACGGCGTCCGGCGCGTTGCAGACAAGCAGCATGTCGCAGCCGGCATTCCACGCAGCAGTGACCCGGCCAACGATATCGCCGGCAATGCTGGCGCCTTCCATCGACAGGTCGTCGCAAAAAATTACGCCGTCAAACCCCAACTCTTTGCGAAGTTTGCCTGCCCAGGTCGGCGAAAACCCTGCTGGCAGCGAATCCACTTGCGGATAAATGACGTGCGCCATCATGACGGCATCCAGCTTGAGCCGGCGATAGGGTTCCATGTCCGTGGCGAGTTCGTTCAGACTGCGTTCGTCAAGCGGTATGGCGACATGGGAGTCGGCCTCGGCCCAGCCGTGTCCCGGAAAATGCTTGCCACAAGCGGCCATGTCCGCAAGACGCAAGCCCTCGATCAAGGCGCCGGCGAGTTGCGCGACAATCGCAGGGTCGCGATGAAATGAGCGGTTGCCGATGACGCTGCTGTGCCCCCAGTCGAGATCAAGCACCGGGGTAAAAGACAGGTCGACGCCGTGTTGCCGCAATTCGGCGGCTAACACATAACCGATATCGCGGGCTGCAATAAGGGCTTCTTGCGGTGTCTTGCCTTCCCACAATTCACCAAGACAGTGCATTGGCGGCAGGCGGGTAAAACCCTCGCGGCAGCGCTGAACTCTGCCGCCTTCGTGATCGATGGCGATCAGCAGTGGGGGCGAACGCAGGGCATGAACTTCGGAGGTCAGCTTTGTCAATTGTTCGGGCGATTGGTAGTTGCGGCCAAAAAGGATCAGGCCACCAACCAAAGGGTGTAGAAGCCGGGTACGATCAATATCAGCAAGCTCCACGCCGGCGATATCAATTATCAGTGGGCCATGCGGAAGTTTGATGGGTTTGTTCATGGATTCTCCAACGGGGTTGTTTGATTTCCGGCATGTAGGCCACCGTCAATCTGTTCGGCACGCAGCCAGGGTAAGGCTTGCGGGTGTTCGCGTTGCAGGAAGGAAATTAAACGTTCGTGGACAAGGCAACGTAAATCCCAATTGCGGCCGGAATCTCTGGGACTGACCAGGGCGCGCACTTGCATGGCGCGTTCGGAAGTATCGGTCACAATCAGTGAACAAACGCGTCCATCCCACTGCGTTGCCGACTGACAGGTTTTCTCCAGTTCTCGGCGAAGCGCCTCCAAGGGCACGCTGAAATCGACCCATAAAAACACGGTGCCCATGATCTGCGTACTGCTTCGCGTCCAGTTCTGGAAAGGGTGCTCGATGAACCATTGCAAGGGGACAATCAAGCGCCGCTCGTCCCAGATTTTGATGACAACGAAGGAGCTGGATATTTCCTCAACCCGCCCCCATTCGCCCTCGACGATCACAACGTCATTGATTCGCATGGGTTGCGATAGTGCAATCTGCAGTCCGGCAATCATGTATGAATTTCATTGGTCCTGTTTTTGGTTGTAAGGGTTAAAAAGCCAACGGCAGGCCTGTTCTGGGCTCGTTCGGGTGCCACGGAACAAACTGCGCTGGATGGGGCACAGTTTGTTGCTAGCTACCGGCTTTGTTTGCCGAAGCCAGGGCCTTCCAAATTTGTTCGAGTGTGGCGAGCATGGCCGGGCTGTGGTTTCTGGGGAATGAGGCGTAAATGGCGACCACCAGTTGGTGGTCAAAGTCGAGGTAGAGGCTGTTGCCGTAGGGGCCAAGGATGGCGACACGGTTGGGCGCGCCGCCGAGGCGAATGAAGCCGTAGCGGAATTCGCTGCCCTTTTCTAGACCCTCCAGGCCTAACTGTGCGGTTGGCCCTCTCGAAGCTGGGGTGGTCAGGGTTTCGATGAACCAGGGCGGGATACGGCTGCCGCTGCCGCGGGCGTCGATCAGAAGCTGGCCAAGGCGTGCAAAGTCACGTAGCGAGAGTGCCAGTCCGGAAGAGAGCTCGGTTCCCGCCGGGTCGGTCAGCCAGAATGCCGGGTATTCTGGGCGCATTCTGGAGAGGATGTCCTCGCAAAAGATTTGGGCCAGGGGGGCGTGGTAGGTTTCGCTCAGGGCCCAGGCCAGCAGGTCGTCGTCTGGTGAGGTTGCGTCCAAAGGGGAGGTGTTGTCGCCCCATTCCTTTTCCAAACGCCCGGGTTGGTTGAGCCAGTTGCGCAGGCCATTGGTTTTTCCGAGTTTCCAGCCTCCGGCCTGTTGCCAGTTCTCCAGTTCCGCTGTGGTCCATAGGAACTTTTTGTCTCCTTCCAGCAAGCGGCGAATGGACAGTTTGCGCAGTGCCGCTTCCTGACTCAGCGCAGGGATGTGGCTGGCAACGGAGCGGGGGGCCTGCAGCTTGCCCTCGTTGATGGCCAGCACACCCATAAGCGAGAGGATGGGCCGCGTCGCGCTAAGCAGTAGTCGGGCTTGACCGGTATCCAGACCGTTCCAGTATTTTTCCGCTAGTATCCTACCGTTCTGAAGGATGAGTACACCGTCGGCGTAGAGACGGCTGTCCAGCAGAAAATCGAGGCTGCGCTCCTTTTGATCTAGGGGGTCGTTGGCCTTTATTTCGGCCATATTGAGTTGTTTTGCAACCGGGCTTAAGACGCTTGCCTTGACTGCTGTCCGGATACGCTGACGCGGCATGAAATGGCCATTCGATTGTAGGCCATAGCGCAGATTCTCAGGCGCTAACCGATGATCCAGATTGACCCAGGGGACGGGGGCGCCGGGCTTGAGATGTTCTATGCTGCATTTTTCAGTAGCCTGCAAAGGGAGTGCCAGAAACGTCAAGACCAAGATTGAATACTTCATTGCTTGTTCTCCCCTGATTCGGTGGTCGTGCCACTAGCGAAGAGAAGTGCGGCGGCATGGGTCACGTCATTGAGATTTTTGTGCTTGGCTTGCTGTTCCCTGAGCCAACGGGCGTCGTTCAACTCGGCTTCCAGTGAAACCTTGAGCAAATCAAGCCAGGCGGAGCAGCCCAGTTCACGGGCGTCCTCGCCGAGTTGTTCAAACAGCTCACGGAGCAATTCCTTCATTTCAACCGGTTTTCGCTGCAGCGGGTCAGAAATGTGCGCCGCAAAACCGTAGCGGCAGGCTTGGAACTTGTTGTAGCGGGCCACATACAAATGTAAGCCGGTGTTGATGGCAGGCCTTGTGCGCAGGAGATGATGGGAGAGGCTTTGCGCTAGCGCCGCCAGGGCGGCGGCGCGTTCGATTGTCAGCGGCGTGTCGCAGACGCGGATTTCCACCGTGCCATATTCCGGCTTGGGGCGGATGTCCCAATAAAGATCCTTGATGCTGTTGGCGATGCCGCAATCCTGCAGAAAATGAAAATGCTCGACGAAGTGTGCCCAATCGCGCAATTCGGGGCATTGTCCACTGAGAGGAAAGGCCGAGACGGCATTGAGACGAGCCGATTGGAACAGGGTGTCGACCCCGTCAACGTAGGGAGAAGAGGCGGAAAGTGCGATGAATACCGGCACATAGGGTGCCAAGGCCTGAGTCAGCCAGATGGCCTCGTCGGCCGATGTGCAGCCGACATGGATGTGCTGGCCGAAGACGGTAAATTGCTTGGCCAGGTAGCCGTAGCGGCTGTACAACTCGTCGAAACGCTGACCCGGACAAATGCGCCGGTCCGGCCAGTGATGGAAGGGATGGGTGCCGCCGCCGCAGAGAGCGATGTTATTGCGGGCGCATTGGGCGAGAAGCGTCTGCCGCAGACCGTCGAGGTCACTGGCGATGCCATCGACCGTAGCGCGTGGCAAGGTGCTGACCTCGATCATGCTTTCGGTGATTTCGAGCTTGATTTCGCCGAAGCGGCCGTCGTAATGCATGCTGCCCAACAGGTCGGTGGCCGCCCGGGTTAAATCGAAATCGCGCTGAGAGAGTAGTTGCAGTTCCAGTTCGACACCGAGCGTTAACGGGCGGCTGTGTTTGAATTCGCTGGTCAATGGAGTCATGCGACACCTCCTTTCTGGCTATCGTCCCTGGCCGTTTCGCCGGCGCGCGCAATGGCAAATCGGCAAAGAGCGGGGCCAACCAGTTCCATGATGGCAGCAGCTAAAAGCGGCAGCGCCAATGCCGAACGGCCAATCTCCGGATAGAGGCCAGCCAGTCCATAAACCATGAAAACCGCAGTTGCCGACAAGGGCTGGATGCCGATGCCGACCAAAATGCGCTTGCCCAAAGGCAGGCTGCCGCCCGCCCAGGCAAAGGCGCCGATTTTGGCCAGGGCGCGAACGAGGAGCAGGCCGATGGCCTGGATGCCGGTCAGCCAAGTGAATTGCTGCCAGGGAAGGGAAGCTCCGACCACGACAAACAGAATAATGGCCAGTAGCCAGTGGCCATCGGGCAGGCTGGTGTAGCTCAGGGTTTTATCCTTGTCGCGCAGCGCAAGAATGGCACCCATGACAAACAGGGTGAGAAATACGGGCACTGCCAACATGCGGGCAATGCCGACAGCGAGCAAGGCAGTTGCCACCAGAATGAAGACCTGCGCCAATGAACGTTTGGGCAACAGGCGGGCGACCAGCAAGGCAAGGGCGGCGATGGGCCAGGCGACCAAAATGGCGCCAATGCCAACCCAGAGCGGGTGAACTATGGCATTAATCCAGTCGGCGTTGTGCTGACCATGCACGACGCCTAGGACAATAGTAAAAACAACCAAGGCAGCGGCGGAGCCGAGCGCAGTATGCAGGATGATACGCTCGGTGACTTGTCCCTGTGCATTGAATTCTTCCACCGTCAGCAAAACGACGGCCGGTGCCGAAGCCATGGTGACGGCCGCTGCAGCCGCAGCCCAGGCCGGTGGCAGGTCGACGACAAGGTAGGAAAACAGAAAAATGGCGGTAAAGGACAGGACAATGTCGCCGAGGGTGGCGCGTACCAAATCACGATTGCGCAGCAGCCAGCGCAAGTCGAGGCGGCGGCCAATTTCAAGCATGAGCAGGCCAAGTGCAGCATCCGCGACCGGCCGCGTTTGCGCCAGTGCTTCAATGCTGATCCAGCCAAGGAGTGAGGGGCCGAACACCGTTCCGGCCAGGACGTAGCCAATGATCTTGGGCCAGCCTAAATGAGCCCGCAGCCACTCGCCGACCAAGAGTCCAACCACCAGAAGCAGACTGAAGAGGGCGAGCGAATCGAGTTGATCCGGGAAGGGCGGCAGAAAGAAGATGCGCTCCTGCAGGGTTTCCCAGGCAGTGCGCAGTGGCAATAGAACCGAACTGATCATCGTCGGCCTCGCGCGGCGTTGAGGAATTCATCCAGGATGGGCGTGCAATCGAGTAGCTTGTCGCTGCCGGGCGGGTGAAATTCCGGGTGCCATTGCACGCCGAAAACATAGGTTTTTTCCTGCAGACGGATGGCTTCGACGAGCCCGTCACCGACGCTGCGCGCTTCCACCTGCAAACCCTTGCCCAGCGTCTTGATCACCTGATGATGAATGGAGACGACATTGCCGCCGCTGATTTCCGGATAAAGCCGTGCCAGGCCGGAATCGCGCTCCCATTCGATGGCGTGGCTGAACTGGTCGTAGTCGGGGTGTACGTGCGTCTGGGCATCATCAATCTGGCTGGCAATGTCCTGGTAAAGTGTGCCACCCATGACAACATTGATGAGCTGGGCGCCCCGGCAGATTCCAAGAACGGGTTTGCCAGCCTCCATGAATTCATGCAGCAGTTCCATCTCGTAGACATCGCGAACACGGTCGCCTTGCCAATCCGGATGCGCTGCAGTTTCGCCGTAAGTTTGCGGGCTGATGTCAGCGCCGCCCTGCAGAATCAGGCCATCCAGATATTGTGGATAGTCCGAGAGGCGGATACTGCTGCGATGGACGATGCCATCGCCACTGACGGCCGGAATCATCAACACCATGACTTCGCGTGACATGACCCAATGGGCGACGGATTGTTCCAGGTAATGCAGCGACTTGGACTGCAATCCGGTGGAGCCGGTTTGCGGGTGAAATACCCGGGCAGACAGTCCGATCCGTAGTGGACGTTTGTTCATGCCAGTTCTCCTGTGCTGAAGCCGGACCTTGCGCCCACTTCCGACGCGGATGCGAGGGTTGCTGGCGGCGTTGTTCAGCAGGCGCCGGAGTTAATCGCGCGGCGCAGTATCGACAAAAGATGGGCGCTGCATCATTTTGTCATGCAGACGCGCCAGGTTGGGGTGCTCGCTTCTCCAATCGAGTTCAGGGAAACGGAACAGGAGGTAGCCCAAGGCCGTGCCGACGGCAATGTCGGCCAGTGAAAAATGAGTGCCCATGCAGAAAGGCTGCTCGCCGAGTTCTTCCGACATGAAGGCGAGCGTGCGCACGACCTTTTCACGTTGACGCGCGATCCATGTGGCGCTTTGTTCTTTCTTCGGGCGCCGACTTTCGTAGACGACCGAAGTTGCAGCATCGAGCAGTCCGTCCCCCAGCGCTTCCCAGCGATTGACTTCGGTGCGCTCCCGATTGGGGGTGGGTAGGAGCTTGTTGTTGGGGGAGGCTTTGTCAATGTACTCGACAATGACGCGAGAGTCGAACAGAGGCGTTCCGTCGTCGAGAATGAGGACAGGAATCTTGCCCAGCGGGTTGACGAGCGCGACCTTGCTGTTGGCGGATGAAGGGGAATCGATTTCGAAATCGTAGTCGATTTTCTTCTCTGCCAGAACGATGCGAACCTTGCGGACGTAGGGACTGGGCAGGGTGCCGATCAATTTCATGGGGCTTGAGGGTTCCTTTGCTTCGGGTTGCCATTATAGCAGACCGTCTTTTTTGTCGCGCCAGGACAGCCCGGGATAAAATGAGCACTTTTCCGGGATCGTACCGACATGATGCATGAACCGCTCACCGCGCTCTCACCCCTGGATGGCCGCTACGCCGCCAAGCTGGATGGCCTGCGCCCGCATTTATCCGAATACGGCCTGATTCAGCGCAGGTTGCAGGTGGAAATCGCCTGGCTGAAGGCGCTCGCGGCGGAGAAGCAGTTTAAGGAAATTCCAGCCTTTTCGAAGGCAGCCCTTGCCGAACTTGATGCGCTGGTTTGCCAATTCTCGCTCAAGGATGCGGCGGCGGTGAAAGCGATCGAGGTCAAGACCAACCACGACGTCAAGGCGCTCGAATACTGGATCAAGGAAAAGTTGAAGAACAACACCGAAGTCATGCGGGTGGGCGAATTCATCCACTTTGCCTGTACTTCGGAGGACATCAACAATCTGGCGCATGCCCTGATGTGCCGTCATGCGCGTGATGAAGTCCTGCTGCCGGCGCTGGGCGCGGTCATTTGCCGTTTGCGCGAGTTGGCGCACGCTTACGCCGAGATACCCATGATGAGCCGCACGCACGGCCAGCCGGCGACACCGACAACGATGGGCAAGGAACTGGCCAATGTGGTTTATCGGCTGGAACGGGCGCATGCCTGCATTGCCGGGGTCAGCCTGCTCGGCAAGGTCAACGGCGCCGTCGGCAATTACAACGCCCATCTGGCGGCCTACCCCGGTTTTGACTGGGAAGGCTTTGCCCGGAAATTTGTCGAATCCCTGGGGCTGGAATTCAATCCCTACACCATCCAGATCGAACCGCATGATGCGCTGGCCGAACTATTCGATGCCTTTGCCCGTGCCAACAGCATCCTGATCGATCTCGACCGCGACCTCTGGGGCTATATTTCGCTCGGCTATTTCAAGCAGAAGTTGAAGGCGGGCGAAGTCGGCTCGTCGACAATGCCGCACAAGGTCAATCCCATCGATTTCGAGAATTCCGAAGGCAATTTGGGGCTGGCCAATGCCGTCCTGCGCCATCTGGCCGAAAAATTGCCCATTTCGCGCTGGCAGCGCGACCTCTCCGATTCGACTGCGTTGCGCAATATGGGCGTCGGTTTGGGGTACACGCTGCTGGGTTACGACGCGCTGCTGAAGGGGTTGGGCAAGCTCGAGATCGACGCCGGGCGCATGGGAGACGACCTTGACGCCAACTGGGAATTGCTTGCCGAGCCGATCCAGACGGTGATGCGGCGCTATGGCGTCGAGAAACCCTACGAGCAACTCAAGGATCTGACGCGCGGCCAGCGCGTCTCGGCTGAGCAGTTGCGGGCTTTTATCGAAAAGCTCGCCATTCCCGCCAAGGCGAAGGCAGAACTTTTGAAACTGACACCACGCGAGTACACCGGCAAGGCGGCCGAGCTGGCCAGGAGAATTTGACGGGGATAGGTCGTTTTGCCTGATTTCCCGCCGGATGCGGCGGTTCCAAGAATTGGAAAGACCATGACGCAATCGAGTGAAACCTCAGGGGCTCTTCCCTGGCATGCCGAATCAACAGAAGTGGTCGCTCGACGTCTCGAAGCCGATGCCATGGGTGGCCTCAAGGCAGCGGAGGCGGCGACTCGTCTTGCAAAATATGGGCGCAACCGTTTGACGGAAAAACCGCCGCTGCCGGCTTGGCGGCGCTTTGTCGACCAGTTCAAGAGTGCTTTGATCGGTGTGCTCGTTCTGGCAGCGGTAGTCGCTTCTTTTGTCGGAGATTTCAAAGATTCGATCGTTATTTTGGTGGTGGTTGTCTTTAACGCTGTTCTTGGCTTCTATCAGGAGGCGCGCGCTGAAAAAAGCCTGGCGGCCTTGAAGAACATGTTGGCGCAAAAGGCGCGGGTGCGCCGAGATGGCATCAAAGTTGAACTGGCGGCCGATGAACTGGTTCCGGGCGATCTGGTGCTGCTGGAAGCGGGCGACAAGGTGCCGGCCGACGGACGCCTGATTGCGGCACACAGTCTGGAAATTGACGAATCGACTTTGACCGGCGAATCGCATGCGGTGGCCAAGATCACCGGTGTTGTCGAAGATGCCCATGCGGCGTTGGCCGAACGCGCCAATATGGCCTTCATGAATACGGTGGTGACGCGCGGCCGCGCCGAACTTCTGGTGACGACGACCGGTATGCAGACTGAAATGGGGCGCATTGCCGGCATGATGCAGGAAGACGATGAAGCGCTAACACCACTGCAGGTGCAACTCGACGGTTTGGGCAAGCGCCTGGCGATGATTGCCGGCTTCGTGGTCGCACTGATTTTCGTTCTCGCACTGCTGCGCGGCGAAGCCCTGGCTTCGGCAATGCTGACGGCGATTACGCTGGCGGTGGCCGCAATTCCTGAAGGCCTGCCAGCGGTGGTGACGGTGACGCTGGCGTTGGGCATGCGCCGCATGGCCGGCCAGCGTGCCATTGTCAAGCGGCTGGCCGCGGTCGAAACTCTGGGCTGTACGACAGTAATTTGTTCCGACAAAACAGGAACGCTGACTTTGAATCAGATGACGGCGCGGGCTTTCTTCTACCAAGGCCGCCGTTTTGCGGTCGAGGGCGAGGGCTATGAAGGCGAAGGCAGGATTCTGGCTGAAGATGGCTCGGCGCTGCCGGAATTGTCTGTGCTATTGCGGCCAGCAGCGTTGTGCAACGACAGCCGTATTCGCGGCGGGCAACTGATTGGCGATCCCACCGAAGGCGCGCTGGTGGCACTCGCATGCAAGGGCGGCGTCGAGATGGATGACGTGGTGCGAAAATTTCCACGCATTGCCGAAATCCCCTTTGATTCCGCCAACAAGTTCATGGCGACTTTCCACCACGTTGGCGAGCAGGTGGTGATGTTCGTCAAGGGCGCGCCGGATGTGCTGCTGGAGCATTGTGCCGTGCTATCGGCTGAAGACGGCGAAACGGCGCTGGATATGGCGAATCGTGAAGCTCTGTTGGCCGAAAACGAAGCGATGGCTGGGCGCGGCCTGCGTGTGCTGGCAATCGCCTCGCGTAGCTTCGCGGCGCGCGATTTCGATCCGGATGGCGATTTGATGCAGCACGTCGGTGACCTTTGCCTGCAAGGGCTGGTCGGTATTATGGACCCGCCGCGCCCGGAAGCGCGCGAGGCGATTGCGCTCTGCCGCACGGCCGGCATCGAAGTCAAAATGATCACCGGCGATCATCGCGCCACCGCCGTAGCGATCGCACGTGAATTGGGGTTAAGCGGCGAGGCCTTGACTGGCGCCGATCTCGACGCCATGAGCGAAGAGGAACTGGCTGCCTGCATTGAGCGGGTTTCCGTCTTCGCACGGGTGGCACCGGAACACAAAGTCAAGCTGGTGCAGGCGCTGAAGCGCGCGGGTCACGTTGTCGCCATGACTGGCGACGGCGTTAATGATGCGCCGGCCTTGAAGCGCGCCGACATCGGCATTGCCATGGGGATTACCGGCACTGAAGTCACCAAGGAAGCCGGCAGCATGGTGCTGACCGACGATAATTTCGCCAGCATCGTGCGTGCCGTCAAGGAAGGGCGCACCATTTACGACAATCTGGTCAAATTCGTGCGCTTCCAGCTGTCGACCAATATGGGGGCCTTGGGAACGGTGCTGGGCGCCTCGCTCCTCGGCTTGCCGGTGCCGCTCAACCCGGTTCAGATCCTGTGGGTCAATATCATCATGGACGGCCCGCCAGCCATGGCGCTGGGGGTCGATCCGGAAAGAAAAGGCATTATGGCCGATCCGCCGCGCCGTCCGGGTATCGAAATCCTGAACTGGCAACGTCTGGCCAAGCTGGCATTTTTCGGGCTGATTATGACGGTAGGCACGCTTGGGGTACTTTGGTATGGATTGCGAATTGGCAGCAAGGAACATGCCTTGACCATGGCCTTCACGACCTTTGTTCTCTTCCAGTTCTTCAATATTTTCAACGCCCGCGCCGAGTTTGGCTCGGCCTTCAACCGCAATTTTTTCCGCAATCGTCTGCTCTGGCTGGCGCTCCTCTGCGTGGTCGGTTTGCAGGTGCTGGTCGTAAACTGGTTGCCGGCGCAAGTGCTTTTTCGCACCACCGCCTTGAGCTTTTCGGATTGGGTGATGGTCTCGCTGGTCGCTTCGTCGACCTTGGTTCTGGAAGAGCTCTATAAGTGGATCATGCGTTGGCGCCGGATTTCGAGGGATTCTTCCGCCGGATGAACTCGGCAAAGGCGAGATCACAATGCAGGATGTGGTCACCCAGCCAGTTTTTGAGGAAGGCGATGGCCTCGCGCTCCAGGGGGCGCGGGTCGTTTTGCAGGCGTTCGTTGAGGGCGTAGATGGTGTCGTACAGCTGCTCATGCAGCTGTTGATGGCTTTCCAGCTCGGGATAATGGTGCGCCGCCATGATCGCTTCTTCGCGCTGGAAATGGCCCTCGGCATAGGCAACCAGCTGGTTGAGGATCGCCAGCAAATCGCGGCGCCGGCGAGATTCCTGAAAAGCGTCATCGAACTCGTTGATGAGTTTGAACAGTGTCTTGTGGTCGCGGTCGATGGCTTCTTCGCCGGTCCGATAGGCATCCTTCCAGCTGATCCAGCTCATGGGGCACATCCTGGAGTCGAAAAACAGCAGTGCACATGATATCTCACTGTTCGAGCGCTGTCCTGGCGCGATATGTTATTCTGAGCGTGTGCGGTTCCGGGGGTGGCCCCGGGCGCGGGGGGTGGTTGTCGAGCGATGCAATTTCTGTACAGCAGCTACGTTTTTCTTTTGTTTCTTGCCTCGGCAGTGACTTTTCCCCTTGCTGTCTATTCCGTTGTCCGATACGGTGGGGCGCAGGCCAGGTTTCTTGCCTGCGCGTTTTTGTCGATCACCGTGATGTCCCTGAGCGCTGCTTTGTCGGCCTTGAGCGGAACTCCCGAGGCAGCGGATTTTTGGCTTTCAAAAGTCAGATTCATCGGTGTGGTCAGCGCGCCGGTCTTTTTCCTCCTGTTTGTTCTGGCCCATGAGCATCGCACACAGTGGTCTTCGGCATGGCGCGTCATAAGCCTGCTGGTGCTGCCTTGTTTTACCCTGGTGATGGTGTGGACGAACGAGCGGCACGGGTGGTTTTTCGAGCATGTCGCCTTCGTCAGGTATGGCGAATTCTTCCTCAGGGAGTCCTGGAAGCCAGGCATGTGGTTCTGGGTTCATACCGCCTATTGCTACGTCTTGCTGGCCTGGGTCATTTTCCTTTTGATCAGGCAAATCCGGAAGACGCGTTATCCCTGGCGTGGCCAGGCCATCTTGTTGTTTGTTGGCGCGCTCTTTCCGATTTTGACCAATTTGGTGGCGCTGATGCACATTTCTCCGGGGCCGGCGCTTGACTTGACCTCGTTTGGGTTGACCGCAACAGCGCTCACCTTCTTTTGGGCGCTCTATCATTTCCGGCTGCTGCAGATTCTGCCGATGGCGGGCGAGCAAATTCTCGAGAATATGCAGGATGCCGTCCTCGTGCTCGATGGCCGCTGCCGGATCATTCACGCCAATCCCGTTATGTTGGGCTTGCTCGGCGTCGGATCGCTGGCCGCGGTTTTGGGCAAGGCGATGGAGGGTGTGCTGCCGCAGTGGTTGAAGGAACACGATTGGGCTTCCAGCGTCCGGCAGCGCAGAACCTTTGCCATCACTGATGGGCAGGAGCATTACTACCAGATCAATTCGGCGCCGCTCTACTGGAAAACCAAAGCTAAGGAAATCGGCAACATCATTTTGTTGCATGACATTACCGAGCTGACGCGGGCAATGCAGGAGCGGGAGCGCCTGATCGGCGCGCTGAAGAATACCCAGTCCGAACTGGAGGTGC
>JAKJFA010000010.1:0-4247 GCA_022705135.1 Pseudomonadota bacterium | reverse complement strand
CTTCTTCTATCAGGAGGCCGAACAGGAGTTCGAGCGTTCCGTGCGCTATCAGAGGCCCCTCTCGGTCATTATGCTGGATGTCGACCATTTCAAACGGATCAACGATCGCCATGGCCATGCGGTGGGCGACCAGATCCTGCGCGCCATTGCCGACACCCTCAAGGGTAGTGTGCGCAATGTGGATCTTCTGGCGCGTTTCGGCGGCGAGGAATTCATCGTGTTATTGCCGGAAACCGGCCAGCCGGAAGCGCTTTGTCTGGCCGAACGCATTTTGAATCGCGTCAAGGCGTGCGCCGTGCTGTATGAGGGAAAGCGTATTGCGACGACCGTTAGTGCCGGCATTGCGGACATCGCGAGTGAGGAAGCCGGGAACCTCGAAGACCTTATCCGGAGGGCGGACGCGGCGCTGTACGAGGCCAAGGAAAAGGGCCGCAACCGCATCTGCTTGTCGGACTGAATTAATCGGCGTTGAGCTTTGCCAGCGCTTCCTTCAGCTTCACCGGATCATCTAGGCGCAGCATGCGCCGCACCTGGGGCGCCAGTTCGTTGATGTCCGACTTCATAATGCGGCTCTTGACTTCGAGGATCTGGGCGGGGTGCATGGAGAAGGAGTGCAGTCCCATGCCAAGCAGTAGGCGGGTCATTTCCGGATCGCCGGCGATTTCGCCGCATACCGAAACCGGCGCGTGGACCTTTTCGGCGCTGACGATGACGTGTCCGAGCAGCATCAAAATGGCGGGGTGGAGCGGATCGTAGAGGTAGGCCACTTCCTCGTCCATGCGGTCGATGGCGAGGCTGTACTGGATCAGGTCGTTGGTGCCGATGGAGATGAAATCGAGGCGGCGCAGGAAGAGGTTGACGGCCAGGGCAGCCGCCGGAATCTCGATCATGGCGCCGATTTCGACAGCGCCGTTGAAACTGACCTGCTCGGCGCGCAGGCTGGCTTTCGCCTGGTCGATGGCGGCCAGCGTCTGGGTGATTTCATCGGCGTGCACCAGCATGGGGATGAGAATTTTCAGGTTGCCGTATTTGGAGGCGCGCAGGAGTGCCCGCAACTGCTTCTGGAACATGTTGGGCTCGGAGAGCGACAGCCGGATGGCGCGGCGCCCCAAGGCCGGGTTGATCTGGGTGCGTTTCTGATCGACTGACTTGTCGGCGCCAAGATCGAAGGTACGGATGACGACGGGCCGCCCCTCCATTCCCTTCAGCACTTTGCGGTAGGCCTCGAACTGCTCGTCTTCGCTGGGCATGTCACCGCGCCCGAGAAAGAGGAATTCGGTGCGGAAGAGCCCAATGCCGCCGGCGCCGGCCTCGAGTGCGGCATCGACGTCCCTGGGCAATTCGATATTGGCCATCAGGGAGATTTCGGTGCCATCGAGGGTGTTCGATTTGGCGCTGCGCAGGCGTTTGAGCTTGTTGCGCTCGATTTCCAGTTGTTCCTTGCGCAGGCGGTACTCTTCGAGGATGCGTTCGTCCGGATTGACGATGACGACGCCGCGCTGGCCGTCGACAATCAACAATTCCTGATCGCGGATCAGGGTGCGGGCGTTGGACAGTCCGACGATGGCGGGGATCGCCATGCTGCGGGCGAGGATGGCCGTGTGCGAAGTGGCGCCGCCGACATCAGTGATGAAGGAGGCGAAGCGTTGCTCCTTGAAATTGATGGTATCGGCGGGCGACAAATCGTGGGCGACAACGATTTGCGCTTCCTCGGTGGTCTTCTTGCTGGCGCGCAACCCGCCGCGCCCGGGGTGTCCGAGCAATTCCTTGACGACACGCTCGACCACCTGCACGACGTCGTATTTGCGCTCGCGCAGGTAGAGGTCGTCGAATTGCTCGAACTGTTCGACCAGATGTTCCATTTGCTGCACCAGCGCCCATTCGGCGTTGCAGCGGCGTTCGCGGATGATGCGCTTGGTGACTTCAGAAAGTTCGGGGTCGGAGAGGAAACCGATGTGAACGTCGATGAAGGCGGTCAGCTCACTGGGGGCGTTTCCGGCCTGCTCCTTGACCGCCCGTAGTTCGTCGCGCACCTTGCACAAGGCGGTTTCCAGCCGCTCGACTTCCTTGTCCACGAGGCGGGGAGAAATGGTCAGGTGGGCGACTTCCAGGGTGGCGTGCGATACCAGGGTAGCGCGGCCGATGGCGATTCCGCCCGAAACCCCGAGGCCATGCAGCGTGAAACTGATGTTGGGGGGAGGAACGGAACGCGGCAAAGGCGTCGTGGGCATTATTCAGTCTCGTGGAATTTGCTGGCGATCAGCTCCAAAAGAGCTTCCATCGCTTCGGCTTCATCCGGGCCGTCGGTTTCGACCGTGACCTTCGAGCCCACGCCCGCGGCCAGCATCATCACCCCCATGATACTTTTGGCATTGATGCGGCGGCTGCCCTTGCTCATATAGACTTCACTCTTGTATTTTCCGGCGAGCTGGGTGAATTTGGCCGAGGCGCGCGCGTGCAGCCCGAGTTTGTTGGTGATTTCGGCTTCCCTGGACAGCATCAGACATCCTTCACTAGGTTAAGAACGCCGTCGCGGCCACCGCTCACGGCCTTGGACAGCATGGTTTCCATGCCTTTTTCACGGTAGGTTAGCGCCCGCATCAGCATGGGCAGGCTGACTCCGGCCAGGCCCTCGACCCGGCCGGGTTCGAGAAGTTTCAGGGTCAGGTTGGCGGGCGTGGCGCCGTAAATATCGGTGAGGATCAGAACCCCTTTACCGGAATCGACCAGCCCGACCAATTGGCGTGCCAGTGGTAGCAGGTCAAGCGGGTCGTCCTGCGCCGAGACGCCTAACTGGTTGAGTTGCGGCGGCCGCTTGTTCAGGACGTGACAGGCATTTTGCACCAGTGCCTCGCCGAAACTGCCGTGCGTGATGAGGAGGATTCCGATCATGCGTCAATTCTAACCGACTGGCGTTGCGCGGCAAGAAGCACGCAAGGGTTTTGGGGCACTCTATGCGAAATTAGCGCCTGCGGCCCCCCAGCAATGAACCCAGTACGCCGCGAATGACCTGGCGGCCGACTTCGGAGCCAATGGTGCGCGCCGCGCTTTTGACCATGGCTTCGCCGACGGATTGGCGGCGCCCGTTGCCGCCGCCCAGGATGTTGCCTAAAGTGCCGAGGAAACCGCCGCTTTCCTGGGCGGGCGCCGAAACGGTTTTGGGCGTGGGTTTTGTGGGTGAAGGACTGGACGTGTCGGCGCGCGCCTTGAGCATTTCATACGCCGATTCGCGGTCGATGGCGGCTTCATAGTGCCCGAAGAGGACCGAGGCTTTGAGGGCTTTCTGGCGTTCTTCTGGCGCTAGCGGACCGATTTGCGAGGCGGGTGGCAGGATGAAGGCCCGTTCAACCACCTGGGGTGCGCCCTTTTCGTCCAGGAAGGACAGCAGGGCTTCGCCGACGCCCAGTTCGGTGATCGCCGTCTCGGCGGAAAATTTGGGATTGGGGCGCAAGGTTTCGGCAGCAGTCTTGACGGCTTTCTGGTCGCGTGGCGTAAAGGCGCGTAGCGCGTGTTGTACGCGATTGCCCTGTTGGCCGAGGACGGTTTCCGGGATGTCGAGCGGGTTCTGGCTGACGAAATAGATGCCGACGCCCTTGGAGCGAATGAGCCGCACGACCTGCTCGATTTTTTCGAGCAGGGCTTTGGGCGCATCGTTGAAGAGCAGGTGGGCTTCGTCGAAAAAGAAGACGAGTTTCGGTTTGTCGAGATCGCCGGCTTCTGGCAGTTGCTCGAACAGTTCCGCCAGCATCCAGAGCAGGAACGTGGCATACAGTGAGGGGGTGTTGAGCAGGCGGTCGGCGGCAAGGATGTTGATGCAGCCGCGTCCGTCGCGGTCGGTCTGGATCAGGTCGTCAATGTCGAGCATGGGCTCGCCGAAAAAAACATTGCCCCCCTGTTCTTCGAGCGCCAGCAAATTGCGCTGGATGGCGCCGATGGAAGCGACCGAGACGTTGCCGTATTCGGTGGTAAATTCCCGGGCATGCTCACCAATGTATTGCACCATGGCGCGCAGGTCTTTCAGGTCGAGCAGCAGCAGGCCATGGTCGTCGGCGATGCGGAAAATCAGCTGCAATACGCCGCTCTGCGTGTCGTTCAGGTTCAGGAGACGCGACAGCAGTAACGGTCCCATGTCGGAAACAGTGGCGCGCACCGGATGCCCCTGTTCGCCGAAGATATCCCAGAATACGGTCGAAAAAGCCTTGCCCTGCCAATCCTTGATGCCGAGTTGTTTGAGGCGGGCATCGAGT
>JAKJFA010000109.1:424-1011 GCA_022705135.1 Pseudomonadota bacterium | reverse complement strand
CTCCGCCAGGGGGGCATGCCGGTGATCTTCAACCGGACCCCTGAACGGGGAGCGGCGCTGGTCCGTGATTTCCACTGTCCGGTCCGACCCCTGACCGCCCTGACGGATTTCCGGGCCGACGTGCTGATCAATACTACCCCCGTGGGTATGCACCCGCATACGGAACAATCGCCGGTGGCCCCGGAGTCGTTGCCCAATTTTCGTTTCGTCATAGACGCTGTCTATAATCCCCGGGAGACGAAGCTGCTCCGGGAAGCCGCGGCGGCCGGGTGCACCCCCATCAGCGGCGTCGGCCTCTTCGTCCGCCAGGGGGCAGAGCAGATCCGGATCTGGACCGGCCGGGAGGCGCCGGCGGCAGTCATGCGCCAGGTTGTCCTCGCGGCGCTGCCAGAGCGATGACCTCGCAAAAAGTGTTTTTCCGCCCCTTGGAGATTCATTCCTCCCCCTTCAAGGGGGAGGTTAGGAGGGGGATGGGGTAAAGATTGGTGAGACTTTATAATACCGATTCATCGAGAATGATGCTATGGAAACAGTCGACATAAGACCGCTGTCCGGTCCCCTGAACGCCGCCGTGGCCGTGCCCGGTT
>JAKJFA010000109.1:0-379 GCA_022705135.1 Pseudomonadota bacterium | reverse complement strand
CCCTCGCCCGGGGGGAGTCCCTGCTGCGCCGCCCCCTCGTGGCGGAGGACTCCATGCACCTCACCGCTGCCCTCCGGGCCCTGGGGGCCGTCATCACCCCCGGGCAGCAGGACGACCTCGTCGTGGGTGGCACCGGCGGCCGCCTGGAAAATCCGGGCCGGGAGATCTACCTGGGCAACAATGGGACGGCCATGCGGATCCTCACCGGAGTGACCGCCATCGGCCGGGGGGAGTTCATCCTCACCGGCAACGATCGGCTTCAGGAACGGCCCCTCGCCCCGCTGCTGGCGGCCCTGAACAGCCTCGGCATCGCGGCCCGGGGCCTTAACCGCAACGGGTATCCCCCCGTTTCGATTCATACTTCGGGATTGCCAGGAGG
>JAKJFA010000108.1:769-1069 GCA_022705135.1 Pseudomonadota bacterium | reverse complement strand
GTTTCCGGACGTCTTCCGTTACGCGATGCGAAAGTGTATTGCGCGGATCAAACATGGTCAGCAGGATGCCGCCCAGAGCCAACTGCGGATTCAGATTGGCTTTGACCAGTTGCACCGTGTTGAGCAGGTGTCCCAGGCCTTCCAGTGCGTAATACTCGCACTGCAGGGGAACAATCAGCGTGTCCGCGGCGACGAGCGCATTGACGGTCATGAACCCCAGCGACGGCGGGCAGTCGATGATAATAAATTCATAAGACCGATCCAGATTTTTTAAAAGCCGGCGAAGCCGGCTTTCCCTGT
>JAKJFA010000108.1:0-759 GCA_022705135.1 Pseudomonadota bacterium | reverse complement strand
ATAAACAAACTCAATTTCCATCCCGATCAGATCCTGATTCGACGCAATGATGTCCAGATTGGGCAGAGCGGTCTGCACAATGACGGATTCCAGGGACGCCTGACCGATCATGGCGTGGTAAAAATTGGCTTTTTCATAGCGCATCCGTTCGATGCCGAGGCCGCTGGTGGAGTTGCCCTGTGCGTCGGCATCAATGAGCAAAGTTTTCCGGTTGGCCGCGGCCAGCGAGGCGGACAAATTAACCGCTGTCGTCGTTTTGCCGACGCCGCCTTTCTGGTTTGCGATGCATATGATTTTACTCATTATTTTTTGTAATTCTTTCGAAAATTGCTTCTGGAAAAAACTTGCGTGAAAACTAACACAAAAAAGGGTTTTTTGCTTTATTTTGCCTTTTCTAAAATAATAATTTTGCGCGGCGGGCCCAAAAGCGGCAAATTTATATCCTCTTGATATAATTGAAATATATTGCCATGATTTTCTCCAGAAAAGGCGGCATCCACCTCCGGGGAGACGTCCGGACCTTTTAAGGTTATCAACAGGCCGCCGGGCGCGAGAAAATACTGTCCCAAGGGCATTAAATCAGGCAGCTTGAGAGAGGCGCGTGAGATCACCACATCAAATTTTTCCCTCCACTGCCCCTCACGGACAATGTTTTCCGTCCGGTCCTGGAGGGTGAAAACACCGTCCAAATTCAACAGACGTTGAATATGCTTCAGGAAAGATACTTTTTTCCGGTTGGATTCCAGAAGGCAAAGTTGT
>JAKJFA010000107.1 GCA_022705135.1 Pseudomonadota bacterium | reverse complement strand
CGCGGATTCACAAAGTAAGTGCAACAAGTTCTCCAAAAAGGTGGGGAGCTGAGAGACTAACGGCATCCCATTTCCGCCAAGAAGGAGGATGCCATGTTGAATAAGTACCACCAGCTCACCCAGGAAGAACGATACAGCATAACGGCATTGATGCGTACAGGTTGTTCTCAGGCAGAAGTCGCTGCAGAACTGGGACGAGCAAGAAGCACCATCAGCCGCGAACTACGACGCAATGCCACGCACTACGATGGGCGTTACCGAGTCGAAAAAGCACAGGAATACTCCGCGGGCCGACGAAGGCGAGCACGGCGCAAATCGTGGTTCTCCGCCGAAGAGTTCGGCAAAGTCGAGGCGCTGCTCAAGAAGAAGTGGAGCCCTGAGCAAATCTCTGCCGTACTCAAGAAGCAAGGCGAACTGAGCATCAGTCACGAGACCATTTATCGGTACATTCTCAAAGACAAGAAAGCCGGGGGCAAGCTCTATACCCACATGCGGATCATGTCCAAGCGCCGACGTAAGCGTTACAACAGCAAGGATTCACGTGGCGTTCTGCCAGGCAAGCGACACATTACGGAGCGACCGTTAGAAGCAGAACTGCGACAAACCATCGGTCACTGGGAGGGCGATACCGTCATGGGGAAAGATCAGCGGGCGTGTATTCTCACGCTGGTGGAGCGGCGCTCCGGTTTCGCAGTGATCAGGAAACTCACCTCGCGTACCGCAGAACAAGCCCATCAGGGAACTGCGAGTGCCATCGTTGAACACCGGAACAGAATGCGGACGATCACCTTCGATAATGGCACTGAGTTCCATAGCTACAAGAAGATTGAGGAGCAGTTCCCGGTGACCTGCTACTTCGCTACGCCTTATCACTCATGGGAGCGCGGCAGTAACGAGAACCTCAACGGCTTGATCCGGCAGTACCTACCCAAAGGCGTCTGTATGAAAAACCTGACCCAGCAAGAATGCGATCTCATCGCCTTCGAACTAAACACCCGACCCCGAAAAAGACACGACTTCAAAACCCCCATGGAGGTCTATCATGGGTCCTGAGACTTGTTGCACTTCAACGTTGAATCTAAG
>JAKJFA010000106.1 GCA_022705135.1 Pseudomonadota bacterium | reverse complement strand
AATCTTCCCGCTCCACCTCGTGCCGGATCCGGCGCAGGCCGAGGCCGCGCAGCGCTTCGCGCTGCGGCTCCGGGCACCCGATCACGCTGCGCACCTGCCGGATCCGGATCGTCTTCTTGTCCTTCGTCATCGTCTGGA
The DNA here is from genome assembly GCA_022705135.1 of Pseudomonadota bacterium. Taxonomy (GTDB): domain Bacteria; phylum Pseudomonadota; class Gammaproteobacteria; order Burkholderiales; family Rhodocyclaceae; genus UBA1934. The sequence continues at coordinate 946 of JAKJFA010000106.1, read as the reverse complement.
TCTCCCCGGCCAGCCTCAGCCCGCCACCGCCGCGGTGGTTTCGCGCGGCGTGACCGGGCGCAGTTGCAACAGGGCGTCGAAGGTCGCCTTCACCACGTTGTGGGGATTGGTCGAGCCGAGCGACTTGGTGAGGATGTCCTGGATGCCCGAGGCCTCGATCACGGCCCGGACCGGACCGCCCGCGATCACCCCCGTGCCGGTCGACGCGGGCTTGAGCAGGACCAGGCCCCCGCCGTAACGCCCGAGCGACTCGTGGGGGATCGAGGTGCCGGCCACCGGGATCGAGATGAGGTTCTTCTTGGCGATCTCGATGCCCTTGCGGATCGCCATCGGCACCTCCTTGGCCTTGCCGGCGCCGTAGCCGACCCGTCCCTGACCGTCGCCGATCACCACCAGCGCCGAAAAGGAGAAGTTCTTGCCGCCCTTCACCACCTTGGTGACGCGGTTGATGTGCACCACCTGCTCGAAGAACTCGGTCTTCTGCTCGAAATCCCTAGCCAACTCCGGTCTCCTTGTCGCCTCTGGCGGTCCGCCGCGATCAGAACTGCAGGCCCTTGGCCCGCGCGGCTTCGGCGAGCTGCTTGACCCTGCCGTGATACCGATAGCCACCACGGTCGAATACCACGGCCGTGATCCCCTTGGCGAGCGCCCGCTCCGCGACCAGCTCACCGATCAGCTTGGCCGCCGCGAGGTTGCAGGCGGCCGCGCCGCCGAGCGACTCGCGAATCCCGGCCTCGAGCGTGCTCGCGGCCGCCAGCGTGTGCCCGCCAAGGTCGTTGATCACCTGCGCGTAGAGGTGACGCGAACTCTTGAAGACAGACAGCCGCGGCCGGGCCGGCGTCCCCTCGACGCGCTGCCGCAGGCGCTGGTGCGCCCGCTCGCGGCGAGCCCGCTTCTCCCGGCACTTCTTGTCCTTGTACAACGTGCTCATCGCCTCACCTCGCGC
>JAKJFA010000105.1 GCA_022705135.1 Pseudomonadota bacterium | reverse complement strand
AGGGGGTGCAATGGCCGCAGCTCTCCTCGATGAAGAAATCCAGGTAATGCTCCGCGATCTCGAGTTTGTTCCGGGCGCGGTTGAAGATGAGAATGGCCCCGCCGGTGGCGAGGTCGTCGTAGCAAATCTGCCCGCCGAAGCGCTCCGGACCGATCATCTGGCGGCAGGGCCCGCCGATGAGCATGGCCCCCGGATTATCGGCGTCGGCCATATCGAGCAGTTCGCGGGCCGTGATGCCAAAGGGCACCTCGTAAACGCCCGGTTTGCGGCAGTCCCCGCAAATCGAGAGCACCTTCGTGCCGGTTGTGCGCTCCGATCCCATCTCCGCAAACCAGTTGGCGCCTCTCTCCATGATCCGAGCGGCGGCGCTGAAGGTCTCGACGTTGTTCACGATGGTCGGACAGCCCATGTAGCCCTTTTGGGCCGGGAACGGCGGTCGGTTTTTCGGATCGCCACGCAGGCCTTCGCACGAGCTGATCAATGCGGTTTCCTCACCGCACACGTAGGCCCCCGCCCCCATCTGGATGCGGATGTCGAAATCGAAACCGGGTTTTCCGAGAATCGCCTTTCCAAGCAGGCCCTGACGGCGACGGGTCTCGAGCACATTCTCCAGGAAGGCCCGCAGATACGCATACTCCCCCCGCAGGTAGACGATGCCCGAATCGCTGCCCAGCGCATAGCCGGCGACGGTCATGCCCTCGAAGACCTGGTCCGGGCATTCGGTCAGCAGCACGCGGTCCTTGAACGTCCCAGGCTCCCCTTCGTCGGCATTGCACAGCACATACCTGCGTTCGCCGGACGCGTTGCGGGCGAATTCCCACTTCTGTCCCGTGGCGAATCCGGCGCCGCCGCGTCCGCGCAGCCGCGATGCGCGGATGGTGGCGATCACGTTCTCCGGCGTTTGGTCGATGGTGCGTTCGAGTGCGCACCCGGACTCGAAGCCGTCGAAATGCACCGGGCCCCTGCGGCGGATATTGTTGCGGACCATCGAGTGGACGAGTGGGTGCGCATTGTTGCCATCGCCCACCATTGTGATGAGCTGGGCCGGGTCGAGATGCCGGCGCAGGTCGCGAATGACCTGGCGCC
>JAKJFA010000104.1 GCA_022705135.1 Pseudomonadota bacterium | reverse complement strand
CAGGGCGGCGATTTTCGGCATCCTCCGCCAAGGGGGCATGCCGGTGATCTTCAACCGGACCCCCGAACGGGGAGCGGCGCTGGTCCGGGACTTTCATTGTCCGGTCCGACCCCTGGCCGCCGTAGCGGACTTCCGGGCCGATGTGCTGATCAATACAACCCCCGTGGGCATGCATCCGCATACGGAACAATCACCGGTGGCCCCGGAGTCGTTGCCCAATTTCCGCTTCGTCATGGACGCTGTTTATAATCCCCGCAAGACGAAGCTGCTCCGGGAAGCCGAGGCGGCCGGTTGCACCCCCATCAGCGGCATCGGCCTCTTCGTCCGCCAGGGGGCGGAGCAGATCCGGATCTGGACCGGCCGGGAGGCGCCGGCGGCGGTCATGCAACGGGTTGTCCTGGCGGCGCTGCCTTTGCAATGACTTCGCAAAAAGTGTTTTTCCCATCCCCTTCGTGGTTTGTTCCTACCCCTGCAAGGGGGAGGCAAGGAGGGAGATGGGGTTATTACCGGTAATGGCAGGAGGGGATTAAACCCATCCCCACCCCAACCCTCCCCTTGAAGGGGAGGGTTGGGTGAGACTTTATACCGATCCATCGAGAATGATATTATGGAAACCGTTGACATCAGACCGCTGTTCCATCCACTGAACGCCGCCGTGGCCGTGCCCGGTTCCAAGAGCTACACCCAGCGGGCGTTGATCCTCGCCGCCCTCGCCCGGGGGGAGTCCCTGCTGCGCCGCCCCCTCGTGGCGGAGGACACCATGCACCTCACCGCCGCCCTCCGGGCCCTGGGGGCCGTCATCACCCCCCGGCAGGACGACCTCGTCGTGGGCGGCACCGGCGGCCGCCTGGAAAATCCGGGCCGGGAGATCTACCTGGGTAACAACGGTACAGCCATGCGGATCCTCACCGGGGTGACCGCCATCGGCCGGGGGGAGTTCCTCCTCACCGGCGACGAACGGCTTCAGGAACGACCCCTCGCCCCGCTGCTGGCGGCCCTGAACAGCCTCGGCATCACGGCCCGGGGACTTAGCCGCGAAGGCTATCCCCCCGTTTCGATTCGCACTTCGGGATTGCCGGGCGGCAGTGTTACCCTGCG
>JAKJFA010000103.1 GCA_022705135.1 Pseudomonadota bacterium | reverse complement strand
CCTGATCCAGGTCACACCCCCGGACGAACGCGGCATGTGCAGTCTCGGTGTGTCCGTCGACGTTGTGAAATGCGCGACCGAGAATGCATCGCTCGTCATCGCCCAGGTGAATCCCAACATGCCCCGCACGCTTGGAGATTCGTTCGTGCATGTGTATGACCTGGATGTTCTGGTGCCGGTCGACGATCCCATCCTCGAAGTTCCGGAGATGGAGTTGACCGAGGAGACGAAGCAGATCGGCGAGAACCTCGCGGCCCTGATCGACGACGGCGCGACCATCGAGGTCGGCATTGGTCGGATTCCGCAGGCCCTGCTTGGATTTCTCAAGGATAAGAAGGACCTGGGTGTGCACACCGAGATGGTCTCCGACCGGATCGTCGAACTCGTTCAGTCGGGCGCGGTCAACGGCTCGCGCAAGACCGTCGATCGCGGCAAGATTGTGGCCAGCTTCTGCTTGGGGACGCGGCAGTTGTACGAGTTCATCGACAACAACCCGATGTTCGCCTTTCACCCAACGGAGTACGTGAATGATCCCCACGTGATCAGCCAGCAAAACAAGATGGTGGCCATCAACGTCGCCCTCGAAGTCGATCTGACCGGCCAGGTGTGTGCGGATTCGATCGGCACCCGGTTCTTCTCGGGTGTGGGTGGCCAGGTTGATTTCAACCGGGGCGCGGCCAAGGCCCACGGCGGAAAGGCGATTATCGCCCTGCCCTCGACCGCCAAAAACGGCACCATCTCTCGGATCGTCACGCGCCTCAGCCCGGGTGCCGGGGTCGTCACAACGCGCGCCGGGGTGAACTATGTTGTCACCGAGTACGGCGTCGCTTATCTGCACGGCAAGAGCATTCAGGAACGTGCCCTGGCCCTGATCTGCATCGCCCATCCGAACTACCGCGCCCAGTTGCTGCGGGAGGCTATCGAGGCCAAGTACCTGTCTGCCTCGATGTCCGACAAGGAGGGCAAGATCCACGTCGGCCCCAAGGAACTGCGCACGACCCACCTTCTGGCCGATGGCACCCAGATCAACTTCCGACCGATCCACCCGACCGATGAACCGCGAATGCGCGATCTGTTCTACGCCTTGTCGCAGCAGACGATGTATTACCGTTTCATGAGTTTTCGCCGACCATTTACCAGAAAACGGACAGTGCCAGATTGCAGAATTTTGCCAACTGGT
>JAKJFA010000102.1 GCA_022705135.1 Pseudomonadota bacterium | reverse complement strand
GGTAAGGGCGTGGCGACGGCGGCGGGTGTCATTCTGGCGCTCGATCCCTGGTTGTTCCTGATCGTGATTGCCACCTGGTTGTTCATGGCCGTTGTTTTCCGCTATTCCTCGCTGGCCGCCGTGGTGGCCGCGGTTGCGGCCCCGGTGGCGACCGCATTGATCCATGGCGGATCCGGTGGACTGGTGGCGGTGATCGGTGTTCTTGCCTTCGCGCTCATCTGCAAGCATTGGCCCAATATCCAGCGCCTGCTGGCCGGGCAGGAAGGCAAAATCGGTGCGAAGAAAGCCTGACTGCGGAATATTCAGCGCATCAGCTCCGCCAGCGGCCAGCGCGGTTTGACGGTAAAAGCGCCACTGGCGGTGGCGATGCTCTTACCGGCTTGCAGGCGCAGCGCTCCGGCCAGCGCAATCATGGCGCCGTTATCGGTGCAGAATTCCAGTTCCGGGTAATGCACGCGCGCGCCGCGGCGCTGCATTTCGCCATCGAGGCGCTGACGCAGTGGCTTGTTGGCGCCGACGCCGCCGGCGACGACCAGCCGTTTTAGCCCGGTGGCTTTGAGCGCCTTGATCGATTTCTTGACCAGCACGTCGACGATGGCGTCCTGAAAGGCGCGAGCGACGTCGGCCTTGAACTGCTCGTCCGGGTTTTCTCGTTGCCTGACTAAATTCAGTACGGCAGTTTTCAGCCCGGAAAAGCTGAAATTGAGGTCGCCGGAATGCAGCAGCGGCCGGGGAAGCTCGAAAACATCCGGTCGGCCTTTTTCCGCCAAGGCCGAAAGGGCGGCGCCGCCGGGATAGGGCAGGCCAAGCAGTTTGGCGCTTTTGTCGAAGGCCTCGCCGGCGGCGTCGTCGAGCGTTTCGCCCAGGGTTTCGTATTCGCCGACGCCGCTGATGCGCATCAGTTGTGTATGACCGCCGGAGACGAGCAGAGCGACAAAGGGGAACTCGGGTGGGTCGGCGGAAAGCAGCGGCGACAGTAGATGGCCTTCCAAATGGTGCAGCGGCAGGGTTGGTTTGTTCAGAGCAAAGGCCAGCGCTTCGGCAAAGGCGCAGCCGACGAGCAGGGCGCCGGCTAGTCCCGGTCCCTGGGTGTAGGCGATGGCGTCGACCTCTTCAAGCGTTACGCCGGCTTCGGCGATAACCTGCTCTAGCAGAGGAACGACACGCCGAATGTGGTCGCGAGAAGCGAGTTCTGGGACGACACCGCCGTATTCGGCGTGCA
>JAKJFA010000101.1 GCA_022705135.1 Pseudomonadota bacterium | reverse complement strand
ATGTCGCCTACGGTTGCTATCCAATTGCCCGAATTTGATACAGGCCAATACGAAGGTTGTGAGTTTCATATGGCTCGTGGGAACGCCACGTTGACTCTTCTTTTGGCTGAGTTGCCATCGTTCAGTATCGAGTTTCGGCGTGTGCGCTGGCATCGCTACACGCAACTCCATAACTGCGAAACTTCCTGGATCGAAAACGCCTATTTCCGGCTAATCGAGGTTTCAGCAAAAGACATGCTGGCCCAATTCATTGCGTCTGATAGTTCAACCCAAAAACCATACAAAGAGTTGCACCACTATCGCATTTTTCTTGATGAAACAGGTTGCCATGAAGTATTCGCAGAGTCGGCCAGCGCCCTCTAACATTCCGGTCAACCCGACCGCCCAAAAGCTTCGCTTTTGGGTTCCTTCCGCGCTGCGCGCTCCAGCGGCGGGTTACCTTCAACGTTAGCCGCCATGTATAGGACTGTTTTACCGCGCTGTACAATTTTTGGCTCAGTCGAGCCAGTTCCATATTGCCATTTTCTTTCTGGTGCCGTTCCCAACAAGTGCCAGCATTGCAAATACCTATTTGAAGGTAGCTGTAGAAGGGCAGTAGATCAAGTTCAAAACTATTTGTCGCTCGATCATGGGCCGTGTCCAATAAATGGGAAAACAAACCCAATTCTAGTTGAAACTCAGTATTACAAAAGCAAAGTCTTTGTTCCGGAAAAATGCTGTTCGTGTAAGCACCTAGAACTCGACCGCATTCGCGGGTTTGTGTGCAATTTCGAACGTGAGCGTTGGGGGCATTTCCCAAGAACCCTAGATTGGGGGGCTTGGACGCCAGAGCAACCTAACATTGGCCTAGAAAGCGGGCGCTCAGTCTCTCTTGAAGTTCTCCAAGCGGTTGCCGCAAAGAATGAAGTTCATGCAATCAAAGCGTTTCGCACTTCCCACCCAGAGGTAACATTACGCGAGGCAAGAGATGCATATTCCGAACTTCTAGCGCAACTTGAAAAATATGGCGGCTAACAAGTCAATCAACCCGACCGCAGGGTACGGGCTTTCTCGCTTCCGCATCAGCGCCTCGGCTGCGGCGGGTTATCTCCAACGTTAGCCATGGTCACTAAAGAGGAAGCTCGTCGCTTAGTTATCGAATATGTAGGCCGCCCCGAGTGGTTGCCGCCCGAGGACGACTGGATAGTCCTGGATGAAGCGACAATTGAAAAACCTTGGGGATGGG
>JAKJFA010000100.1 GCA_022705135.1 Pseudomonadota bacterium | reverse complement strand
GGCATCGTAGTCCCGGCTACGACCTTCGTCGCGCGTCGCGCATCTGAGCATTTTTCGTGTCAAACGCATTCTCCCGGTGAGCATTTCAGCAGCCTGTTAAGGCATGATTTCGACGTACTCATACACCTCGCAATCGCGCAAAGCGCGTTTCACCGGCAACGAAGCCTTGCCATACCACGCCTGCGGATCGTGGCGGTCGATCTCGCGCCCCAGGTGACGGACCAGATCGCAGATCGGCTCGACCACTTTGGCGCGATAATCCAGATCGTTTTTGACATAGGCCAGGTAGAGGTTCTTCATGCAGTTGCGCAGGCAGAAATGGAACGCCTCGCAGCCCTCACACGGCATGTCGGGATGTGGCTGCAAAGGCGAGGGTTTCAGCCAGTTGGCGATGACATCGCCTTGCTGCATTTCCGGCAGGTAGAGTAGATCGGGACAGGGGAAAATTCGCCCGTCCGGCATGACGTTGATAATGTGGGTTGATACGCGGCACTGCGTCAGTCCGTGGTACAGCTCCTGGGCGCGCGAGGGCATGACCTTGTTGCGCACGCTGCCCATGATCGGGATGATCGGGAACAGGCGCCGATGACCGGCAAAAAAGCGGTCGACCAGTTGCGTCAACACGGCCTTGCGCTTTTCAACCGCTTCCGGTTCATAGGCTTCGCCGGCAACGAACTGGAAATAGACGTAATCGAACAGGTGCGCCAAGTCGTCGATTTCCTCGAAGGTGATGTCCGGGTCGCTCCAGGTCATGCGGGCGGTCAATGTGCCGGGAACGCGGCTGCGGATGGCATCGACATTGCGCATCACCTGCCGGTAAACACCCCTGCCGCGGTAATGGTCGGTGATGCGTTCGCCGCCATCGACCGAAATCAGGATATTGGAGAGGTTACTCAGAATCTCGTCGGGCAAGTCGTCGAGCAGGGTGCCGTTGGTCTGCAACTGATAGCGGTATTGCGGGTGGCGGCGCATGAATTCGAGCATGTAGGCGCGGTTCATGGTCGGTTCGCCACCTTACCGGCCAACTGCTTGTCGATGAAGGCGTCGAGCTGGTCGAGACTGTAGCGCACTTGATCCTGCGAGCCGACGACGCCGCCCTCTTCCAGCGAACAATAGGTGCATTTGAGGTTGCAGCGCAGCGTCGTCAGCAATTGCAGTTCGACGCGGCCGCCGATAATGGCCGGGGTAGCGCAATCTTCCACCGGCGGATGGCTGGTGGCGAAAAAAACGGGTTTGCTGATATGCGATTGTGACACCGATTCTCTCCTGAGCCGCTCAAAGATCGGGGAAAGC